>CALENA010000171.1 GCA_937910875.1 uncultured Desulfobulbaceae bacterium | reverse complement strand
TGCAGTTTTTCCTTGAGCGTCTTCTGCTGCGCGGCGCTCATTTCCGTCTGTTGATGATTGCCGCCCTGATTGGTCTGGTCAGTATGGCCGGTGGCGGGGCCGCCGTCTATATGACTGGTAACTTTGCCTCACCATCTGAGGGGATCTGGTGGGCCTTTCTCCGTCTGACTGACCCTGGCTATCTTGGCGATGATCAGGGGCTGCTCCTCCGTGTCATCTCGACGGTGGTCACGGTTTTGGGATATGTCCTGTTCATGGGCTCGCTGATTGCCATCATGACCCAGTGGCTGGAAGCGACCATTCGCAGACTTGAGGCCGGGCTTACCCCGGTGAGTCTGAATCATCATATTGTCATTCTCGGCTGGACGACCAGGACACCGGCCATTGTCAAGGAACTGGTGGAATCTGAAACCCGGGTGAAGCGACTGCTGCAGAGCAGGGGGGCCAGACGATTACGCATTGCCATTCTCAGTGAAGAGGTCACCTCGGATCAGCATCAGGCCCTGGCCTCATTTCTGGGGCGGGAATGGGACGCACGCCAGGTGATTTTCCGTTCCGGGAACAGTCTGCGCAATGATCATCTCAAGCGGGTCGATTATCTGCATGCCGCAGCCATCATCCTGCCCGGAGCCGATTTCAGCGTCGGCGGGACAGATCAGTCTGATATGCGGACCATCAAGACACTTTTGGCGATTGCCGGGTATGCCCGTGAAGAATCCGCCCCCCTGCCTTTTGTGACAGCGGAGCTCTTTGATGCCCGAAAAATTCCTGTGGCCCGTACGGCCTATCCGGGTCAGCTTGAAATCCTGGCCAGTGACGGCATTATCAGCCTCCTGGTGGCCCAGAACATCCGTCACCGTCGGCTCTCCCATATTTATACCGAAATCCTTTCATATGGTGAAGGGAACGGGATTCGGATCAGGCGATTGCCGGCCTTTGCCGGTGAGCGTTTTGAGGATCTGTTTTCCTGCTTTCCCATGGCCGTCCCCCTGGGGGTCCTGCGTCCCGAGAATGGTTCATTCCGGCCATTTTTGAATCCTCCGCCAGGATTTGTCGTCCTGGAAGGGGATCGTCTGGTGATTATGGCCAGGAATCATGGTGATTCCAATCCGGATGTTGCCCGGCGGCCAGTGGCCTTCCCCCGGGGAGAGTTTGCACCCCGGGTACGGTCCAAAAAACAGCGTCGTATCCTGCTCCTGGGTTGGAATGATATGATTCCGGCCCTGGTCCATGAATTTGATAATTACCGGAATGAATTTTTTGAAATCGATCTCTTTTCCGCCATGTCCACCCAGGAACGGGAAGAGCGACTGCGACGTGTTTCCATGTCCCCGGAACGGGTGGTGATCCGCCACCTGGACGGCGATTATACCGATCCTCAGGATCTGGCCCTGGTCGATTTGTGCAGTTATGATAATATCGTCCTGCTCGGCTGTGACTGGATGAAGAGTGCTGAACAGGCAGACGCCCGTACCATCCTTGGCTTTATGCTGCTGCGCAATCTCCTGAAGGACCAGACGGAACGCCCTGATATTCTGATGGAGTTTCTTGACCCGGAGAACCAGATCCTCTTCCGTGACTCACCGGAGGAGGTGATTCTCAGCCCTCTTATTCTCAGTCATATTCTTTCCCATGTGACCCTGCGGCCTGAGCTTAATATTGTCTTTCAGGAACTGTTTACCAGTGGCGGGGCAGAGATCTATTTCCAGAGCAGCGCGGATTATGAGGTGAGCGGCCAGATGACCTTCCGTGCCATTCAGGAGCGGGTTTCGTATCAGGGTGAGATTGCAATTGGTCTCCGGATTCATGACTCCATGGACAGTCCTGGTAAAATTTATCTCAATCCAGACAAGAACCAGATGTGGAAACTGGTCGATGGTGATGAGGTGATCGTGCTTTCCACTGATCAGTAAATGCAGAGGCCACTGGTGCCTGATGATTGTGGAGTAGCCTGTAAGAAAGGATTTGGTTACAGGATTTGGTTCTGGTGGCTTGGATGATACTTGAGAGGCGGGGCAGGTTGGTTCGATCAGGGGTCTGCTTGCAGGTTTTGCTGCTGGTTGGTTTTGTGGCTCAAGGGGCCTCGGCAGAGGAACAGGTCGGTTCGGCAACGTTCTGCCCGACTGAAGAATTGGCCTATGATATCTCCTGGAGCGGGGGAATCAAGATCGGGGAAATGTCCTTGAGCGTCGAGCAAGCTGAGCCGGGGGCATGTGAAATTCGGGCTCGAGTCCGTGATTCAGGCCTGTTTCATTTATTTTATCCTGTGAATGACACCTTTGTCACCCAGGTGACAGCTGACTGGCTCCCCATAAATTATGAGGTGAAACAGCGCGAGGGTGGCCGGGATGGGGTTTTGCGACAGACTCGTTATGACCAGGAGCAGGGGCTGGTTTTTTATCGAAAGAACCAGGGGGCTGAGCATCGATTTGAGGTGGATGGCCCGGTTCACAATGAGTTTTCTTCCTTTTTCACCACCCGCTTTCTTCCCTGGAGCGTTGATCAAAACCACTTTGTTGTGCCCACCTGGGCTGATGAGAGCAGAAATCTGGTGGATGTGGAACTCCGTGGTTCCTCCCGGGTTCAAAACCGCCTGCTGGGCCGAGTCGAGGCCCTTGAGGTCCTGCCGCGCATGACCTTTAAGGGCTTGTACGACAAGAGTGGTGATACCGTGATCTGGTTTACGGCTGATTCCTGTCGCATCCCCCTGCGGATTCATTCCAAGATTCTGATTGGTTCCCTGATTGCTGAATTGAAAGAATACAGGGGGGAACGCTGTCCTGAATGGACGGAGCGCATGCTCAGCCAGCGCGCCCTCAGAAGACCCCGTCTTGATGTGCAGGGAGACTGAATAGAGCAGACCCGACTCCTTTTGTTGCCGGAAACAGAGATCAGGTTCGGTTTTAGATGCGCCAATGATGAAAAAAGTTTATAAGTATAATTTTTGTTAGGTGCCTTGTGTGAAAAGGTTTTTGCGCTGGGCTTTTTTTTTGACATCGAACTGATAACTCTTGAATAGCAGAAGGAGAAATGTATGAAATTGATACTCTTGGGTGCCCCCGGCGCCGGAAAAGGCACTGTGGCCAAATTGCTGACCGCCATTGATGGGTCTGTCCAGATTTCCACCGGCGATATCCTGCGCGGTGCCGTTAATGCCGGTACAGATCTTGGGAAGGAAGCACAGGGCTACATGAGTCGTGGTGATCTGGTTCCTGATTCGCTGATCATGGGAATTATGGAGAAGCGTCTTCAGGAGCCTGATTGTGCAAAAGGCTTTCTGCTTGATGGTTTTCCCCGGACCATCCCGCAGGCCGAAGCACTCAAGAACCTGCTGGCCAAGCTCAATATCAAACTCGACATGGCCGTTGATATTGATGTTCCCCGCGATGTGATCCTTGATCGTCTCTGTACCCGTCGTACCTGCTCGAATTCCGATTGTCAGGCGATCTACAATGTCAAATCCAATCCGACCAAGGTTGAGGGGATCTGCGATAAATGCGGCAGTCCTGCCATCCAGCGTGAGGACGAGACCGAGGCGGCCATCACTCATCGCCTTGAGACCTACAACGAGAAGACCGCTCCTCTGATTGGTTTTTACAAGAATGAAGGGCTGGTCATGACCGTTACCGCGACCTCCAGTGATGATGTGATCAAGGCCGTTAAAGCCAGACTGGGTCTGTAATTTTTAAAGTATCGGGCGGTTTTTCTGCACTTGTGTGCGGGGAGGCCGCTTTTTTTGTTTCTGCTCAGGAGAATTGCAGCAATGACCGAACCAATTGTAACGACTGATTTTCCGGCCCTCAATCTTCTTCATCGCGGTAAGGTCCGCGACATGTACGGGATTCCCGGCCATGATGATAAATTGCTCATGGTGGCCACTGACCGGATCTCTGCCTATGATGTGGTTATGGGTGATCCCATTCCCGGCAAGGGGGCCATTCTGACCCAGCTGTCCCTGTTCTGGTTTGATCTGCTTGGCGATATCGTCGACAACCACCTGATCAGCGCCAATACGGCCGATTACCCCGCAGTCTGCCAGCCCTATGCTGAGCAGCTGCGTGGACGCTCCATGCTGGTCCGCAAAACTCGCCCTCTCTCTGTGGAGTGTATTGTACGCGGGTACATCTCAGGCTCGTTCTGGCAGGCCTATCAGAAGAATCGGGTTGTGTGTGGATTTGAACTCCCAGCAGGTCTTCAGGAATCTGATCAGTTGCCCGAGGTGCTCTTTACCCCATCCACCAAGGCCGATCTGGGTGACCATGACGAGAACATCTCGCTGGCCCAGCTTGAGGCCAAGATGGGTCCTGAGCGCAGCCGGGAGATTGCCGAAATCAGTATCAAACTTTACAGCCGTGCGGCGGAGTATGCCCGCAACAAAGGGATTATCATTGCTGATACCAAGTTCGAGTTGGGTGAGATCGACGGAAAACTGATTCTGATTGATGAGGTCCTGACCCCTGATTCATCGAGATTCTGGCCGGTGGATGAGTATAAACCGGGTCAGGGGCAGCCCAGTTTTGACAAGCAGTATCTGCGTGACTACCTCTCTTCGCTTGACTGGGATAAGACTCCGCCGGCACCGCCCCTGCCGTCTGAAATTATTACCAGAACCAAGGAACGCTACGACGAGGCTGTGCGACGGATCACCCGTGGCTGAGTAGTCTCCACCATCAGAAAGAGACCCTGTAAGGCCTGAGCCCGAGACCGGTCAGGCTTTACAGGGTGTTCACTCCAGTGGTTTGTCAGCGGCTCAGGCGCTGGACCTTGATGAGATTAGTGGCCCCCGGGTCTGAGACCGGACTGCCCAGGGTGATAACGATAATGGCCCCGGGCTGCAGCAGGTTGTGGGCGAGGATCGTCTCTTCTGCGGCCCTGATCAGCGATTCGGTGTCGGCCTGCATGTCGATGGCCAGCGAGCGTACTCCGTGCAGCAGGGTCAACTGCTGCTGGACCCGGACTGATGGGGTCAGGGCAAGGACAGGGACCAATGGCCTGTTTTTGGCCAGTAGCCTGGCCGTTGATCCGGTCTGGGTGAAGGCCACGATCAGTTCGGCCCTGACGGTCAGGGCCGTGCGACAGGCGGCCTGGGCAATGGCCTCGTCAATGGCTCTGTTTCCCTTGCCGGTCAGGTTTTCCAGGTTCAGGGCGGCGCAGTTTCGATTGGCATAGAGATCACGCTCAACTTCACCGGCAATCCGGGTGAGGACACGAACGGCCTCCCAGGGAAATTCTCCAATTGCAGTCTCACCTGAGAGCATCAGAGCATCGCTGCCGTCAAGGATGGCATTGGCCGCATCCGATGTTTCGGCTCGGGTCGGCACCGGTTTACTGATCATGCTTTCCAGCATCTGGGTGGCCGTGATCACCGGTTTGCCGGCCGCAACACAGGCCCTGATGATGTTCTTCTGGATCAGGGGAACCTTTTCCAGTTTCATCTCCACGCCCAGATCACCACGGGCGACCATGATCCCATCGGCTGCGGCCAGGATTTCAGTAAAGGCCTCTACGGCTTCCGGCTTTTCAATCTTGGCAATGATCTTGATTGCACTGTTTCTCTCATCAATTCGACGGCGCAATTGTTCAATGTCGGCCCCTTTGTGGACAAAGGAGAGGGCCACGAAGTCAAAGTCCTCTGTGAGGATAAAGTCAAGATCCTGCTCATCCTTCCGGGTCAGGGCCGGGATAGCCAACTGGCTGTCCGGCAGATTCAGTCCTTTGCGGCTGGTGAGGTGGCCACCCATCAGGATCTGACATTTAAGGGACGAATTGGTCTTACCCTCGACCAGCAGCTCGATCTGGCCGTCATCAATCAGGATGTGCTGGCCGATCTGGATGTCTGTGATGAGAAAACGGTCGCTGATGGGAATGGACCTTTCGCCGCAGGGACTCTCAAGGGTCAGAGAGATTGTCTGGCCACTGATGAGGGTCAGCCCCCCTTGAGGAAGATCCCCAATCCTGATTTTGGGACCCTGGAGATCGGCCAGCAGACCGATGACCTGTCCCATCTCTCTGGCCAGTCGTCGCAGACGATTGATCTGCGCCTGTTTGTCGGCGAGTTCGCCATGGGAAAAGTTGAGACGGAAGAGGTCGACGCCACCTGATATAAGTCGGGCCATTTCCGTTTCCTGGTCACAGGCGGGGCCGAGGGTGGCAATGATCTTGGTGCGGCAGCGGGAACTGAGTGATGTCATGGGGGCAGGGTGTGTGTAAGGGATTGGAAACTGTAACTGGTCAGCGGTGCGCCAGGTTCGTTCATTCTGGACTTTGAAGCATACTTGTGTATGTGAGAAGGTCAGAATGGGCGAAGATGGGGTGCCGCTGACCAGTTACGTCTATTCTAACATATTCTTCAGCGGTTGTGGTATAATATCAACGCCTGAGCTTGGACCGGTCGATCATGTTGGATAGAGTGGGATGTCAATTTTTTCCCGTGCGCGAGGATGTGTCGCCGACGGTGTGGCGTCTGTTGGATTCGGTTTTGTGTCCATTTGTGTTCATTTGCGGTTTTGTGGTGAGCAAATTAACAACTGATATGAAGGAGAATTGCCTTGGTGGATGAAACTCAGCTGTGGTGGAGAGACTATCCCCTGGAAATAAATGAGTTAAGACAATGGGAAATAGGCCCCCTTTCCCTTGCGGTTCGTCGTCTGGATCAGGAATGGCAGATTTATTATGATGACAATCAACAACGAAATGAAAATGACTCTGAGGATAATCCCTCTCTGGCCCTGAACACCGAACCTGCCGCTGCCCGGGGACGCTATGTGGTTTCTAAGACCACTCCTGGTTGTTCGCTGGTACCGGCCCTGGCTGATCGGGCTGTGATCACTCGTCCAGCGATTCCATTTTATGTCCTGCCGGGCCAGCAACTGACCCTCTTTGTCTCGACTCCGCTGTGGGTCTCTGTCCAGGCAGGCGTGGAATGTCTTCCCTTGCTGGACCTGCCTGTTCTGCAGCCCTCTGATACCTGGTTCGGCCCTTCCACCAGGGAAGGAGATCTCTGTTATGCCATTCACACCAATGCCAGGATCGATCATGCGGCCCTGCCGCATCGTTCCTATCGGGCCATTACTCCGGTGGTGGTGAGTAACCGGGCACCAAGCGCACTCCTTCTCGATCGCCTGAAATTGCCGGTGCCGTTTTTGGCCCTTTATGGAGCGGATAATGATTATTTATGGACCCAGGCAATGGTGATGACCCGGAACAGTGAATCAGGGCAGGATTTTCTTGAGATTCAGGACGGCCCTCCGTCCCAGTGTCCCGGGGCGCAGCCGATTGCTCCACCCCGGCAAAAACCGGATCGCAAGACCCTGGGCAGTACCCTGAGCATGCTTTTTGGCTGACCGCTTTTTGTATGAGTGCTTATCAGAGACCATGACTGGCCATGCCGAAGCCATGGTTGGTTATGGTTGGCCAATTTGGTTTAGCCATGCTCTTTTGTATGAAGGTCAGGGCAAGTCGTTTGCAGGAATGAGAGTTGGATGGACAGAGCAAGGAGTATGAAATGGAGATTCTGAACCAGATCGGTGAATATGTCTTGGCCAGTGAACGGCTGTTTTCTTTTGGCCGGGCTGCACTGATTCTGCTGGTGGGGTATGTGGTAGCCCGTCTGGTGTCGCGCTGGGTCGGGCGCCTGGCTGAAGGAAATTTTTCCACCCAGGGGGTGATGCTCAGCCGCCGGATCGTCTACTATCTGTTGATGATTATCTTTCTGATTTCGGCCCTGAACCAGATGGGCTTTGAACTGAAAGCCCTTCTGGGGGCGGCAGGAATCTTTTCGGTGGCCATCGGCTTTGCTGCCAAAACCTCCATGTCAAACCTGATCAGTGGCCTGTTTCTCATTGGCGAGCGGCCTTTTTCCGTCGGGGATGTGATCCAGGTCGGCTCAACCACAGGAGAGGTGATCTCCATTGATCTCCTGTCGGCCAAACTGCGGACCATGGACAATCTCTTTGTCCGCATCCCCAACGAGACCCTGGTCGGCACCGAGGTGACCACCTTGACCCGCTACCCGATTCGCAGACTTGATCTGAAGGTGGGGGTGGCCTACAAGGAGAACATTGCTGCGGTGCGCAATGTCCTGTTTGCCGTGGCTGCGGCCAATAATCTCTGTCTGGTGGAGCCCAAACCCCTTTTTATCTTTCTGGGTTTTGGCGAATCCTCACTTGATATCCAGTTTTCGGTCTGGGCCAAACGGGAGAATTTTCTCGATCTGCGCAATACGATTCATGAGCAGATCAAAGAGGCCTTTGACCGTCATCATATTGAGATCCCCTTTCCGCACCGGACACTGTATGTGGGGGAACAGACAAAGCCCATGCCGGTGACCATGGTTTGAATTTTTGTAACTGTTCAACAGCACCACATCTACTTCGTCATCGGCCTGCTCATGTACAAATCAGTACACTTCGCAGATCTCTTTCTCGCATCTGCGGCACTGCTGAACAGTTACGGTTCCGGGCAAACGCCCGTTACCTGCATTAAGGTGGATAGTTACGAATTTTTTGCTTTACCCCAGAGATGTCTGACAGGCCATGGCCTGCAAATAAATAATCGCCTCTTTCAGTAAGCCCCAAAAAGCTGCTGAGTCAAATTACATCAGGATATAAGGAATATGACCATAACAAAAGAACGTTCACCAAATCTGCAGGAATCCAACGTGTCACCAGACTCTGCTGCGACCGGAAAACTTGACATGGACTCCGTACAGGGATTGGAAGGCGTGACGGATTGCTCTTCCGATCCTCAGGCCGGACAGGTCGAATCTGATCCCAGGCAGGATGGAAAGGCACGTTCCAGTCGAACCGGCCAGCCGAAGAAGAAAAAGGCCGGTGCAGGTGACTGGAATCTGAGCCGGTTTGTGGTTGAGCCTGAGGAGGGGAAAACCAGGTTTCATGATCTGGATCTGCCCATTGAGCTGATGCACGCAATTGACGACCTGGAGTTTCAATTCTGTACTCCGATCCAGGCTGCGGCCCTGCCTCAGGCCATTACCGGGCGTGACCTGGTGGCTAAGGCCAGTACCGGCACCGGTAAGAGCGCTGTCTTTCTCATCGCGGCCTTCACCCGTTTGCTGCAGACAGAACAGTTGACCCGCAGGCCGGGACGCCCACGAGTGCTGGTCATTGCCCCGACCCGCGAACTGGTCATCCAACTGGCCAAAGACGCCAAGGGGTTGGCTAAATATACTGATTTTGAGGTCGTTGCCGCCTATGGCGGAGTCGATTACCAGAAACAGCGTCAACGGTTACAGGAACGTCCTGTGGATATCCTGGCGGCGACCCCCGGACGTCTCCTGGATTATGTGGGCAAGGGTGTGGTCAATCTCTCTGAGGTGTTGATCATGGTCATTGACGAGGCCGACCGGATGCTGGACATGGGCTTTATCCCGGATGTGCGCAAGATCATCTACAAGACGCCTGACAAATCAAAACGCCAGACCCTGCTTTTTTCGGCAACCATGACCGAAGAGGTCAAGCGTCTTTCTGCCCAGTGGTGCCGCGAGCCTCAGTCCATCGAGACCGAGGCCGACCAGGTGACCGTGGACACTGTTGAACAGATCGTCTATATGACCACCACCGCTGAAAAATACTATGTCCTTTATAATCTGATTCAGAGCGGTGAGTTCGAGCGAATCATGGTTTTTACCAACATGAAGAATGAGGCCCGGCGTCTGAGTGAGCGGTTGCGTCGCAATGGTATCGATTGCGTCCTCTTGAGTGGCGACGTGCCGCAGCAGAAGCGGAGTGCCCGTCTTGAGTCTTTTCGTGAGGGGCGAGTGCGGATACTGGTGGCCACAGACGTGGCCGGCCGTGGAATTCACATCGATGGGATCAGCCATGTGGTGAATTATACCCTCCCTTATGAGCCGGAGGATTATGTTCATCGTATCGGACGGACGGGTCGGGCCGGAAAGGCTGGAATCTCCATCAGCTTTGCCGATGAATCGGGCGGTTTTTATCTGCCGGATATTGAAGAATTTATCGGTGAGAGCCTGCCGTGTGCCGTGGCTCCGGAAGAACTGCTGATCCCTGCGCCCAAGGGAACTGTCCAGATCAAAACCGAGACCTTTGTCGTTGAAAGAAAAAAACCGGGTAAGGGGCGACGACCCAGGCGTTGATGAGTGCAGGTGGAGAGGTGCCTGACGTGATGCGGTCAACCGAAAATTGTTCAGCTCAGGGCCTATGAATCTCTTTGCCATCATGAATGAGCGTTTTTTCAGGAGAGGGGGGATAACTCTTATCCTCTTCTCGCTCCTGGTCGGGGCGGCTACTGGTCTGGCTGCGGTGCTCTTTATCAAGCTCATCGCCTGGATTCAGGCCCTGCTGTATGTGAGCTTGGCCGGTGGCCTGCCGGAACTTGGCCGATGGTGGCTGGTGATCCTGCCGGTCCTTGGTGCAATACTGGGTGGGCCGATCATTGTCTGGTTCGCCGGTGAGGCCAAGGGACATGGTGTGCCTGAGGTCATGCAGGCCCTGGTTCTCAGGGGCGGCAGAATTCGACCGCGAGTGGCTGTGGCCAAGATCATGGCCAGTGCACTGTGTATCGGTTCCGGTGGCTCAGCCGGACGCGAGGGGCCGATCGTCCAGGTGGGTGCCACCCTGGGGTCCACTGCCGGTCAGTGGCTGAAACTCTCTGATGAGGGGATCAAAAACCTGGTGGCCTGCGGAGCTGCGGCCGGCATTGCCGCGACCTTTAATGCCCCTCTGGCCGGGATCGTCTTTGCCATAGAGATATTATCCACCGGCCTGCAGGTGGCTGTCTTTGGCAATGTGGTTCTGGCTGCAGTCAGCGCCAGCATCGTCAGCCGGATCTTTCTCGGGGCCCGCCCGGCCTTTGCCGTTCCTGCCTATGCCCTGAACTCCCCCTGGGAAATTCTCTTTTACACCATCCTGGGCCTCCTGGCGGCCTTGACCGGAATCTATTTCATCCGACTGCTTGATCTGAGCGAGCGATCGTTTGCCCGGCTCAGTATGCCGCCTTTTCTGAAGCCGGCCCTGGGTGCGCTTCTCCTTGGTCTCCTGGCCTGGGGATATCCCTATCTGGCCGTTCTCCTGACGGTCTCTCCTTCTGAGGCTGGGCTCGGTCTGCCGGTTCAGGAATATATTCCCCATGTCTACGGCGCGGGTTTTGCCTTTATCGAGCTGGTCATTCAGGGAAAGGCCCCATTTGCACTGCTTCTTTTGCTGGTCGTGCTCAAACCCCTGGCGACCTCTCTGACCCTGGGGTCGGGCAATTCCGGTGGTGTCTTTGCCCCGTCCCTGTTTACCGGCGCCATGCTCGGTGGAGCCTTTGGTCATTTTATTGCCTGGTTGTCACCTGGTTTTCCGGTGTCCATCGGTGCCTATGCCCTGGTGGGGATGGCTGCGGTCTTTGCGGCTGCGGGTCGGGCACCGCTCACGGCCATGTTGATCGTCTTTGAGATGAGCAACGATTATCAGATGATTCTGCCACTCATGGCCGCCTGTATGACTGCCTCCGGCCTGGCCCAGATCCTTCATCGGGATTCCATTTACACCATTCGTCTGACTCGACGCGGTATCCACTTTGACCAGGGACATGATCTGGATATCATGCAAGGGGTCCGGGTAGAGGAGGTCATGAACAAGCGTCCGGTGACGGTTTGCAGCGATGACTCGCTGGCCAGTCTCTTTGCCCTGTTTCAGGAGACAAGGTATCAGGGGTTTCCCGTGGTGGACGGGGCAGGGCGGCTGTCCGGCATGGTTTCCATGCAGGATATTCACCGTACGCTTCAGGAACTGGAAGAAACCGGAACAGGGGAGGTGAGCCTCAAGGACATCAAGGTTGGGGATGTGGCCACCAAAGAGGTGATCAGCGCCTATACGGACGAGCCGATATTCATGGCCATCCGCAAGATGACCCCCAGGGATCTGGCACGCTTGCCGGTGGTTGAGCGCGATGACGAAACCCGTCTGGTGGGGCTGATCAGCCGCAGTGAGATACTCAAGGCCTACCAGTTGGGCCTGATGCGAAAACAGCACGACCAGACCTTACGGGATGGCATGCTTCTCAGGGGAGAGGGTGATGTCAAGATCATGGAGTTGCAGGTTGAGGATGGCAGTCAGGCGGCCAGTCGGGAGGTGAGCGAGATCCGGATGCATCAGAGTACGGGCGTGCTCTCAATCCGGCGGGGCAGTGAATTCTTCGATGCCACCAGCCATTCCCGCTTTGAGGTCGGTGATCGGGTAACGATCTTTTGTCGCAGTCAGCATGTCCCAGAAATCGAACAGCTCTTTGCCGGCCCGAATAAGTCGTCAGAACCGGAACAGGCAGACCCATCCCCTTCAGGATGAACGGCGACGGAGCAGGGTGAGGGTGTTCAGGTAGATCTTTTCAGAGATGTCGTCAATAATCAGGTCAAGGGCCGCGGATTCGTTTCCTGAAGTCTGGGCGCTGTTGCTGCCCACAAAGTATGATTCGGTCCAGGTCTCAGACGGAACCTCGAGCAGCAGTTCATTGCTGTTCTGGTCCTTGAGGACATAGCGGACGGTGAGAATGACCTTGACCTCGCTGGTGATTCCAGTCGCGGCCGAAGTGAGCGTCGGCCGGGCAATGCTGATGATCTCGCCTGCCAGGACCAGGTTGGCCGTTCCCCGCTCTGGCACTGTCTGGATGGCTGCTGTTTTTTGAAACCAGTGGCGCAGGGAACGTGAGAGTCGTATGCCGAGATCAAGATCGCTGGTCCGGTTGTCCCAGGGGCTGATCTGCAGTGTCTGAGCCGGACCTGAATAGACATAAGGATTGTGATATCCGCAGGCAATCGGCAGCGACACAAGGGCAAGAACAAGGATCAGGATTCGGCCTGCTGGATTCATGGAACGCTCCTGGTGGGTGCTCAGACGACGATGTTGACCAGTTTGTTTTTGATCACAATGATCTTACGCACGGTCTTACCATCGATGAATTTCTGGACATTGGTATCGATCAGGGCCATCTCCCTGATCGTCTCTTCGCTCTGATCGGCCGGAACCAGGATACGGGAGCGCACCTTGCCGTTGACCTGCAAAACCACGGTGACCTCGTCATCACGGGCAGCTTCTTCGTCAAATTCCGGCCATGATTCCTGGTCAATGGTGGTCTGCTTGCCCATTTGCTGCCAGAGTTCTGCGGTAAAATGGGGCACCATGGGGGAGAGCAAAAGGAGGATGGTCTCGCAGGCTTCGTGGATCAGGGCTGAGTCCACCGGCTCGACTGCCTCTTCACCCGTGAGAGATGAAAGGGTGTTGAACAGTTCCATGACCCCGCTGATGGCGGTATTGAAATGAAAGTTGTTTTCGATATTTTCAGTGACCCGACGGATGGTCTGATGGGTCTTGCGGTGCAGATTGCGTCCGGAATCGTTCATGGACGCCTCATTGATGTCCTTATGGGCCAGGATGATGCCCAGATTGGTCATCACATAGCGATGAATCCGGTTCAGAAAACGGAAGGAGCCTTCAACGCCCTGGGCGTTCCACTCCAGATCTTTTTCGGGCGGTGCGGCAAAGAGGCTGAACAGGCGGGTGGTGTCAGCACCGTATTGCTGGATCAGGTCGTTGGGGTCAACCACGTTGCCCTTGGACTTGGACATCTTTGAGCCATCCTTGATGACCATGCCCTGGGTCAGGAGGTTGGTGAAGGGCTCGTCAATGGTAAGATACCCCAGATCACGCAGGACCTTGGTGAAGAAACGGGAATAGAGGAGGTGGAGGATGGCGTGTTCCACCCCGCCGATGTACTGGTCAACCGCCAGCCAGTGAGCGGCCTTGGCCCGATCAAGCGGTGCGCTCTCCTCCCGTGGGCTGGTGTAGCGGGCAAAATACCAGGACGATTCCACAAAGGTGTCCATGGTGTCGGTCTCGCGGCGGGCTGGACCTGCACAGACCGGGCACTTTGTTTCGATAAAAGAGGGTCGCTGGTGCAAGGGGGCGCATTGGCCCACGGCCCCGTCCTGATCGGCTGGCAAAAGCACTGGTAACTGTGAGAACGGCACCGGCTGAACCCCGCAATGATCGCAATGGATCATCGGGATCGGAGCCCCCCAGTAACGCTGGCGGGAGATACCCCAGTCGCGGAGACGGAAGGTGGTCTGGCCATGTCCTGTCTTCTGTTGAGCGGCATGATCGATGATGGCCTGCTTGGCGGCTTCGGATTCCATTCCGCTGAAGGCGCCGGAATCGGTGAGCAGACCGGCCTCTGTGCAGGCCTCGGTCATGGTGCTGCCGTCAAGATCCATTCCGCCGGGGATGACCACCGGTTTGATGGGAAGCTTGTATTGCCGGGCAAATTCAAAATCACGCTGGTCATGGGCGGGTACGGCCATGACCGCTCCGGTCCCATATTCCATGAGTACAAAATTGGCCACGTAGACCGGGACCTTGTCGCCGTTAAAGGGGTTGATACAGTAACGGCCGGTGAAGATGCCCTTTTTCTCGACTTCGTCCGTGGGCTTCTGCTGCTGTTTTTCGATGATGATCTGCTGGGCAAAGGCCGTGACCGCGCTCTCCTGCGGAGTTCCTGCAAGCAGTTTGGCCAGCAGGGGGTGCTCCGGGGCTATGGACATGAAGGTCACCCCGAAGATGGTGTCAGGGCGGGTAGTGAAGATGGAAATCTGTTCATCCAGGCCGTCGACCTGGAAGGTGCAGTTGAGACCGGTGGACTTGCCGATCCAGTTGCGCTGCATGATGGCCACTTTCTCAGGCCAGCCCGTGAGGGTCTCAAGACCTGACAGCAGTTCTTCGGCGTAGCTGGTGATGCGGAAAAACCAGCCCTTCATCTTGCGCGGCTCAACCAGTTCGTCGCAGCGCCAGCAGGCCCCTTCGATCACCTGCTCGTTAGCCAGGACTGTCTGGCAGGAGTTGCACCAGTTGACAGTGGTGGTCTTCTGGTAGATCAGGTCCTTCTGGTACATCTCGATAAAAAGCTGCTGTTCCCAGCGGTAATAGCCGGGATGACAGGTGGCGATTTCCCGATCCCAGTCGTAGGAAAGTCCCAGGCGGCGGAGTTGGGTCCGCATGTAGGCGATATTGTCAAAGGTCCAGCTGGCCGGAGGCAGATTGTTTTTCTGGGCCGCATTCTCGGCCGGTAGACCAAAGGCGTCCCAACCCATGGGGTGAAGGACATTGAAGCCGCGCATCCGTTTGTATCGCGCCACCACATCCCCGATGGAGTAATTGCGCACATGGCCCATGTGAATGCGGCCTGACGGGTACGGGAACATCTCCAGGACATAATACTTGGGCCGCGGGTCATCTTCGCCGGCCTTGTAACTCTTATTTGTCAGCCAGTGCTGCTGCCACTTGGCTTCAATTTCATCAAACTGATATCTGGAGGGTGAGAGAGTGGGTGTTGACATGGAATAAACCTTCTGAAGTTCCGTTGGCAATCAAAGATGGTTGGGCGGTAGGGGTGAATTGAATGAGCAGATCAGGCAGACGGATAGTCTGAATCATCATAAAAACTCAAATTTTCAAATAAAGTGAATTCCTTGAGGAAGGTGAGCTTGGCCGTTCCGGTTGGACCGTTGCGCTGCTTGCCGATAATGATTTCGGCAAGACCGCGCTCGGGGTTGTCTTCTGCCTTGTTGTAGACCTCGTCCCGATAGATGAAGCAGATGACATCGGCATCCTGCTCAATGGCTCCAGACTCGCGTAAATCAGACATCATCGGCCGCTTGTCGGTCCGGCTCTCCAGGCTGCGATTGAGCTGGGACAGGGCCAGAACCGGCACATGCAGCTCTTTGGCCATGGCCTTGAGGGAACGAGAGATCTCACTGATCTCCTGGGTCCTGTTTTCTATGGTGTTCCGCCCCTGCATCAACTGGAGATAATCGACGATGATCAAGCCCAGATTGGTCTTGGCCGCCAGGCGTCTGACCTTGGCCCGCATTTCAAGGACTGAGAGTCCGGCTGTATCGTCGATAAAGATCGGGGCTTCGGAGAGCATGCCCACGGCGCGGGTCAGTTTGGGCCAATCCTCGGTATGGAGGCGGCCGGTTCGAATGCGCTGGGAGTCGATGCGTCCCACGGAAGAGAGCAGACGCATGGCCAGTTGCTCGCGGGACATCTCCAGACTGAAGATGCCGACGCTGACCCGGTCGATCAGGGCAGCGTGCTGGGCAATGTTCATGGCAAAGGCCGTCTTGCCCATGGAAGGTCGGGCCGCAAGGATGATCAGGTCTGAGGGCTGGAGGCCGGCGGTCATCTTGTCGATCTCGGCGTAGCCGCTGGGAACACCGGTGATCAGTTCTTTGCGTTTATAGAGCTTCTCTACGGTTTCAAAGGCCGCGGGAATGATGCGGCTCAGTTCGGTAAAGGTCTGGGAACTGCGGCTGTGGGCAATATCAAAGATAGCCTGTTCGGCCTCATCCACCAGCAGATCGATGTCTCCCTGCTCATGATAGCAGCGTTCAGCAATCTCACTGTTGACTCGGATCAGCTGGCGCAGGACCGATTTCTGACGAATGATTCGGGCATAGTAAATCAGATTGGCCGTGGCGGGAACAATGGAGGTGAGGGTTGCAAGATATGAGGCACCACCGGCTTTTTCCAGCTGGTTCTGATTGTGAAGTTCGTTGGTGACAGTGACCAGGTCCTGGGGCTCGCTGCGCTCAAAAAGGCGCAACATGGCCTCAAAGATCAGTTTATGACCATCCCGATAGAAATCTGAACTATCGATCAGTTCCAGGACAGAGGTCAGAGAGTCATCTTTGAGGAGGATTGTACCCAGGACCGATTGCTCGGCTTCAAGATTTTGTGGGGGGATTTTGCCGCCACCCAGGGGGGCAGAAGAATAGGAGAGGATGTCTGTCATTTATCTCGTTGTCCTCACCGGGGGTCCATGGGGGAAAAGCGGCTTGGGTCAAACAACACCTGCCGAACGTCAACAGATCTCTCTTGGCGCAACAGACTCTACTCCTCATGAAAAAAAGAGAAGGGTGACTGAAATGCGAAATGGATCACAGCACCTGGGAGTGGTGCTGTGATCCATGGGTAACGCTTGCGGTTCCCAAGTCTCAGACAAGGTAACCGCTCAGACGGTTTGCTGCAAGTATTACGCTTCCTGAGTCTGAGTCAGCGGAGTGACTGAAACCTGGATATCCGTGGTCATTTGAAAACCAACTTTGACCGGGACCGTGAAATCACCCAGGGTCTTGATGGGTTCAGACAGGAGGATATTTTTGCGGTCAACAATGATGTTGAGCTCAGCCAGTTTTTCTGACAGATCAGCACTGGTAACAGAGCCAAACAACCGCTCGTCATTGCCGGCAAGTTGATTAATGGTGATGGTGATTCCGGTCAGTTTCTTGGCCAACTGCTCAGCGACTATCTTCTTGCCTTCGATACGGGCCTGAATGGCGGCCTGATTGCGTTCGAAGATGGCAAGATTAGCTGGGGATGCCAGAACAGCCTTACCCCGAGGGAGCAGGTAATTGCGTCCGTAACCGTCTTTGACCTGGACGATCTGGCCTTCCTGGCCAAGGTTGTCGAGGGTTTCCTTGAGGATGAGTTCCATTGTTTACTCCTTGATGTATGTTCAGGCAGAGGGATAAGCCCTCTAAGTTATCTCTGTGGTGTCAGGTTTTTTGGGCGTTTGCAGTTTGCGCAGGTCAAACCAGATATCAGCAATTCCGATTCCGGCCAGAACAACCGTGCCCAGCGACTGCAGGGCGATGATCGTGATCAGAACTATTCGCATCATGACCGGGACCTTCCATTTCTGAAAGAGAAACAGAAGGACAGCCAGGCCTTGAAAACAATAAATGACACTTCCAACGACCAGGATGTTCAGGCCTATGGTTCGTGCCGGATCTATCGGGATCATGGCCAGCAGCGCCCCGGAGATCATCAGCCAGACAAGTCTGTCCGGGATTTGCCAGTATTTATAATTGGGCCAGGGCGAAACTCCAGATGCCTTGAACAGGAATTGGTTGCCAAGGACCATAATTGTCCAGGCTGTAAACAGGGTCAGACCAATCAGCAACGACGGCATCAGCCGTGGCAGCAATTGTTTGAGCTGTAAAAAAGTCTGTTCCAGGAGGTAAAGCGTCTCCACAGGGACAGATCCGTTGGCCCGGTACTGCTTGAGAATATCGTCAAAACCCTGATCAAGAGAGGCCAGATAGACTGTGTAAGGATGGGTCCCGTGGGCCATTCCTAAAACAGCGGCATAAATAAACCAGGTACTTCCAAGGATCAGAGCGGTTCTGAATCCGGCAAGAGCCGGGCTCTCATCCCGAGCCGTTGATCCTGCCAGGGTATAGCCGGCCGGAATCAGAGTCAGTGAAAAAAGGGCTGGCCCAATGATTCCGCTGAACACGGCCACAATCAGGGCCAATAGTGTTCCGTGCAGGACATAACGCCCGCCTTTCACTCTATCAAAGTGACAGAGGTAATAAAAGACCAGAAGCGGGAGCAGGATATGGATCCAGCCAAAGGCGGGGCCCAGAACCGCAGGGATAAGAATTGCACAGGCAATCAGAACAATCTTGGCGACGATCATGATGCCGTAAGGTTGTTCAGCAACCTGGTTCACTGTGTAACTGCTCCCAAATCAGTCTCTGTTAGCGTAAGTTCACTCCGGAGTAAGGCAATAATGCGATCTGCCGAGCCCGCTTAATGGCCTCGCACAACTGACGCTGATGGGTCGCGCAGGTGCCAGAGATCCGACGCGGCATGATTTTGCCCCGTTCAGAGATGAAATAGCGTAACTGCTTGGTGTCTTTATAATCAATAATCTGGTCTTTGTCGGTGGTGCAGTAGCGACAGACCCGTGCTCTCTGGAATGTTCTTTTTTTCGGCGCTGGCATGTGATGCTCCTTGTAAATTATGAAAACCCGGTGTGTGGGGGCTTATTCGTCGTCTGAATCTGTCTCGGTGTCGTCATCACCGTCGTTGTCAGCTGTATCGTCATCATCGTTACTCAAGGCAGCGGATCTGGCAGCTTTACGGGTTTCGATGTCGGAGATGGCGGTCGTGACCTCGTCACTGCTGATATCATCGTTGAGTTTGATGGTCATATACTTGAGGACGGCATCATCAATTCTGAACTTCCGCTCCATCTCGGCGCCTTCGGCCGGATTGGTTGCATAGTCGCAATAGACGTAGTACCCGAGGGTCTCTTTCTTGATTTCGTAGGCAAGCTTGCGCATGCCCCATTTGTCAAGTTGAATGATGGCGCCGCCATTACTGGTCAGAATGGCCGTGGTGTTGTCAATGATGGTGCTGATCTCATTTTCGCTCAGATTTGGGCGAAGGATGTAGATCGTTTCATACCTTCTCATGTGTTCCTCCTCGTGGACGCATGGTTTCTGGATCAAATGATCCATGTTTGGCCCCTTGAGAGGGGCGAAGAGGGCTCCGGTTGCAATGTAGACTGGCCGAAGGATCCAGCAGTTATCCAACTGCGATGGCAAGAGACAGACACCTGTCTGTTTCTCGATTTATAAAAGAGAATTAATTTACTATGCCTTGTGATTGATGTCAAATTGTTTTTCCACGTTTTTCCTGTGATTTGATGGCCTCCCATTGCTTTTTGAGGGCGGCTTCGTCCGTGCATCTGCTGTCGCCGAATACATGGGGATGGCGACGGACCATTTTGGCGTTTATGCCGGAGATGACATCGACCAGAGAAAATCGGTTGGCCTTGTGGTTGATCTCTGCGGCCAGAATCAAGAGAAAGAGCAGATCTCCAATTTCTTCACAGAGATTGGGGTGGTTTTCATGATCAATGGCCTCGATGAGTTCATCCATCTCTTCGCGCAAATATTTTTTAAGGCTGGCGCAGGTCTGTTTCTGATCCCAGGGGCAGCCTTCTGGTCCGCGCAGGGCTTGAATGGTCTGGTGGAGTCCGGCAAATAATGATTTGACAGATGGGGTGGTATTTTCAATGGGATGAGGTTGAGGGCTGGGGCCTTTGTTGTCCATGATGTCTTGATCTGGTGGAGGAGTGAGAGGCTCTTTGCAGGCCAAAGGGTGAAAAAATGTTGACAGTTCCTAACAGACGCACTAAGTAGCCATTTTACAAACTGACGGCCCCTGTTGTCGGTGGGCTGTCTGTGCCATTCTTCCGATCTTACTCTATTAATCATGCCCTGTCCCGGGGATCAACTCTTTTGAATTGAAATGGACGAACCGTTTAAAAAGAAAACTGTTCTTGATAAGCATAAAGATATTGCCCGGATTGACCAGGAACTCAAGCGCACCCATGGCTGGTATGTCAGGGTCCGTTTTGAGGGAAAGACCCATTCGAAATTTTTTTCGGATCGAAAATGCGGGGGACGATATTCGAGCCTGCTGTCGGCCATTGCCTGGCGTGATAATACGGAGCGCCAACTGGGAAAACTCAGGACCAACAAGCACATCGTGACGGTGGGCCACTCCGGAACTGGCGTGGTTGGGGTCCGGCTGAATGAGGAAAAAAACCGCTATGAGGTGAGTTGGGTGACTCCCGCAGGGCGTCAGGGCAAGACTTCGGTCTCCATTTCCAGGCATGGAAAGAACAAGGCGTTCAGTCAGGCCTGTGCCATCCGTCAGGTTAAAGAAAAGATTCGCCTGGGGTATTGATGTTCCAGGTCTGAGCCCTGCATTACCTGTCCGGTTCTGTTCCGGTTGTTGATTTGTTGTAACCATCCAGCTTAATAACGGAAACAGGCGGTTAGCCCGGAACCGTAACTGCCGCAGATGCGCGAAAGAGGTCTGCGAAGTGTACTGATCAGTACATGAGCAGGCCAATGCCGAAGCAGGTAAGCGAGCTTGCGAGACTCCGGATGGGGTGCTGCTGGACAGTTACGATTTGTTATTATGACGGGTGAAAATGTGTTGACTTTTATGGTCAAAAGTTGTCAAATCATAAATTCTTTGCGGAATTGAAGGTGCCTGAAAGGGCTTCAATATATCTAGCTGATTTTGTTTGAAGAGGAAGATAATAATGTATGCGATCGTACGTACCGGTGGAAAGCAGTATCAGGTCAGCAGTGGTGATCAACTGCGGGTTGAAAAAATTGAAGGGAATGTCGGTGATACCATTGAGCTGAGTGATGTGCTGATGGTGGTCGACGGTGAGAATATTCAAGTCGGTCAGCCGGTTCTTGAGAATGCCAAGGTTGTAGCCAAGATTTCAGAGCAGGGCAAGGCCA
The DNA here is from genome assembly GCA_937910875.1 of uncultured Desulfobulbaceae bacterium. Taxonomy (GTDB): domain Bacteria; phylum Desulfobacterota; class Desulfobulbia; order Desulfobulbales; family Desulfocapsaceae; genus Desulfatifera. The sequence goes on along the minus strand of CALENA010000171.1, from coordinate 548 downwards.
AGAAAGTACTGGTGTTCAAGAAGAAAAAACGCAAAGGGTACAAGGTAAAGAACGGCCATCGGCAGCTCTACACCGCCCTGCAGATCCAGGAAGTCAGCGCCTGAATCGGCGCTGGAGCAAAACTCAATATGCGGCCTGATTCCCGGTAGCACTGGGGACGCGGCCTGGAGGAATAGAAGATGGCTCATAAAAAAGCGGGTGGTAGTTCCAGGAATGGTCGTGACAGTGGCGGCCAGCGGCGTGGAGTGAAAAAATTCGGTGGACAGGTTGTCCGTTCAGGAAATATCCTGGTGCGCCAGCTTGGCACGGTGATTCATCCGGGAACGAATGTTGGTTGTGGTCGCGATTATACATTGTTTGCCACGGTTGATGGGATTGTAACCTTTGAGGATTTTGGCAAGAATAAAAAACGGGTCAGTGTCTATCCCGTAGCCTGATTCCCTCATATAGCCCTTGTTCTCCCGCCAGATGGTGGTGATGATAAGGGGGCAAAATTGTAGCCCGGCCTCAATCACAGCATGTTGATGGCCGGGCTTCTTTATTTTGAT
>CALENA010000170.1 GCA_937910875.1 uncultured Desulfobulbaceae bacterium | reverse complement strand
GAAGATGCATATAGTTGAGCCATCCTATCAGATACAGGATGACCTGGATCAGGCCTCACTGGTGATCCGTCTCGAGGCCTGCGGGCGGATCTGCTACAAGAGTGAAGAAAAGATCAGCCGCGATTCCGCCCTCCCTTTTGTGACTAAGATTGCTGAGCATGGGCATAACTCTGTGCTTGAGATGGCCGTGGTGACCTTGCGGGTGACTGGCTGCAGCGAGGAACAGATTGCCCGGCTGCTGGCCTGTGAGCCGCGCTACCTTTTTATTGATCGAGTGGCTGATGGTCTCCTGGTGACGGGTTCGATCCGTGCCTTTCGGGAGATGTCTCAGCGGGCCGGGACCATCCCTCTGGTCCGGGCCATGGTCGATTTTCAGGCAGGGGCCCACCCCTATCTCTTTCAAGGTGTCTGGTCCGCTCCAGCGCCTGAGTTGACTGCCGGGATCAGCGTCACCAAACTGACTCTAACCGAGGTGGAACGCCTGGAACCGCAGCTTTTGGCCAGACATCGTTTTGTGGGGGTCAAGTTTATTATTAACCGGGCCGTGACCCATGAACTTGTTCGTCATCGCCCCTGTTCCTTTCTGCAGGAGAGCCAGCGGTACTGCCGGTACAGCCAGGACAAATTCGGCAATCAGGTGACCTTTGTCAAACCCATGTTCTATGCTGAAGGAACGCCCGAATACGCCCTCTGGCGTGAGGCCATGGAGCGGACCGAGCAGATCTATCTGCAACTGCTGGAGACCTCTACTCCGCAGGCCGCCCGCACCGTGCTCCCCAATTCCTGCAAGACTGAAATCATCGTCTACTGCAATCTGGCCGAGTGGCTGCATATCTTCCGGCTGCGCTGTTCGCCCGCGGCTGAGCCTTCCATGCGCGAGGTCATGATTCCCTTGGCCGCCGAGGTCAAGGCCCGTTACCCCCAACTTGCCTGATTGGCTGTCCGCCGGGGTTTTGGTCGGATCTGACCCTGCAGACGTCCTCGCTCCCTGGGGTCGCTGCGAATTGTCTGCCGGGTCAGATCCGACCAAAACCTGACCTCGATCAAGCTGTTCACCGTAGATCCCAGAATATTTCCCCCACACAGACTCCCCGAACGTGTAGCACCACCTTCGTTTTCTGACCCCAGATCCCTTAGCCAGTGTCTGTCCATAAATGAGCAATTTTGGTCAAGATCAAGGCATGCGAAAAAA
>CALENA010000169.1 GCA_937910875.1 uncultured Desulfobulbaceae bacterium | reverse complement strand
TGCGCGCCATCCACCGGAGCAAGACCGGGGCCCTGATCAAGGCCTCTGTCCTGGCCGGGGCCTTGGGTGCCGGAGCCGACCAGCACCAACTTCAGGCCCTGGACAGCTACGGCCGCCAGATCGGCCTGGCCTTTCAGATCGTCGACGACCTGCTTAACGCCACGGCAACCACGGATCAGCTGGGCAAGGCTGCCGGCAGTGACGCCCAGCGTGGCAAGGCCACCTATCCTGCTTTTTTTGGAATCGACGAAACCCGAAACAAGGCCCGCGAGGCCGTCCAGGCAGCCCTGACGGCCCTGAACAGCTTCGACCAGAAGGCCGAACCATTGCGCGGGTTGGCCCGCTACATCGAAACCCGTTCGCACTGAGACCCCATTTAATCCATGCTGACCCCTACCCCAGACATCACGACCACGGCCTCGCCCCGCCTCAAGGATATCCTCTCGCCCAAGGACCTGCGGTCCTTGAGCATTCCTCAACTCAAGGTCATCGCCCGGGATATCCGCGAGACCATTATCAACACCGTGGCCGAGACCGGTGGCCATCTGGCCCCGAGTCTGGGTGTGGTCGAGCTGACTATTGCCCTGCACAAGGTCTTTAATACCCCGGAAGACAAACTGATCTGGGATGTGGGACACCAATCATATGCCCACAAACTGCTGACCGGCCGTCAGGAAAAATTCCGGACCCTGCGTCAGTACAAGGGATTAAGCGGTTTTCCCAAGTTCAAGGAAAGCCCTTACGATACCCTGGAGACCGGCCATTCCTCGACCTCGCTCTCGGCGGCCCTGGGCATGAGCTGTGGCAAGGAGATCAACAACGACAAACGGAAGATCATCGCTGTGATCGGAGACGGTTCCATGACCGCCGGCATGGCCTTTGAGGCCCTAAATCAGGCTGGACACCTGGATCGTGACCTGATCGTCATCCTCAACGACAACGAGATGTCAATCTCGGAAAATGTCGGCGCCCTCTCCAGTTTCCTGAGCCGCAAGCTGACCGGCAAGACCGTCAGCCGCCTGCGCAACCATATCGCCGACCGGCTGCACGAGCTGCCCGGCATTGGTGAAAACATCCTCAGCGTTCTCAAGAGGAGCGAAGAAAACTTCAAGAGTTTTTTTACGCCAGGAATGCTTTTTGAGGCCCTGAAATTCAACTATGTGGGCCCGATTCTCGGCCATGATCTCGATGATCTGCTGCCTACCCTGGAAAACGTCCGGGACAACCTCGACGGTCCGATCCTGGTCCATGTCATCACCACCAAGGGCAAGGGATATAAACCAGCCGAAGACAATCCGGGCAACTATCACGGCGTGGGTCCCTTTGATATCAGGACCGGCACTCCCAGGCCATCAAACGGCGCGATCAGCTACACAAAGGTCTTTGGTGAGACCATGAAGAAGATGGCGCGCAGCAACCCGAATATTGTCGGTATCTCAGCGGCCATGCCCGCCGGGACCGGCCTCGACTCCTTTGCCGAGGAATTCCCTGAACGCTTCTTTGATGTGGGAATCGCCGAGCAGCATGCAGTGACCTTTGCCGCAGGTCTGGCCCTGGAGGGCTTTCATCCGGTGGTGGCCATCTACTCCTCGTTTTTCCAGAGGGCCATGGATCAGATCATCCACGACGTCTGTCTCCAGAACCTGCCCGTCACCCTGGCCATTGATCGGGGCGGAGTGGTGGGCGATGACGGCCCCACCCACCATGGGGTCTTCGACATCTCCTTTCTCAGATATATTCCCAATCTCGTCTACATGGCCCCCAAGGACGAGAATGAGCTGCAGCACATGCTCTACAGCGCCAGTCTTATCAAAGGGCCGTCGGCTATCCGCTATCCACGCGGCTCAGGCGAGGGAGTCAAACGCGACGCAAGCCTGCAGAAGCTGGTCATCGGCCAGGGGGAAGTCCTGCGCGAGGGGGATGATCTTCTCTTGCTGCCAGTGGGCAACCGGGTCCACCCGGCCCTGCGTGCTGCTGAGGGCCTGAGCAAGATCGGCATCAACGCCGCAGTGATCAATCCCCGCTTTATCAAACCCCTGGACGCAGACTTGATCTGTGAATGGGCAGAACGGATCGGCCGGGTGATCACCATCGAAGACAATGCCGGCCAGGGAGGTTTTGGCAGCGCCATCCTTGAGCTTCTGGCCCAACGGAATCTGTATGGGATTAAGACAAAGATCCTGGCCCATCCCGATCATTTCATCGAGCACGGTCCGCAGGAAATTCTCTGGCGCGCCAGTCGCCTGGACTCGCCGTCAATTATCAATGCCGCCATCGAACTGATGAAGGCCTGACCAGGATAGGCAGAGTTTCACCGCGCCTACAAAAATGGCCGAAATCCAAGCAATAAGGATTCCGGCCAACACTTCTTTGCTCTTCGAACCAATTTTTGACCAGCATGGCTGGACCAAAACGGCCAGCCACAACCAACCATGAAATTTCGTTACTCAGGCATAGCCTGTCATGGTCTCCGATGTACTTTCGGATAAACGGCAGGGTCAGTCCATTACAGGGCCTTTAATGCTGCATCATAATCAGGCTCCTGGGTAATCTCAGGGACCTGTTCGGTATATTGCACCTGACCGTTGGCATCTATGATGACAATCGCCCGGGCCAGAAGACCGGTCAGCGGACCGGAGCTGATGGTCACCCCGTAATCCTGGCCAAACTCCGGGGAGCGAAAGGTCGAAAGCGAGACCACGTTTGCCAGCCCCTCCACTTCACAAAAGCGATGGTGGGCAAAAGGCAGGTCAGCCGAGACACAGAGGACCACGGTATCTGCCAATCCGGCCGCATCCTGGTTGAAACGACGGACCGAGGCGGCACAGACGCCGGTATCGATACTGGGGAATATATTGAGAACAATCTTTTTCCCGGTAAAATCGGCAAGAGTGCAGTCGGACAGATCTGTCCGAGTCAGGTGAAAATCTATGGCCTTGCCCT
>CALENA010000168.1 GCA_937910875.1 uncultured Desulfobulbaceae bacterium | reverse complement strand
AAAGAGTTTTCTGCCGGTCTGTTGACAGGCCAGGGACATGGCCTCGCGAAGCCTGAGATTGGCTGATACACCACCACCCAATACAACGGTTTCAATACCATGCGCTGTTGCGGCGGTCAGGGTCTTTTTGACCAGGACCTCGATGACCGCCTCCTGGAAGGAGGCACAGATATCGGAAACGGCCAGCGGTTGAAGGCGTTGGCTTTCTCGCTGGCAATGGTTCAGGACTGCGGTTTTCAGGCCGGAGAAACTGAAATCAAGGGAATCGTCTTCCAGCCAGGCTCGTGGAAACTGGATGGCCGTTGGGTTACCGGCCATGGCCTCCCGGGAGATGCGTGGCCCGCCGGGATAGCCCAGGTCAAGGAGTTTGGCGACCTTGTCAAAGGCCTCTCCGGCCGCGTCATCCCGGGTCCGGCCAAGCAGGGTGAATGTCTGCTCATCTCGGGCAAGATAGATAGAACTGCTGCCCCCTGAGACGATCAGGGCAATGGCGGGGAAGGGCGGTTTGTCATCCTCCAGCTGAGCTGCGAGGATATGACCGGCCATATGATCAACCCCGACCAGCGGAATGTCACGGGCCGTGGACAATGCCTTGGCAAAAGAAAAACCCACCAGAAGGGAACCGATCAATCCCGGCCCCTGAGTCACCGCAATCAGGTCTATGTCGTCAAAAGTCTTTTGGGCACGCTCCAGGGCAATCTGGACCATGGGGACGATGGCCTCCAGATGGCGGCGCGAGGCAAGTTCCGGCACCACTCCGCCAAAGGGACTATGGATCTCGTCCTGGCTGCTGAGGACGCTGGCCAGCAAGGTGTCATTGTCTTGCAGAACAGCTGCGGCAGTGTCATCGCAAGAGCTTTCAATACCAAGGGTTATCATGATCCAGGGGAGTTTTTTGGTAAATGTGGACGAATAGTCATTGTCAGCGCCAGGGGATAGGAGTAAAAAAGGCACTATATCTGTGGCCCAAACGAAAGTCAATCATCCTCATTGAATCATCTCATACCCATGAATCAGATCATGTCACCTCTGGAATCAGCTGTCCCGGTCACCTCGCCAGAACTGGTCGATCAGTTTTCACGAACCATTTCTTATCTTCGACTCTCTCTCACCGATCGTTGTAATCTGCGTTGTCGCTATTGCATGCCCCAGGGCGTGGAAAATGATGTGGAGGGATTGCCCAGGATCGATCTTTTAAGCTACGATGAACTGCTGCGCATTGTGCGCGTGGCCGTGTCCATGGGGATGAACAAGCTGCGTCTGACCGGCGGAGAACCTCTGGTCCGGCCAGGAGTGATGGGTTTTATTGGTGACTTGTCTGCCATTCCAGGGCTGGATGATATTCGTCTGACCACCAATGGGGTATTGCTCCAGGACAAGGTGGATGCCCTGTATGAGGCAGGAATCCGCAAGCTGAATATCTCTCTTGATACCCTGAAGCCCGAACGGTTTGCCAAGATTACCGGGGTGGATTGTTTTGCCAAGGTCTGGCAGGGGATTGAAGCGGCCTGTGCGCGAGGCTTTCAGGTCAAGCTGAACGCAGTGGCCATGCGGGATGTCAATGACGATGAATTGGCCGACTTTGCCAACCTGGCAGTGGAACGCCCTCTGCAGGTCCGCTTTATCGAGTTTATGCCCATGGGCGAGCGCAGCAGCTGGGAAAGGAATCGGTTTATTTCAGCCCAGGAACTGCGTGAGCGCCTGGCCAGGATCGGGACCCTGGAGCGGATACCCGGCTGTCGCATAGATGGTCCGGCCCGGATCTATGATCTGGTCATGAGCGATGGCAGGAGGGGCAAGGTGGGGTTTATCAGTCCGATCAGCCACCATTTCTGCGACCGCTGCAATCGTCTGCGTCTGACCTCAGAAGGACGTCTGCGGGCCTGTCTCCTGCACGATCGGGAGACTGACCTCAAGGAGATGATTCGTGCAGGCGGCAGCGATCAGGCGATTGCCGCCTCGATTCGTCAGACCATACTGGACAAACCTAAAGGGCACACTTTAGAAAATGATTTGGCCGTGAGCCAGCGGGGTGGATGTCAGGGGCGGATGTCACGCATCGGCGGATGAAATCTCCTCGCAGGCAGGATATGAGCCCAGCCAGTCAAAATATGAGCAGAGTTCTTTCAGCCGTTCGCAGCCGCGTTTAATTTTCTCATCCTCGATGTGTCCCATCATATCGAGGAAGAACAGGTACTTCCAGTGTTTGCCTTTGATGGGCCGCGATTCGATCTTGGCCAGGTTGATGCCCTCTTCCGAGAGTACGGTCAGCGCCGTGTTCAGGGCTCCGGGGCGATCCATGAGTCCCAGGAGCAGGGACGTCCGGTCTGCGCCGCTGGGGCTGGGTGATTTCTGGCCAAGAACCAGGAAGCGTGTGGTGTTGCCGCGGTAGTCCTCAATGCCCTTGACCACCACCTGTAATTCATAGGTCTTGATGGCCAGGGATGAGGCAATGGCTCCGATATTGGGGTTGTTGGCTGCCATCTGAGCGGCTGCTCCGGTGGAAAAAACCGGCAGGGTCGGGACTGAAGGCAGGTTGTGACGCAGCCACTCCCGGCACTGGGCCAGGGGTTGGGTATGAGAGGCCACGGTCTGGATGTCCTCAATATTCCCTGATCGGCAGACCAGATTGTGGCTGATCTCCATCTGGACCTCCCCGCATATCTTGGCCTTATATTTCATGAATGAGTCCAAAGTGGAGAAGACGGCGCCCTCAATGGAGTTTTCAACCGGGACGATGCCATATTCGGTGCGTCCCTTTTCCACCTCGGAAAAGACATCACTGATGGATTCCAACGGCTTGTAGTTGGCAGATTGACCAAAGTATTTGACTCCGGCCAGGTGGGTGAAGGTGGCCTCTGGTCCTAAATAGGCGACTGTGGCCTTCTTTTGTGACAGCCGGCAGGTCGTTATGATCTCATGAAAGATCGAGCGCAGGGCCTGGTCGGGAAAGGTGTCCTGATTGAGTTCGGTCAGTCGCTGGTAGATCTGGCGTTCACGCAGAGGGTCCCATTTGGCCCGGTTATTTTCATTCTTGAGTTGACCGATGTCCTTGGCGCAACTGATCCGCTCCTTGAGGAGTGCCAGAATCTGGTTGTCGATGGTGTCGATCCGGTCGCGGACGGTTGAGATATCAGGTGCTTTTTGAGTGGACATGGGTCTATGATTTTTTTGATGGAGTTGAGGTCAATCTGAGAAAAAAGTGGGTAATCGGCAGAGATCACGGGTATCATTCAGTCCGATTTTGAGAGTGGGAAAATCGTTCCTCGATGTTACCCATTGACAATTCTCGGACTTTAGGTGAAAGAAAAAAGCTTGTCAAGTTGTAAAAAAGCCGGCGCAACATGTGGCTTCAGGCCTTTTAATAGCCCCAGGGGGGTGTTTGATGGTCGTGGGCCAGGTGGGTGATTGCTGGTAGAAATAGTATTATTTCAGGAGGTTGTTCGGGTATGGGAAAAGAAGCGGTTCAGAAAACATATGAAGAGATTAACGCCAGAATCAAGGCCGGCGAGGCCGTGGTTGTGACCGCTGAGGAGATGGTTGATATCGTCAGGGCCAAAGGAGCGGAAGAGGCTGCACGGAGCGTTGATGTGGTGACCACCGGAACGTTTTCGCCCATGTGTTCCTCTGGACTGTTTTTTAATTTTGGTCAGATGACCCCGACCATCAAGGCCTCAAAGGTCTGGCTGAACAAGGTCTCTGCATACGCGGGTCTGGCCGCGGTCGATGCCTATATCGGCGCCACCGAGCCCATGGAAGACGATCCTCTGAACAAGGTGTATCCGGGTGAATTCCGCTACGGAGGTGGCCATGTGATCGAGGACCTGGTGGCTGGTCGTTCGGTTTTGCTTGAGGCCAAGGCCTATGGAACCGACTGCTATATGGCCAGAAAGATGAAAAAAGAGATCACCCTGGCCGATCTGCCCTATGCCCTGCTTTGTAATCCCCGCAACGGGTATCAAAACTATAATTGTGCGGTGAATCTTTCAGATAAGACCGTTTATACCTATATGGGCATGCTGAAACCCAATTGCCGGAATGCCAACTACTGCAGTGCCGGTGCCCTGAGCCCGCTGCTCAACGATCCCCATTATCGGACCATCGGGATGGGCACCCGAATTTTTCTGGGAGGTGGCATTGGCTATGTGACCTGGCACGGGACTCAGCACAATCCAAATGCTCCCCGCACAGAAGGCGGTGTACCCAGGAAGCCGGCAGGAACCATGATGGTCCAGGGTGATCTCAAGCAGATGTCAGACAAGTGGCTGCGTGGTGTTTCAATTATCGGCTATGGCAGTTCGCTGGCCGTGGGCCTTGGGGTGCCGATTCCCATTCTGAATGCCGAGATGGCGGCTTTTACTGGGGTCTCGGATGAGGATCTGGTCACTCAGGTGATCGATTATGGCCATGATTATACCAACGGTATTGCCAGGTCCTATGGTGAGGTCACGTATGCCCAACTCAAGTCCGGGACCATTGAGGTCAACGGGCAGAAGGTTCACACCGCACCCTTATCGAGCATTGTCAAGGCCCGGCAGATAGCCGAGGAACTGAAAGGCTGGATCAGAGATGGCCACTTTTTCCTCAATCGCCCGGCTGAACTACTGCCTGATCAAAAGGTCTGAGAGGGCGTGGCCGGAAATTGCGAGCGGCGATATCGTCAGTTATGCGCCATCCTTGCCCGTTACAGTGGTCAGGGCAAAGTGGCCGTGGCCTATTCCGGAGGAGTTGATTCAAGTCTCCTGGCCCATGTGGCCCTGAGGACCCTTGGTTCTGAAAATGTCCTGGTCCTGCACGGGGTGTCGCAGCTTTTAGCTCGTTATGATCTGGCCCTGGTTCAAGATGACCTGGACCGCGATTCCATCCTGAAGCAGGCCTGTTGCCAGGTCCTGGTTGACCCTCTGCTCTGGCCAGAATTTGTGGAAAACACAGAGCAGCGTTGCTATCACTGCAAGAGACGTCTGTATTCCCTGTTCCTTGAAGAGATCAAGGCCGCGGGTGGGTCTGTTGTCATGGATGGAACCAATTGTGATGATCGCATGTCTGTTCGTCCCGGTCTGCGCGCCATTGAAGAGTTGGGGGTGATCGTTCCTTTGGAAGAGGCGGGTCTTGGAAAACAGGAAATTCGGTCGCTGTCTAAGCATCTCGGACTTCCTGCCCATGACCGGCTTTCCAATTCATGTCTGGCGACTCGTATTCCGACCCTGACGCCCATTTCTCCTGGTTTATTACGGAGTGTGGAAAAGGGTGAGGAACTCCTGCGAGGGATGGGTTTTTATGGGTGTCGTGTCCGTCCGCAAAAAAAAGGTGTGGTGCTGCATCTTTGCGATCAAGATTTTAACCGTTTGGCTGACAGAGGAGTTTGTGCTGATATTATAGAGTGTTTCCGAGTGATTGGATTCCAGGGGTCGCATTTTGAACTGAATGGAGAGTCAGGCGGAAGGATTGAGTTAGATATTTTATGAAAACCTTAAGTTGAATTATCTCTTGATTCTGATCTTTAATTGCTGTATTCAAAATAACAGTGACTCTCCTTGAGGCTTTTCTGGGACGGGAATCCTTGTCAGTAAAGGTTTTCCGAAAATTGAGAGTCTTTTTTTTTTTGAGCTGACAAACGAGAATGAATCTGGCTGGGATTTTTCCGGTTTTTATGTTTCATTGATTGAAGAAGATGTAGGAGAGAGGGGGAACGGGCTTCCCAAATCCCCGAGAGGCAGAAACACATTATTTTTCCAGGAGGAAAGGATGAACAAGAAAGAACTGGTTGAAAGCATTGCCGCAGCAGCAGATATCAGCAAAGCTGCCGCTGAGAAAGCACTCAATGGTACATTGGCCGCTATTGCCGAGACTCTCAAAAAGGGTGATAAGATCACACTGGTTGGTTTTGGTACTTTTTCTGTCTCCAAGCGTGAGGCACGTAAAGGACGCAATCCTCAGTCTGGTAAGACCATTAATATTCCAGCCAAGAAGGTTGCCAAATTCAAGGCGGGTTCAAAACTTTCTGAGGCCATCAATTAATTAATATCCGTAGAGTGTCTCAGTTGTCTTCGGGCAGGTTCCTGAATGACTGGCGACAACGTATGATGACCGGTGAATAGATTCAGATTCACTCCTTTTTGGCCGGTTGTAGGATAAAAAAAATCCGCAGGACAGTTCGTGCTGTCCTGCGGATTTTTTTGTTTCCTGATATCAGGTGGCAATGATGGTGGAATAGTCTGGTTCACAGGTTTGTTTTCCCTTGACCGAAGACGTGAATTCTGGCATCATTTCGTCCCTGATGTTCGTTGATTTGTCAGTAATAATTTGTAACTGTCCAGTGCCATCACATCTGCCGTCGTTATCCATCTGGCTTTTGAGCGGGTTTATGTACGCAGACCTTTTTCTCATCTGCTGGGCTGCGTGACTGTTACAATTTTGGACAGAGTGGACTGTTTTGAGTTTTATCTGATAGTTCATCGGAGACCATCATTGGCCATGCCGAAGCAACAAAATTTCATGTTTTGTTGTGGTCGGTCAATTTGATCCAGTTTTGCTGGTTAGAGAGTTGTAAAAAATTTATAGCTTATCATACTCATGTAGGTCGGGACGTGGCTCAGTCTGGTAGAGTACAGCGTTCGGGACGCTGGGGTCGGAGGTTCGAATCCTCTCGTCCCGACCATTTGTGTTGAGCAGGAAAATACAATCCTGTAAAAAGGCCATCCAGGCAGACGGGATGGCCTTTTTTTATTGTTTTTACGTCTGGCAGAAGCGTTATCTGGTGATGCCCCTTCCAAATGATCAATCCCAGGGCCTGGTCCTGCTCTTTACCGGAAACGGCAAGGGCAAGACCACGGCTGCTCTTGGCATGGCCTTTCGGGCCCTTGGCCATGGACAGCGGGTCTGTGTCATTCAGTTTATCAAAGGGAGCTGGAAGTACGGTGAACTTGTTTCGGCCCGGCAGTTTGCTGGACAACTTGACGTTCATGTCATGGGCCGGGGGTTTACCTGGCAGTCTGATGATCTGGACAAAGACCGGGCAGCGGCCCGTGAGGCCTGGGAATTTGCGGTTCAGACCGTGGAGTCCGGGGCCTATAAACTGGTGATCCTTGACGAACTGACCTATCTTCCCTATTATCAGATCCTGGACGAAGCGGAAATTATTGATCTGCTGCGTCGTCGTCCCTCTTCCCTGAACCTGGTGATCACTGGTCGGCACGCCTCGCCTGCCCTGATTGAAGCCTCTGATCTGGTAACAGAGATGCGGGAGATCAAACATCCCTATGCTAACGGCACCAAGGCCCGCAAAGGGATAGAGTTTTAATCCTGCCGGCCAAATCTTTTCCGGTCGGTTCCAATCAGCATGGCTGGCTCAAATTGGCCAGCCACCACCAACCATGAAGGTTTGTTCCTTTGGTATGGCCAATGACGGTCTCTGGTGAACTTTCTTATACACAGTTGGAGATACCTTTATGGAGTCATTTGAAGTTTTGCTCGAGCGTTCGACTGCGGTGCATGGACATACCTGCGCCGGCCAGGTGATCGGGGTCAGGATGTCGATGCTTGGTCTGACAATTATTGGGATTCATGATCCCCGCGGTCTTGATCGTAAAAAACTCTATGTCCTGGTGGAGATTGATCGCTGCGCCACCGATGCCGTTCAGAGTGTGACCGGTTGCAGTCTTGGAAAACGATCCATGCGCTGGATCGATTATGGGGTCATGGCAGCCACCTTTGTCAATCTCGAGACTGGACGAGCCGTGCGCATTACAGCTCGAGAGGAATCCAGGGAACTGGCCGACAAATATTGCCCTGAGATCGAAAACAAATATGCGCGCCAACTTGAGGCCTATCGGGTCATGCCCGAAGATGAACTCTTTCTTGTGGAAGATGTCGAGGTGAAGATCCCCCCTGAGGATATGCCTGGACGCCCCTTGAAACGAGTCCAGTGTCAGGGCTGCGGTGACTGGGTCCAGGACTGTCGAGATGTGACACAGGACGATAAAATTCTCTGCCGTGGTTGTGCCTATGGAAAGTATTATCATCGTCTGACCGAAGTCGGCCAGCAATAATCGTCTGGTCAGCCGATTGACCTCTGGGAAGCACGATGAACAAGGGTTCTTATGCTTTTTAAAGGCCAAAATCTGCGGGTTCATTTTCTTCACCTCTAATTTTTAACCAGTTGATAACTCATGATTACTCTGCTTGATTACGGGGCTGGAAATGTCCGGAGTGTCCGCAATGCCATTGCCAAACTGGGCCATGAGGTCAGGGACGTTGCAGGACCCGAGGATATCCTCCAGGCCGAAAAACTGATTTTTCCAGGAGTTGGCAGATTCGGATCGGTCATGGAACGGTTGCAGCGCGACGGCCTCATTGAGCCACTCATCCAGCGGATTCGCTCTGACAAACCTTTTCTCGGCATCTGTGTGGCCCTTCAGGTCTTGTTTGAGGGCAGTGAGGAGTCACCCGGGGTTGCTGGGCTTTCCATTTTTCCGGGGCAGGTCAAGCGTTTTGCTCCAGGGTTGCTCTCAGTCCCCCAGATTGGCTGGAACGGTATCCATATCCAGGCAGACTCTCCGCTGTTTGATGGCTATCAGGAAGAAAAACTCTACTTTGTCCATTCGTACCGGGTCTCCTGTGAGAATGTCCCTGATGAATGGCTGCTGACCACCACTGATTATGGCGAGCATTATGTGAGCGGTGTGGCCCGGGGGCATGTGGCTGCACTGCAGTTTCATCCTGAAAAAAGTGGCGCGGCTGGTCTCAGGATTCTGGAGAATTTCCTGAATCTGGGACAGGGCAGGGTCAGTGAGGTCTTGCCGCGTCCTGCGGCCGGGCAACCGCCCACGAAAATGGCCAAACGGGTAATTGCCTGTCTTGATGTGCGCAGTAATGATCGCGGTGATCTGGTGGTGACCAAGGGCGATCAGTATGATGTGCGACAGGAGGGAGAGGTTCGGAATCTTGGTAAACCCGTCGAGCTTGCCCGTCGCTATTACGAGGAGGGGGCCGACGAGATCACCTTTCTGAACATCACCGGGTTCCGTGATTTTCCCATGCAGGATCAGCCCATGATCGAGGTCCTGCGCAAGACCTCGGAAGAGGTCTTTGTGCCTCTGACTATCGGCGGTGGAATTCGTGAATTCACCGATTCAGAGGGACGTTCGTATACCGCCCTTGATGTGGCCTCCGAGTATTTCAGATCTGGTGCCGACAAGATCTCCATCGGCAGTGACGCGGTCTATGCGGTTGAGGAATTGATCAGGAATCAGGGCCGAACCAGTGGCAGGAGCTCCATCGAGCAAATCTCTAGAACCTATGGGGCCCAGGCCGTGGTCATATCCGTTGATCCCCGTCGAGTGTATGTGAAAAGCCCGGAAGACACCTTCCACCAGACCATCAGGACCGGACAGGTTGGTCCTGGCGGTGAGCACTACTGCTGGTACCAGTGCACGGTCAAGGGGGGACGTGAGGGGCGCGATCTGGATGCGGTACAGCTGGTCCAGGGCTGTGAACAGCTGGGTGCCGGGGAGATCCTCTTGAACTGCATTGATCGTGACGGCACGAACTCAGGGTTTGATCTTGAACTGATCAATCTGGTGCGTGGGGCGGTCTCCATTCCAGTGATTGCCTCATCAGGTGCTGGCAGCGCCGTCCATTTTGTCGAGGTTTTCCAGAAGACTCCTGCCGAGGCGGCTTTAGCGGCCGGGATCTTTCACCGCCGTGAGGTGCCCATCAGTGCTGTCAAGGAGGCCCTTCGGGAGGTGGATATCGAAGTTCGTTAAATTGAGCTGCTCCATAAATGAGTTCTTCAGGCGCACTCTCAGGTGTTGGATTTTTTTCTTCACACCTTGTCTGTCTTTCCTCGGCCATTGCTGTTGGGCGTGGCATTTCGTTGATCATATCCGGTTTGCCAGTGATGGGTTTGTGTAATAACCGACTGTATTGATTTCCCATCCCTTGTGTGTGGCACGGATTTTTCCTTCATTCGTTCCTGTTTTCGTATCTTCCTGTCTTCCCACCTTCCGGTTCCAAAGTCATCATAATGGCACCGGTGTCTTGTGTTAACTTGCTGATGTTTATCCTATTTTGTCGCAGTTTGATTTTTGATTTATTTTTGAACACTTCTCATGTGTCCTGTTTCTGTATTGAACGAGAAGGCAGAGAGTAGATATCAAGGGGATGGGGCGATCTTGCTCTGTTTGTTTATGCTTTGGCCTAAAATTCCAGTAATAAAACAGGTCAGCATTGACCAGTTTTATTACTGGAAAAGAAATAAACGACATCCTAAGTAAGAATGATTATCCTTAATGGCAAGCCCACTGTAAGTCATATATTGATTCAGCAGCTTCACTGGATACCATGAAAGGATAACTCATTATGTCGACAAGAAAGGTCAAACAAAGTGGCAGGGGAAATGAGAGGCCAGAAAATCAACTGGCAGGGGAGGCCAGCCCCTATCTGCGGCAGCATGCTGATAATCCGGTACACTGGCAGGTCTGGGGTGAGAGGGCTTTTGAGCAGTCTCGCGCTGAGAACAAGCCAATTTTCCTCTCCATTGGCTATTCAACCTGTCACTGGTGCCATGTGATGGCCCATGAATCGTTCGAGAACCAGGATGTGGCTGAATTTCTGAATGAGCATTTCGTCTCCATCAAGGTCGATCGTGAGGAACGACCCGATGTGGATCAGGTCTATATGGCGGCCTGTCATCTGCTTTCAGGATCAGGGGGCTGGCCCTTGTCGTTTTTTCTGCTTCCTGATCTCAGACCTTTTTATGGCGGGACGTATTTCCCCCCACAGGCCTATGGCAATAGGCCCGGTTTTCTGCAACTTCTCCAGTCCATCCATCAGGCTTGGCAGGACCAGCAACCACAGTTGAAAGAGTCTGCCGGAGAGGTACTGGCCCAACTCAAGCAACAGGAAGTGTATTCATCCGGCCCGATCGATGATCATTGGGTTGATCGAGGTGCACGTCAGATTGCTGATTCAATCGACACCCAATATGGTGGATTTGGTCATGCACCGAAGTTTCCCCGTCCGGTTGTCCCTGATTTTCTGCTCCGCCATGGCAAACGCCTGGCCGATTCCAGGATTCAGGCCATGGCCCAGGATAATCTTCGAGCCATGGCCTGGGGAGGGATTCATGATCAGGTTGGTGGTGGTTTTCATCGCTATTCAGTTGATGAGGCCTGGCAGGTCCCACATTTTGAAAAGATGCTCTATGATCAGGCCCAGTTGGCAAGTTCCTATCTTCTGGCCTTTGAGCAGACGTCCGATCCCTTTTTTGCCCGGATTGCCCGATCGACTCTTGACTCTGTTATGCGAGATTTAAGAGATGTCAGCGGTACATTCTACTGTGGTGAAGATGCCGACAGTCCAGATCTGGAAGTGGCCGGGCAGCAGCGGGAAGGGGCCTTTTATTTGTGGCGGCATGATGAGTTGAGCGCCCATCTCTTACCAGACGATCTGAACCTGCTCGAGCTGATTTACGGAATTGCCAGCCATGGCAATGTCACTCAAGATCCGCACCAGGAATTCAGCCATTGGAATATCCTCTATCGTCAAGCAGATTGGCGACAGAATATTGTCCAGTTGAGATGTGCTGAGGAGGTGGTTGAAGAGAGATTAGACGACATCCTGTCAGTCTTGCAGAAGATCAGATCAGAGCGGCCGAGGCCACACCGGGATGAGAAGATTCTGGTATCCTGGAACGGCCTGATGATTTCTGCCCTGGCCCGGGCGGCCCGGGTTCTCGGGGATGAATCCTTCTTGAAGGCAGCCACCCAGGCTGCAGATTTCTTTGTCTGTCGTTTTCAGGAGCAAGGCCGGTTACAGCATTGGTGGCGTCCGGATGGGAAAGAGTGCCCGGCGGGCCTGGCCGATTATACCTTTCTTGTGCAGGGGCTGTTGGATCTGTACCAGGCTGAAAATAATCAGCAGTGGTTGGATCTTGCCTTGCAGTTAAGTCGGGTCCAGGAAGCCCTTTTTGCTGATGGTCGAGGAGGTCTGAATGATTTTCAGAGCCTGCCTGATATCCTGCTGGGTGGTCGTTCAGACTATGATGGGGCTGAACCCGCGCCAGGTTCTGTGGCGGTCATGAACTATTTACGCCTGGGCCAGATCACTGGAGATCCTAAGTGGACTTGCCGGGGGGAGGAAGTCCTTGGTTCTTTTGCCGAGGCCCTGAACCGATATCCGGCAGCCTTGCCGCATCTGCTCACGGCCCTGGAGTATCGACAGCAACCCTGGTGATGGATTTCCTGTATTGTTCAGCCAATAAAAAAGGGCGGCCTCCAATAATCGGAGGTCGCCCTTTTCTTTAGGCAAGCGTTATGTCCTGGCTCAGGCCGCCTTGTTGCGTCTGAACAACGGTTTGATCCAGATACCGCTCAGGAGCCAGGAGTAGAACCAGGTACCAAAGATGATCATAACGTAGGCCTTGAAAATATCCATGGGTG
>CALENA010000167.1 GCA_937910875.1 uncultured Desulfobulbaceae bacterium | reverse complement strand
TTCGTTTGAACGAACGAACAACAGAAGCCGTGAGGGTCTGCGAAGGTGCGTATTCCGGCCATTTCGGCCACCGATTCCGGTTGATTCCGGCCACCCGTTTCGGTTTTATTCGGCCGCCCATTTCGGCTGATTTCGGCCACCCCCACTGAGGGCCCGCACGGGTCGTCTGTTTTTAGCTTTTCGTGACCACTCCCGTCAAGACCTCCCCTTCTTTTTCCGCATGGATTCCCCCTTCAACTCGATCCGGTAGGAGTTGTGGACCACTCGATCCAGGATCGCGTCGGCCAACGTCGGATCCTCAAGATACCGATGCCATTTCTCCACCGGCAACTGGCTGGTGATCAACGTCGACTTCTTTTCGTACCGATCATCCAGGATCTCCAGCAGGTCCCGCCGGTTCTCCGCCGTCAGCGGAGCGGTGCCCCAGTCGTCCAGTACCATCACGTCCACCCGACCGTAACGAACCAGCAACTTGCCGTAACTGCCGTCACCCTTGGCGATGGTCAGATCACCGAACAGACGAGGCAACCGCAGGTAAAGAGCTGTCAGCCCCTCTCGACAAGCCTTTTGGGCCAGGGCGCAGGCGATGTACGTTTTGCCCACACCTGTCGGGCCGGTCAACAACAGGTTATGATGGCCGGTGATCCACTTGCAGGAGCCCAGGTCAAGCAACTGGGCCTTGTCCAGGCCTCGTCCGCCGCTGTAATCGATGTCCTCCATGCACGCCTGTTGCCGTAGTTTCGCCTGGGTCAGACGGGTCTTCAGGCGACGACTGCCTCGCTCGGTCTGCTCCCGGTCGATCAACAACCCGAGTCGCTCCGCGAAGCTCAGGCTGGCGATCTCCGGGGTCTGAAGTTGATCCTCAAGGGCGGCCACCATGCCGGACAGCCGCATGTCCTTCAACTTCTCCAGGGTCGGGTGGGTCAACATGGTAGACCTCCTTCATCGCGATCGATGTAGTAGTCGGGACCACGGATATTGCCGTGGGCGATGGGCAACGACATTGGCTTGGCCGGCGGCTCAGGCAGAGGCTGGCTGTCCAGGCCGGTTTTAAGGATCGACTGGATGCTCTTGTAGCTGGTCGTGCCCAACGCCAACGCCCGAACACAGGCGGCCTCCAGCCGCTCCTTCCCGTAAGACTTGCCCAGGGCCATGATCCCCAGACAGGAACGGAAGCCCTGTTGGGGATGGGGGCGACTCGCAAGCACGGCGGCGACGACCTCCGCCGTCCGCCCGCCGGTCTCTTCCGCCCAGCTCACAAGACGCTCGGGGGTCCACTCGGCATAGTGCCGATGACTGGTCGGCATATGCTCGTTCTGCGTGGTGAACCCGCCTCGCTTGCGGCTGCGGACATGGCTTGCGACGCGCTTGCCCCGGTCGAACATCTCGACCGTTTCGGCCGTCAACCGCACATCCAACTCCTTTTTGACCAGCTGGTACGGTACCGAGTAGTGGTGTTTGTCGATCTGCACGTGATAGTCGATATGAACGCGCACCTTCTTCCACTCCGCGTACTGGTAGCGATCACGCGGCAGAGGACCCAAGGCGTCCCGGTCGACGGCCTCGAACATGCTCCGACGACAACCATCCAGCTTCTGGAACGGGCGCAGGTTCAGCTCGACCAGCAGTTCGGCCATCGCCTCATTCAACTCTGCCAGACTGAAGAACGTGCGGTTGCGCAGCCGGGCAAGGATCCAACGCTCGGCGACCTGAACGCCCGACTCCGCCTTCGCCTTGTCCTGAGGACGGCGCACTCGCGCCGGAACCACGGCAACGCCGTAATGGATCGCCAGATCCTGGTATGTCGGGTTCAGATCAGGCTCGTACAGGTGAGGACTCGTCACCCCGGCTTTCAGATTGTCCGGCACAAGCACTTCCGGCAAACCACCAAAAAACTCGAACGAACGGATGTGGGAGGCGATCCAGTCCGGCAGCCCCTGGCTCCATGTCGCCTCACAGTAGGCGTAGCTGCTCGCGCCAAGCACCGAGACGAACACCTCGGCATTGCGGATCTCACCGGTCCGACGGTCGGTGATCGGGACCGTCTGGCCAGCGTAATCAACGAATAGCTTCTCGCCGGCTTTGTGGACCTGTCGCATCACCGGATCCTGACGGCCGCGCCACGCCGTGTAACGGGTGCAGAACTGCGTATACTGCAAGCCGGTCGGGTTGGAGGATTTGTATTCCTGCCAGAGAAGGAACCGGGTCACGCCCTTGCGACGAAGCTCTCGGTGAACGTACTCCCAGTCTGGCAATACACGCTCGGCGGAGGGGATTTGAGGCGGCCGACGGAACAGGAGGTGCTCCAACTGGTCATCGCCGAGATCGGTCGGCAAAGGCCAGCAGAGACCAGCCTCTGCCGCTCGCCGCAGATAATCTCCGACGGTGCTGCGGGCGATCGAACAGCTCTTCGCTATGGACCGATCTGTTGCTCCGTGGGCGTGTTTCAGCCGCAATACTTCGCGGATCTTTCGCATGGACAACCTTTCTCGAGGCAACGTTCGCTCCTTCGACTGAACCTTCAGCAAAAGAACGAAGTTTGACCTCTGGTTATCCCGCACGGCAACCGCTCAGATCACGATTGATGGGGTGGCCGAATTGACCCGAAATAGGTGGCCGAATTCAGCCGAAATGGGTGGCCGATTTGATCCGAAATGGGTGGCCGAATTCAGCCGAAATACCCAGCCTGTACTCTGCGAATCGGCTGCTGACGCTCCTGAGGACCCTGTACAACATGGCCTCGAAATGGGATCTCTTCGATGGACGAAACCC
>CALENA010000166.1 GCA_937910875.1 uncultured Desulfobulbaceae bacterium | reverse complement strand
AAGGGCATTCAGTTCGGGCTGTATCCGGGTGTCTGAACCGCTGGTGCTGGCAGAGGCCCTGTTGCGTGATCAGAAATGGGATATGGGGCGTCTGTTGACGACCATTGCCACCGGTAAAACAGAGACCGTGCACCTGCTCAATCCGGTGCCGATCCATATCGAGTATTGGACGGCCTGGGTCGAGAGGGACGGCTCGCTCCATTTTCGCAAAGACATCTATGAACGGGATAAGCCGCTCTGGAAGGCCCTGCAATTTTCGTTGACCGATCCTGGGCAACGACCACTGCTCAGATGAACTGACCGTTGTTTTCTCCCTGCTTCTGGAAAAATGAAGACACCCCGGAGGTGGAAGATAAACCTTGAGTTATGCCTTATGATGTAATGCATGAGGTGGTTTGTGTTACTTGCTGATTAAGCGCAATTATTTAAAATAAGGAATGTTATGATCTCGTTAACGTTTAACGGCGCTGCCCAGGCAGTCACCGGATCTCAGCATCTGGTTGAGGCCAACGGTGTTTCCCTGCTTCTTGATTGCGGGCTCTTCCAGGGCAAGCGTAAGGACGCCTTTGAACTCAACCGCAAGGGGATCTGTGCGGGGGGGATGGTTGACGCTGTGATTCTCTCCCATGCCCATATAGACCACAGTGGCAATATTCCCTGTCTGGTCAAGAATGGTTTCCGCGGGGATATCTATTCCACCCCGGCCACCCGGGATCTCTGTGCCATCATGCTCCAGGACAGTGCCTATATTCAGATGCGTGATGTCGAGTACACCAACAAGCGCCGGAAAAGAAATAATCAGAATCTGTTTGAACCTCTCTACACACCCAATGATGCAACTCGCGCTACTCAGCAGTTCGTCTCCATCGATTGCGGACGGCGCCGGGAAATTGCCCCGGGCATTTTTCTCACCTTTGTCAATGCCGGGCACATGCTGGGGAGCGCCCATATCATTCTCGATATCCTTGATCAGGAGAGCGGCCGTGAGAAGCGACTGGTCTTCAGTGGTGATATCGGCCGGCGCAATATCCCGATTATTCGTGATCCCACACCCTTGACAGAGGGGGCAGATCTTTTGATCATGGAAAGCACCTATGGCAATCGGAGTCATCCGCCCTATCCGGATTCTGACCGCGAATTAAAACGGATCGTGGTTGAAACCCATGCCCGAGGGGGATCTCTTGTGATCCCGGCCTTTGCCGTTGGCCGTACCCAGCAGCTGGTCTATTCCCTGCACAAGTTATATGAGCAGGGTGAGATCCCCGGGATGCCGGTCTATATCGACAGTCCTCTGGCCATTAATGTAACTGATATCTTTCGCATGCATCCTGAAACCTATGATGAGGAATTACTCAGTTTCATCGAAGACAACCAGGTGGACAATCCCTTTGGTTTTAACGCCCTCCATGTGGTCAGATCGGTGGCCTCATCCAAGAAGCTGAACGAACGGACAGAGTCGTCAATCATCATTGCCGCCAGTGGAATGATGGAACACGGCCGAATTCTCCATCATCTGCGCTCCCGGATCAGCGACCCCAAAAATACCATTCTGGTTACTGGCTGGCAGGCACCATATACTCTCGGGCGGAAGATTGTTGAGGGTGAAAAAATGGTGCGGATCTTTGGCGAGGAATTTGAGGTCCGGGCCAAAATTGAGGTATTGACCGGCTTCAGTGGTCATGCCGATCAGGATGAATTGGTGGAGTTTGCAGCGGTCATGGAGAAAAAGCCGGAGCGGACGTTTATTGTCCATGGTGAAGTCGAGGCAGCTCAGGCCCTGAAGGCAAATCTGGAGCAGAAGCTTGGATTCGCCCGGGTTGAGATTCCAAATCTCTACCAACGGGTGGAGATCTCGTGACTGGGGGTCAGGCGCGCCATGAAAGGGGAGATCTTGAGCGGAATGTCGAAAGTGATAGCCCGAACTGTTTTGTAGACCCGGGCTTGTCTGGCGGCGTCTCAGGTAAAGGCGGAGTTGCGGTCAGATGATCAGGACGGTCCGGAACAGGCTGCAGTTTTTCCTTGAGCGTCTTCTGCTGCGCGGCGCTCATTTCCGTCTGTTGAT
>CALENA010000165.1 GCA_937910875.1 uncultured Desulfobulbaceae bacterium | reverse complement strand
GGGCCTTTGCAGTCCAGGCCGGAGTCACTCTGCACGTGGACCTTCTGCATGGCCAAAACACTCACCACATATTAGAGGCTGTGTTTAAGGGTCTGGGTCGTGCCATGAACGAGGCCTGTCAGCGTCGTCATGGCCTCAGTGGTGTTCTGTCCTCCAAAGGGAGTTTGTAAAATGTGGACGCGAGGGATCAATAAAGCAGGGTCATGGCTGTCTCTTCTCTGTTTGGTTGCTGCTTTTCTCGGTGGCTGTTCCTGGGGGGCCGGAGTGGAACCACTGGCGGCAGGACTGGTGCCGGTGCGCTGTATTGCTGTTCTGCCAGTGGTCATTGCCCCGGATGTCCAGGTTGATAAACGCGAACAGGCCCTTTTGGCGCAAGGCGCAGAGCTGATTGATCAGGCACTGGCTGAAAATCTGGCTGGTCGTCAGCAGGTGCGTCGGGTCTCAGCGGTCCAACTGGCAGATATTTCGGCTGGAACGAATCGCCTGGCCGGACTGCGGCAATTGGCCACGGCGGTCGGTTGTGATGCGGTCCTGGAAACCGAGATTCGTCGGTATCAACAGCGCGATGGCGGTGCCTATTCCATCAACAGTCCGGCCTCGGTTGCCTTTGACCTGCGCCTCATCCAGGCCGCCACCGGAAAAGCCATCTGGTTCGCCTCGGTTGATGAGACCCAGGATTCCGTTCTCAATAATCTTTTTTCCTGGAACAAGGCCCAGAGCCGTGGGTTTAAATGGGTCACCGTCGAGGAGTTGGTGCGCCAGGGGGTTCGTGATGCACTGGTTGATTGTCCCTATTTGCAGGAGTCGGGCCTTACACCTTAATGGCCCATGTTATAAAGGGCGCATGTGAACGCCTGCCGCTCCCCTTTGGCCTGGAGCTGGCGGGCGTTTCTCGTTGATGGTGTCGTGATGATGTTGACCGACTGTTTGACGGCTTTTGTGCCATGAGTCTTTTGATTTTTCTGGTGATCTTTATGGTTCCGGGGTGTTTCATATGAAAGTCCATTTGAGACAAGCACTGGCCTTGTCGAAGGAATGAACGTTCATGGTTGGTTGTGGTTGGCCATTCTGGTCCAGCCATGCTGGTTTGTTGTCGTGTGATCAAGGTGACAGGTTCTGTGTGGGTGAAGTTCTGAAATGAAGATCAGATCGAAAATTCTCGATTCTGCCGTGAACCGGCGAGTTGGTCGAGCCATGCACGATTACTCGATGCTTGCCGAGGGGGACCAGGTTCTGGTGGCGGTCTCGGGTGGGGTGGACAGCCTGGTTCTGGCCTGGCTGCTTGATCAGTGGCGGGCCAAGGCCCCGATTCATTACGAACTGCGGTTTGTTCATGTGGATATGGGGTTTTCAGGGGAGAGCCAGGAACTGGCCGGGCAACTGAGCCCGGTGGCCTGGGTTCGGCGGGAACTGGCCCGGATGGGCCTGGATCTGGAGGTGGTCCGGGGGCAGCGTCTTGGTACTGAAAAAGAGGGGAGCTGTTTCCTCTGTGCCCGCCATCGACGCCAGCAGCTCTTTGAGTTGGCCCGGAAGAATCGGTGCAACAAGCTTGCCTTTGGCCACCATCAGGATGATTTGATCGAGACCCTGTTTTTGAATATGCTATTCAGCGGGAACATCTCCACCATGGTTCCACGTCAGGATCTTTTTGACGGGCGGCTGGCCCTGATTCGGCCTCTGGCCTATCTTGTGAAATCAGAAGTGGAGGCGATTGCCTCCCGCCTCGATTTTCAGCCCCTGGCCAACCCCTGTCCCCTGGCTGGTCAGACCCAGCGTGAGCAGGTGCGAGTCTGGCTGGGTCAGCTCTATGCGCAGGAGCCCGCAGCCAGAGGGTCGATCTTTGCCGCCATGGGCAATGTCCGTGAGGAGTATCTGCTGTGAAGACCGCCCTTGACTGCCTGCCCTGCTATCTGGAGCAGGCCCTGCGGGTTGCCCGGATCTGCACCCTGGACTCAGGGGTGCGACTGGCCATACTCCAGGAAGCCGCAGGTCTGATCCGGGAGATGGACATGGAGCTGACCCCGCCTGAGAATTCGGTGGAACTCTATGCGATGATTGCCAGACTCTCCAGTAACCATGATCCCTACCTGGAACTGAAGCGCCAGTCTCAAGAGCAGGCCCTGGCCATGCTGCCCCTTCTGCGTCAGGAGGTCTTGGCCGCAGACGCCCCACTGGCTCTGGCCTTGCGCCTGGCCATTGGTGGAAATATTATTGATTACGGGGCCATGGGCGCCTTTGATGCCGAAGCTACTTTGGCCACCTGCCGGGAGGTGCCTCTGGCCGTTGATCAGAGCCAGTCCTTGCTGGAATTGGTGGCTGACTTGCCGCCCGGGGCTAAGATCCTCTATCTGGCTGACAATTGTGGCGAGATCGTCTATGATTCACTGGTGGTTGAGCTTCTGGCCGGGTATGGCCTTGAGGTTACTGTGGCGGTCAAAGAAACGCCGATTATCAATGACGCCCTGATGATTGATGCCCTGAATTGCGGCATGGACCAATATGCCCGGATTCTGAGCAATGGTACTGCCTGTCCCGGAACACCCTTGGTCCGTTGCTCGCCCGAGTTTCAGGAGTGTTTCTGGGCCGCTGATCTGGTTCTCTCCAAGGGGCAGGGTAATTTCGAGACCTTGTCTGAGGTGGGCCGGGAAATATTCTTTCTGCTCACCGTTAAGTGTCCTGTGGTGGGTAATCATCTGGCTGAGTTGACCGGGCTGACCCCGCAGCAGTTGCCAGGGCTTGGGGAACTGGTTCTCTATGGATACCCCGGGCACTTTGCTCGTTCCGGACATTGCGGGGCTGGAAAATGAGCAGCCAGGAGCAGCAGAAAAGATGAATATGGCTTGTGGGTCCAGCCGGATGTGAGTCTTTCCGGCTACCGGCAGGGCCTTGTTGGCTGCGTTCGCCTTCTTCTGGAAGGGGGCGCAGGAATTATGAGAGAGAGTATTGGATGCAGCAGCAGATACGGACTATCCTTGATCAGGCAGAGGTTGGCGCTGAATTGAAGGTCTCGGGTTGGCTTCGAACGCGACGTGACAGCAGTGGCTTTTCTTTTCTGGAATTGACCGATGGGTCCTGTCTGGCCGGGTTGCAGGTTATTGCCGATCAGTCCCTGGTCAATTACACCACTGAGATCAAAAAACTGACCATTGGTTGCAGTGTTGAGGTCTCTGGTTTGCTTCAGGCCTCACCGGCCAAGGGGCAGGCTGTGGAGATGGTGGCCAGTGCGATTCGGGTCCTGGGTTGGGCTGATCCCGAGACCTATCCCTTGCAGAAGAAGCGACAGAGTTTTGAGTTTTTACGGAATTTCAGCCATCTTCGTCCGCGCACCAATGCCCTGGCCGCTGTGGCCCGGGTTCGGGGACGACTGACCCAGGCGGTCCACCTTTTTTTTGCAGAGCGTGGCTTTGTTCAGGTCCATACCCCGATTATCACCACCAGTGACTGCGAGGGCGCAGGTGAGATGTTTCAGATAAGTGCAACTCCAGGTCATGGCCAGCTGAGCCGAGGAGGCAGTCAGCCGGAATTTTTTGGTCGCCGGGCCGGGCTTACCGTCAGTGGTCAGTTGCAGGCCGAAGTCTATGCCCAGGCCCTGGGACGGGTTTATACCTTTGGTCCCACCTTTCGGGCCGAGAACTCTAATACCAGCCGCCATCTGGCGGAGTTCTGGATGATTGAGCCGGAGATGGCCTTTTGCGATCTGAGCTGCAACATGGCCCTGGCCCAGGATCTGCTCCGCTTTTTACTGGCCGATGTCCTGATGCATTGCAGCTCTGATCTTGAATTGTTTGATCGTTTTGTCTCCAAGGGCTTGATTGGCCGCCTGCAGCAGGTGGTGGACCAGGAATTTGCCCGGATCACCTACGGCGAGGCCGTGGATCAGTTGCTGACTGTTGATCGTGTCTTTGAGTTCCCGGTCAGCTGGGGCATGGACCTGCAGTCTGAGCATGAACGCTTTCTCTGTGAGGAGGTCTATGGCCGACCCTTGATCGTCACGGACTACCCTGCCGCTCTCAAGCCCTTTTACATGCGGATGAACGAGGATGGCCGGACGGTGGCAGCCATGGATATCCTGGTTCCGGGGATCGGAGAGATTGTCGGCGGCAGTCAGCGCGAGGAGCGTTTTGATCCCCTGCTGGCACGGATGGAGGCGGCAGGGCTTGATGTGCAGGAGTATGGCTGGTATCTTGATCTGCGTCGTTACGGGACGGTTCCCCATTCCGGGTTCGGGCTTGGTTTCGAACGACTGGTCCAGTATGTAACCGGGATGCAGAATATCCGTGAGGTGATTCCGTTTCCGCGTACTCCGGGGTTTGCTCCGTGTTGAGGCCGGTGATGCCCGCTGGAATGATGCCAGGTGATCAGGGAGCTCTCTGTGGCTAAGGGTCCGGCAGTGCAAAAGATGTTTGATGCCATAGCCTGCCGTTATGACCTGATGAATCGGGTGATGACCATGGGCCAGGATCAGCGTTGGCGCCGTTTTGTGGTGGAAAAAGCCCAGGTATCCGGGCAGGTTCGCGTCCTTGATCTGGCCACCGGCACCGGGGATATTGCCGTTCTGGCCTGCCGCCAGTGTACGACGGGCATGGTGATTGGTGCCGATTTTTCCCAGAATATGCTACGTGAGGCCCAGAAGCGTTTTGTGGATGAACCGGTCTCCTGGCAGGCCTGTGATGCCAACTGCCTTCCGTATCAAGATCAGAGTTTTGATGCGGTCACCTTTGGATACCTGCTCCGCAATGTTGATGACTCCCTGGTGGTCCTGCGTGAGGTCTTCCGGGTCCTCAAACCTGGAGGCCGGGTGGTCTGTCTTGATACCACGCCGCCGGACAGGAGCCTGACCGCTCCCTTGGTGCGGATGTATTTTCGCTTTGGCATCCCTCTGCTCGGGCGTATGATTGCCCGGGACAAGGCGGCCTACGCCTATCTCACCGGTTCCACCCTGGAGTTTCATCGGGCCGAGGCGCTTGCTGCTCTGTTTCGCGAGGCCGGTTTTGGCGGGGTTGGTTATCGTAAGTTTATGCTGGGGACCATTGCGGTGCATTGGGGTAGCCGGGGGTGATGGAGAGTGATTGTCCTCACCTGCCTGACACCTGTTGTTTTCTTAAATAACGAGCCTATCATCTGAAATCCAACTTTTGCCAATCAGATCTGCCATGAAACAAATCAAATCCTTGAAGACAAATACCGAAGAAGGTGAACGGGCCATCGCTGAACTCCTGAATCGCTTTGAGGCCGCTGATATCGGTTGCCGCGAAACGGTCAGTGAGATACTGGCGGCAGTCCGTGCGCAGGGTGATGCGGCGGTTCTCGCCTATAGCCGCAAGTTTGATGCCCCAGATATGAATGAGAGCGATCTGCAGGTTTCAACCGCTGAGATGCTTGCTGCCTATGAGCAGGTGGATCAGCCCTTTATGGCCGCTTTGGCCACGGCCATCGAGCGGATTCAAACCTTTCATGAGCGGGAAATGGAAGACTCATGGATGCAGACCCGGGAGAACGGAACCATTGTCGGCCGTCTGGTCAGGCCGGTGGATGCGGCCGGACTGTATGTCCCGGGTGGTCAGGGCGGCTCCACACCTCTGGTTTCATCCGTGTTGATGAACGGAATCCCGGCGGGTATCGCCGGAGTTGGTCGGCGGGTTATGGTCACCCCGCCCAACCGTCAGGGGGGAGTCAGTCCTTATCTGCTGGTGGCGGCCCAGGAGATCGGGATCAGCGAGATTTACAAGGCTGGTTCGGCCTGGGCCATTGCCGCGCTGGCCTATGGGACCGAGACCATTCCGGCCGTGGATGTGATCGTCGGGCCGGGGAATCAGTTTGTGGCTGAGGCCAAGTCCCAGGTTTCTGGTTTGGTGCGGATTGACATGATTGCCGGGCCCTCTGAGGTCCTGATTGTGGCTGATGAGACGGCAGATCCGGCCTGTGTGGCTGCTGATATGCTGGCCCAGGCCGAGCATGACCCCATGGCTCGAGCCGTGCTGCTGGCCATTGATCATGATCTTGCGCCACAGGTGGAGGCAGAGCTGGCACTTCAGCTGGATCATCTTGGGCGGCGGGACATTGCTGCCCGGTCGCTGGCCGAGCGTGGTCTTATCTTGTGCGTAGATGGCTTGAGCGAGGCCATCAGTCTGGCCAATGATATGGCCATTGAACACCTGGAGTTGATGATTGCCGATCCCTGGGCCCAGGTGCCGCAGATTCGCCATGCCGGAGCCATTTTCCTCGGCCATCATACGCCCGAGGCGGCAGGTGATTATCTGGCCGGTCCCAATCATGTCCTGCCGACCATGGGGACAGCCCGATTTTCCTCAGCCCTTGGGGTCGAGACCTTTCTCAAGAAAAGCTCGCTGATCAGTTATTCCCGGCAGGCCCTGGAGGAAGACGCTGAGGCCATTCAACTCCTGGCCAGCCTTGAGGGTCTGGGCGCGCATGCGGCTTCGGTGGCCGTGCGACTCAAGCCTGCTCACGGCAAATGAATGGTGGTCGTTGATTGATGAGCGTCTCCTTTGATTTCCAGGGCCATCTGGCCAAGGGGTGCGCGCGCCTGGGGTTGACGCTGGACCCGGGTGCAAACTCGCGGCTGGAGTTGTACTTTGAGGAACTCAGGCGCTGGAGCGGTAAGGTTAATCTTATTGCCAGGGACACCGGTGACCAGGAGATTCTTGACAAGCATTTCCTTGATTCTCTGGCCGTGTTGCCCCTCCTGACAGGAGAGTCCGTTCACCTCCTTGATGTTGGAAGCGGAGCCGGTTTTCCGGGCCTGGTCTGCAAGGCGGCTCGCCCGGATCTGATCGTCACCCTGGTGGAGCCCCGTCTGAAAAGGGTTTCTTTTCTGCGCCATGTGGCCAGGACCTTGGGGATCAATGAGGGGCTGTCTGTTCTGGCCGGTCGGGTCGAAGATGTCCAGCCGTTGACCACGCAACCTTTCACCCATATCACGTGCCGTGCGGTCACTGATCTGGCAGCCTTTTTCAGGTTGATTGAACACCTCTGGCTTCCTGGCACGCGAATCATCGCTATGAAGGGTCCCAAATGGTCTGAGGAATTGGCGGCCTGTCCTCTGGAGTTGAGGGGGATGCTGGAGAAGAGGGTTGAGTATCAGCTGCCTTTTTCAGGCGTTGGTCGGGTTGTGCTTACGTTTTTGCGGACTTGATCATGGTTGGTCAAAGGAAAGTGGACAAGAGTCCAGGGGCCGGGCAGCTGTTCGGATCTTGTTTGGCTCTGGTTCTATTTTTCTTTTGCCTGCTTTTAGCGCCGACCTTGTCTTTGGCCATTGAGATTCGGCCGGATCAGATTTTGGTACTGACCAATTGCAACGCCCGGAGCAGTATCGCTTTGGCCCGCTATTATATGGAGCAACGCGGAATTCCTGAGAAGAATCTGGTGAAGCTGTGGGCGGTGGATGACGAACAGACCTCGCGTGAGGATTATGACCGTCAGATTGCCCGTCCTGTGCGCCGTTTTCTGGCAGAAAATGATCCTGAACGTCAGATCCAGGTCCTAGTGACCATGTATGGCCTGCCTCTGCGGGTGGCTTCGCCCCGGTCTCCTGACGAGCCTGTTCCCGTGCCTGATGGAGTGCTGAATGCGGGTGCGTCCGTGGATTCTGAACTGTCGATCTTGCTGGTTCCGGAGGTGGGTCGGCCTCTGACCGGTTGGCTGGATAACCCATATTATAAGGGGTTCCGGAACAAGAAAGGCATGGTGAATGTCAAGGATGTCCTCTGGGTTAGCCGCCTGGATGGCCCGGATGAAGTCGTGGTCCGGCGGATCATTGATGACACCCTGGTTGCTGAAGCCCAGGGAGTCACGGGTAAGGCCTATTTTGATGCCCGCTGGCCCCGTCCGGAAAAGAGGAACAAGCTCGCACCCTACAATTTTTATGACAATGCCCTGCATGAGGCGGGTCTGGATTTGGCTCAGGCCGGTCTGCAGGTGGTGCTCGATCAGCAGACCCAGCTCTTTCAGCCTGGCCAGGCGCCTGAGGCCGCTCTCTATTGTGGTTGGTACAGTGTCGGTCGCTATGTGGATGCCTTTGCCTGGCAGCCTGGTGCAGTGGCCTACCATATCGCCAGCAGTGAGTGTACAACGCTGAAGCGACCTGGAAGCCAGGTCTGGTGCAAGCGTCTCCTGGAAGAGGGAGTGGCTGCCACCATCGGTCCGGTGGCCGAGCCCTATGTTCAGGCCTTTCCCGTTCCTTCACTTTTTTTCAACTTCCTCGTCCGTCAGCGTCTCAGTCTGGTGGAGAGTTACTTCCGCAGTCTGCCCTTCTTGTCCTGGCAGATGGTCCTGATTGGTGATCCTTTGTATCGGCCTGTTTATTAGCATTGATTGAGGACGTGGTGTTCTCGGTGGGTGACAATCAACGACAGTCGGGGCAGTTTGCGGAAGATCTTCTCAGGTCAACAACGAATCACAGCTACGTTTAAATAGAAAGACGGACGCGCCCTCCATGTTCGCATAACAACGGTTGCTGAACCCAAGCTGAAAGAGCTCTACAATATCTTTAGGTATCTCAGCTTCACCAGTGGGTGTGCGCAAGATGGTCAGCTGAACATAAAAAATGTAAATGTAGTGCCGCTGGAAAATTATACGAAGAACAACGTGCTGAATTATAAAGATAAACTTTTTACTATGTTAGGCATGGGTTAGTGTTTTCAGAAAGGGTGACAGTGGGGAGGTTGCTCAGTTGTAGGCGGGACGAAGGTACCCGCTGCTTGTGGCGGGATTGTTCATTGATTGATTTGCAGGAGAAGTTCCTTTGCTATGTCGGCCTCGTGGGTTTCCTGTCCCTGGCCGAGGATGCTGTTCAGAGTATGTTGGGCATCGTCTATTTGATTCAGGGCCATCTGAGTTCGCCCCAGATGGAGGAGGATGGTTGGATTGGCGGGTAACAACTCGGCTGCCATTCTGAACTGAGGGAGTGCCA
This sequence comes from uncultured Desulfobulbaceae bacterium, assembly GCA_937910875.1. Lineage (GTDB taxonomy): Bacteria > Desulfobacterota > Desulfobulbia > Desulfobulbales > Desulfocapsaceae > Desulfatifera. The sequence goes on along the minus strand of CALENA010000165.1, from coordinate 10,615 downwards.
GGTCATAGGCCTGTCGTTGAAACTGAACCTGACCCAGAGTGTCGGCCACGTAAGGGTCATTGGGAGCAATTGTCTTGGCTTTCATGGCCAGTTCAAGTGCGCGCCCCAGGTCCTTACCCTGTTCGGCCAGGTACCAGGCCAGGTTGTTGGCTGCGGGTAAAAACTTGGGGTCTTGGAGAAGAATTGCTTCGTATTGGACAGCCGCATCGTCTTGGCGACCATTTTGTTCAAGCAAGACTGCAAGGGCCATACGGCTGTTGATCAAATGAGGTTGCTGCTCAATGAGTTGGTAGTAATGGTCAATGGCTTCGCCGGCTTTGTTGGATTGCTTGAGGATCGCTCCCAGACGAAGATAGTAGCCCTGGCTGCTCGGGTCGAGTCGGATAGCCTCGCGAAAGCTTGCTTCAGCTGTATCCAAATCATGACCCTGCAGGGCCAATTCACCCACCAGAGCGTGGGAGTAGGCATTGTCGGGGGTTGTCTGCAGTTGTGTGTTGAGAAACGTTTTGGCTTCCTGTGGACGTTTGAGGTACAAAAGCAGGCTCACGCTTTGGCCAAGGGCTTTATTGTTTGTTGGTTCGAGGGTCAAAGCCTGTTTGAATGCATTCAGGGCCTGGTCGTATTGCTTTGTACCGCTTAGCGCCTGTCCTCGATAGAGTTGGATGTCACTATTGGCGGGCAGGGCCAGGGCAAGTTTGTCAAGTAGCTCCAGTGCCTGGTCAAACTGTCGCTCGCTGAGCAGGCAACGGGACATCAGGAGTGCGGCCCGGGTACTGCGGGGTTGGATTTTCAGGGCTACCAGGGCATGGGCTTTGGCCTCCTGGATTTCGTTTTTGTTGAGGTAAAGCTCGGCCAGCAACGATCTGGCTTGAGGGTGATTGGGATTGCTCTTGATTGCATCAAGGCCAGCCCCCAGGGCCAGCTCGATTTCTCCTTTACGGGTATGGGCCATGGCCTTGACAAACTGGGCCTCGCTTGAGCCGGGACTTTCTTCGGCCAGTTTGAACGCCTGTTTGGCTCCTTCTGTGAAATCAGGCTGGCCGAGCAGGATTTTTGCCTGGACCAGACGGGCGTTGAGGTTGTTCGGGTCAGCGGTCAGAGCGGCGCTCACGCTCTGGGAGGCCTCATCCATCTTATTCCAGTCGTAATAGAGGCCAGCCAGCAGTCCTTGGGTCCCGGCCAGATCGGCTTGATGGTCGAGGGCCTGACGATAAGTCTCTTCGGCCTGTGTGAAGTCATTCCGGCGACGGTGCAGGTTGCCCAGTGCAACCCGATATTCCGGGACATCTGGATGATGAGTGATGGCAGTATTCAGTGTCTCGGCTGCCAGGTCCTGTTGTTTGGTTGTTTCGTAGAAATTGGCCAGAATAATCAGGGCGTCACCGCTTTCAGGAAGAGTCTTTACCAATTGTTGGAGTTGCGCTTCAGCCAGATCGAGTTTGTTCTGGCTGAGGTAAAAAGAGGACAGCGCCTGATAATTAGCCGGGGCCTCCGGTGCCAGCTCAAGCCCTTTTTTTAAGGCAGCTTCGGCCAGTTCTGGTTGGTTCATGTGGCTGAGGATAGTGGCCAGAAGAAGCTGAAGTTTACTGTTGCTGGAGTCCAGGGCGATTGCCTGATGAGTTGCAACCAGAGCCTCGTCGAGATTCTGTTCGGACAGTTCGAGGTTGGCCTTTAGGATCAGAGTTTCCAGGTGGTTGGGTGTTTTGCTGAGAATAGTCTCGATCCGTGGCCGGGCTTCCTTGTAGTTCTGGCCCATGTAGTACATGCTGGCCACCTTATAACTGGCATCAAGGTTATCAGGGTCCAGGTCGCTGGCAATGGTCAGTTCCCTGAAGGCCTGTTTGAGCTCCTGTGTTTCGAGATAGGCTAGGCCGAGTTGGTAACGGGCTCCGGGATGTTTTGGTTCAATCTGAATAGCGTTTTTAAACTCAATGATGGCGGCCTTAAAATCTTTGTTTTCGACCAGTTTTTGGCCATTGGCAAAGTATTCTTCCGGGGTCTTGCCCGAGTCAGAACAGCTTGTAAAAGAAAAGAAAACCGGGATGAGGCAGGCGAGCAGGAGGTGTTTGAATGGAGTGTGCATAGTTCAGCTGGGGGTAAAATGAAGAGTTTAGGGTCATCTCTTCAGATGATATATACACAGCTGATGGTGAATGTCAATTTTTGTGATGTGCTTTGTTGAACAGAAGAGGGCGGTACGGGATAAACGCGGTGGAGGGAGGACAGCCGGTTCGGATTTGCGAACCGGCTGTCCGTTGAGGCGGAAGGCTAAGAGTCTTATTGATTGGTTTCTGCTAATCTCTGAATACCGGCCTGGCCGAGATGATAACCGACCAGCTGCCGGGTATTGTGGTCGGAAAAGGCGACTCCGGCCTGAAAGCGGTGCAACGTCTCCTCAGCCTGATGATTGACTCTGCTTTGTGTCATGTTGTCATGCCTCTCGGCCTGGCTCCAGACGACTTCCCCGAGTCCAGTCAAGGATGGCGCTGAGAATTTCTGATCAAAGATAAAGGCAATCTTTTGTTTGTCCACGAGTTGTTGTCTGCTGGATATTCGCATACCGCCAAGGCTCAGGTCCAGTGTATAGGCAGTATCGTCGAGTTGTTTGTACTGGCTGTCTTGGGCTGCCTGATCTCTGATACTCAGGGCCCAGCGCTGAAGAAATCGGTAGTAGTTTCTTCTGGCTTCGTCCATGTTTTTTGCCTCGTCCTGGGTATGGATGAGCGCCATTTCTGCGGCCTGCATAAATTGACCGCACTCTGCAAATTGCTCGGTCGCACAAAAAAGCTCGAACTGGCTTGGAGGAGGGATATAGAGGCCGCTTGCCGATACCGTGCAGAAGATCACCTCATCTTTGTTCAGATGGGGGCATTGGGTCAGGGTGGATTTTTTATGTGTCATAAGGGTGCCTCATGCGTACTGGAGGAATCTTTTACTGCTTGATTTTGATTTAATACAAGCAAGTATTGTGCCAGATTGCTCTAGTTGAGATGAATGTTGTAGCGTTTAATCTTTTCGTAGAGTGCTGTCTTGCCTATCTGCAGATATTGGATGGCCTCCGTGGTATTGCCGCCCAATTCTTTCAGGGTGTGTTTGATCAGATCTTTTTCGGCCTGGGCCAAGGTCTCCTTGAGTGAGTTTGTGGCCAGGATCTTTACGAGATTGTTAAAATATTCTGAGACATTGTTCTGGCCGACAGGGTCGTCAAAAACAATGTCTTCCTTGGAGAGTACGGTGTTGGGACAGATGAGTACGGCCCGATGGAGGACATTCTGCAGCTCGCGAATATTGCCTGGCCAGTCGTGTCGCAAAAGCAGATCAATGACGTTGTTGGGCAGAAAGGTAATGGCCTTTTTGAAGGTCTCGCGGAATTGGGAGATAAAGTGAACTGCCAGGTCAATGATATCATCCTGTCGTTCGCGCAGGGGAGGGAGGCGAATGTTGATGACGCTCAGGCGGTAGAAAAGATCGAGCCGGAACTCATTTTCTTCAATGGCTTTCCCGAGATCTTTGTTGGTGGCGGCAATGACCCGTACATCAACCTTGATTGGCTGCGATCCGCCAACCCGGATAATCTCGCCATTCTGGAGGACCCTGAGCAGTGAGGACTGCATGCGTGGACTGATGTCACCGATCTCATCGAGAAAGATGGTGCCGCCATCAACCGTTTCAAATTTTCCTTTTTTAGTGGAGGAGGCACCGGTAAAGGCCCCTTTTTCGTGACCGAAGAGTTCGCTTTCCAGCAGGTTGTCGTTCAGTGAACTGCAGTTGATGCTGAGATAGGGTTTCTTGGCGCGTAAACTTTTCTGGTGAATCAAATTGGCAATCAATTCCTTGCCGGTACCGGATTCACCAGTGACCAGAATGATGGAGTCGGTCGGTGCTACTTGATGGACCAGTTGGCGAATCAACTGCATTTTCTTACTTTTACCGATAATCTTTCCGTCACTCTGGCTGTGCACCAATTTTTCTTTGAGGGTATTGACCTGTTTGAGTAACTGGCTTCTGACCGATTCATTTTCGTTGAGTTCCTGGATTTTATGCTTCAGGACCTCTTCAATCTTTTCGTTCACCTGCTCCAGCGCCCGTTGCTGGTCTTTACGTTTGGTAATGTCGCGCATCAGAAGCATGACCAGGCTATGTCCTTTGTAACCGGCAAAAGGCATGTGGGTGAATTCCGTATCGATCTCACCGATTCTGGCATCCAGAGGGATGTCGCTGGATTTTCCCTTCATGCTGATGAGCAGGGGACAGCGTTTTGCGCAATTCTGGTTTGCGTTGCAGAGGTATTCTGAGCAGAGTTTACCGGTCAGATCACCGAATCGTTTGATGGCGAGTGCATTCATGTATTGAATGATCCGCTGGTCAGAGATAATGAACACCATTTCTGGAAGAATTTCAAAAAGGTTGCCCGAGTTTCGACTGAGGCGATCGATTTCCTGCTGGAGTTCTTTTGTGGATAATGTTTGCATGGCAAAGGGTAAGAGTCTAATTGGATTAATGATATTATAAGTCTATACTGTCTTCTTCCTGTTTGCCAAGTGAATTGTCTTCTGTGTGAAGAACGTGCTTGTTTGGTCTGTTATTTTCTAAAAAGTGCCTCGCAATTGATCAGTAACCTTGTCCGTACTTGTAGGCGCTGTCATAGCCCTTTATTTGGGCCAGACGCGACTCGATGCCATTGACTTCAAAGGCGTTGAAAACGATGCCGATAATTTTTTCTTTGCCGATGGCGTTAATGGCCTTTTGGGTCAGTTGTCGACTTGATTTGCCCCAGCGGACCACCAGAACGATACCGTCCACATGCTTGGCCAGGACCTGGGTTTCAGCTGCGACTTCTATGGGCGGGCTGTCAAAGATGACCAGGCGGTCCGGATAGCGACGGCTGAGTTCTTGGATCATACTTTTCATACGATCTGAATCCAGGAGTTCGGCCGGATTTGGAGGCGGTGTACCGCTGGGAATAAGAGACAGTTTGTCTTGACTGGTTTTCTTGATGAGTTCCGACAGGTCTGTTCCGTTGATCAGGAAGTTGGAGAGGCCCTTGTCATTGCCCAGTCCGAAGAGGCTGGCCAGGGTGGGACGTCTGAGATCGCAGTCCACCAGCAGGGCGTATTGATCGATTCCCTGGGCCAGGGCAACCCCGAGACTGGCGCTGATAAGTGTTTTTCCTTCACCGGCGGAAGTGCTGGTGATCAGTATTGATTGCAGGGCTTTCTTTTTGCCGGAATGGATAATCTTTGTTCTCAGGCGTCGGATGCCTTCGGCGGCCATTGACGCAGGTGCGGTGAGGAGTTGAAAACGTTCATCCCAGGCAATGGTTGTGGGTTTTTTCTGGTTTGGTTGGATGGTTGGAATTCGAGTTTTTGCGTCAGTTTTTGTTTTTGCTGTGATCGGCGTTGGCTTTGTTTCTTTTGTCGCCTGGGGGGCAGGGGGATGCGTTGGGTGGTCAGCTGATTGTATCGAAATGCGTTGTTTGCTCTCAGGTGGTTCCGGTGGGTGGACCATCAAGGGCGATTTTATGGATTTGGGGCGTGTTTCTTGAGTTTGGGGAAGTGGATCCGGGACAGGAGGAGAAGTAACCTGTCCGGATTGTTCTTCTGAAAAATCCAGTCCACCAAGGTCGTCTGAATTAGCAGATTTGTTTAATGCTTTGAAAATGGAACCCACGGCTGATCTCCTTCCTGGGACAGGGCTTAAAACTGGTTGTAAATTATTTCAGTTTGTCAAACTGGTTCATGAGCCAGGCTGCTTTATCTCTCAACCATGCCTGGCCCTCCGGAACAAATTGGCTGACTGCAAGAATGATCACGATCAGTCCCGCACAGACGATGAGTCCAATGACAACAGCTCGGGGTATTTTTCTTTTCTGAGGACCAGTCTTGGCAGAATCTTCAGGAGCAGGAGTCGGCAGAGCGGCTGGTTGCGGCGTCTGCCCTGATGAAGGTTGTAACTCCTGGACGCAGTTTTTGATGATTTCCTGGTCGATGACTTTCTTATCATCGGCAAAGGCCTGGAGCATGGCCTTATCGCAGATGATATTGATCAGTCGTGGTATGCCCTTGGCCTCCTGGTGGATCAGAGTGATTGCTTCATCGCTGAAGATCTTGTCGTCCTTTGCACCGGCTTTTCGTAAACGGTACTGAATGTATTTTTTCGTATCGTCTGATGAAAAAGGGCTGAGATGTGCTCTGGTGCTGATTCGCTGGCGCAGAGGGGCCAGTTGCTCTTCGTTGAGTCTGACATTGAACTCTGGCTGGCCAACCAGGAAGATGCTGAGAATACCATGGTTTTGGGCATTCTGGTTGGAGAGAAGACGGATCTCTTCCAGTAATGGGGTGGGCAGAATTTGGGCTTCATCAATGATGAGGATGATTCGCTCATCATTTTTGTGACACTCGGAGAGAAGATCTTCAAACTCGAGGATAAAGGTTCCCTTGTTGTCTGTGTAATCGCCAAAACCGAATTTTTTCGAGAGGATTGTGTAGAATTCTTTGTTGGTAAGATTCGGATTGTTGATATGGCAGGTGTGGACCTTGTCACCGACAATACTTGTCAGGGCCTGCAGCAGGGTGGTCTTCCCGGTTCCGATGTCTCCGGTGAGCAGGACAAAATCTTTTTGTTCTTCAATTCCGTATCGGAGCATGGCAAAGGCTTCGTTATGCATTTCGCTGCCATAGGCCATGGATGGTTCCGGTTTAAGCAGAAACGGTTTCTGGTTGAGTCCGAAAAAGGCTTTGTACATTGTCTTATGGTCCGTGGGCTGGGGTGACTGAATCCTGAAGAGAGTCTGCTGACCGTATCAAATAATGATCTTTCCTTTCCACCACAAGAAAAGGAGTCCGGCGAAGATGGTACTGGTGCTGATCAGAAAAAGCAAAGTCCAGATGATCATTTTGATTCTATTTCTTTTGTTTTCTGCCTGGGTGTAAATGACAGGAATTGCGCAGGCCACGGGGAGACCGAGAAAGTTTTCTAAATCCAAGGCGTCACGGAATGATGTGTCAATCATTTCCAGAACCAGGGCCAGGCCACCTCCGAGTCCACAGCCAATGGCAAGAGTCATCAGCATGAATTTCAGAAAGTTGGGAGTGGATGGCTTCTCCGGTGCCTGGGCCGAATCAATAATTCTGAACTGGCTGCCCTTTTGTCGGCGCTCTATGGTCTCAGCAGAGACTGCACTCAGGTTCTGGCTGACAAGACCCTGATAATGATTGCTGAGTTGATCGTAATCACGGGTCAGTGCCGACCACTCTGCCTCTCGAATCGGAGTGGCGTCAATCCAGGCCTTGTACTGCTCAATGTCTTCCATGTGTTTCTGCTCACTTTCTTTCAGACGCATGACATCAAAACTGAGTTCTTTGAGCTGAAGGGTAAGGTCTGAGATCTGCCGCTCCTGGGCCAGGACTGCCGGTGTTTTAAAGGCTTGCAGCAGTTCGTTGGACGGGCTCTCAGGACTGTGTGCCTCTGGCGATGAAATGAGGGCGCTGTATTCCTGCTCCTGCTGGGTCAGTATTTTTTTGGTTTTGACCACCTCCGGGTGTTTGTCGGTGTACTTTGCCTGCAAATTTTCCAGAAGAAGGCGGTTGGCCTGAATCTGTTCCGGCAGCCCCATGGGGCTGTTCATATTGAGACCATCGTTGGTGATAACGTTACTCAACTGCCCGAGCATTTCAGAGCGAATGGCAATCTGCTCCTGGATCATGATTCGGGTTCTTTCCATGTCTCGGAGGCCTTCCTGGGTGCTCTGAAGTTGGAGTTGTAAGGCGTTGAGGCGACTCATGTTGACCTGGAGCTGTTGCGGCATTTCGTTGTAGTATTTCAACTTATAGTCCCGCATCAGGGCTTCTTTTCTATCCAGTCGCTCTTTGGAAATGGCCAGCTCGTCTTTGACATAGGCGGAAGTATCTGAGACGGTCTCCTCGCGAACGCGCAGGTTCTCTTCAATGAAGCGGGCGGCCAGGGCATTGGTGACCAGGGCGACCTTGGTTCGTTCGCTGTGGGTGAATGACACCTGAAAGATATCCCCCGTGGTTGGCCTGATCTGTACGTTCTTGCGCATGGCGTCAACCACATCCTGCATGGGAAGTCGTTCCTGCAATTTTGGATAGAGTTTAAATTGTTTGATGATTGTCTCAAGGCTGGTTCGGCTGGTGACCTGTTGGCCCAGGGTGTTGACCATTTCTGTAGTCCGGGTCTGGACATCGGGAGACATGCTGGAGGTGTTGATCTTCTGGCGCTGATAAATAATGAGAGCGGTTGCTTCAAATTGTTTAGGCGTCTGGAGATACACAGCAGTCCCGGCCACGATGGAGAGCAGCAGGCAGGAGGTGATGATCGTCTTATGCCTGAGAATGATGTCGATATATTTTTTGATCTGTTGGCGTTGGTCTGGTTGCATGATCGATGTACTGTAAAGGTTGATTACCAGCGGAAAAGGTCTTTGTCGCTGGCCAGGGTGAGGCTGATCTGGTCGTTGGTATAGTCGTCGATGTATTGGTTGTCAGTGTCTTGTCGTTCGCGGCTGGCAGACAGCGTCAGAAGGAGTTCGGCTGAAAGTGGGTATGAGAGGCCGCCCCCTGCTTCAAGTGTCCTGGTGACAGTGGTGGTCGTGGCCCAGAATTGTTGACGGGCATAGCTGGTGAAGAGATTGACAGTCAGATCCTTGAACGGTTGATAGTCGAGGGCTGCCCTGATGTCCCAGTCCTGGCGTAAATCATTCCAGCTTTCATTCTGATGAGTCCTGGCGAGGCTGCCGTGGGCGTTCAGGGAGATCTGTCCGTTTCTGATTCGCTGAATGAGACCGGCTGACAATCCATACCCCTGCTCATCGATGTTCGTGGTTCGATTGATCCGCTCCGCATACCCTGAGGCCTGCAGTTCAAGGTGGTCGCTGAAGCGGTGGGTCACGGTCAGACGGCCAAGATGGATTTTCTGGTCCGGTTCATCTGCGCTGTAGCGGGTGTCGGAAAATCGATATTCTCCAGAGAGATCGGTGGCCTGATTGAATTGATAGAGGAGTTGAAGCGAGCCGATGGTGATCCGGCTATTATCGGTGAGGCTTTCATGGTTGTTGGCGTGGGAGGCCTCAAGGGTTGTCTGGAGTTGGCTGCTCAGCTGATGCGCAACAGTGAGAGAGAGTCTGTGGCTGTCGTCTTCCGAGAGGTTGTCGGTATTGTTCCAGTTGTTGTTGAAGAGGTATGCCAGGTTGATGGTGCCGCTGGTGGCGTAGCGATAGGTGGAACTGAGTCCAAGGCTGGAGTTCCAGTACTGTTTCCGGGTGGTTCCCAGGGCAGTGAAGAGTTCGTCGACTGCAGCCTGGGTGGTGGCCGTGGCATTGTCATAGCGGGTCTGTATTTCGCTCTGGGCAATGGCCAGGTGCAGGGGGTTGTTCGGGGAGAATTGGCCGCCAGGCCAGTTGAAGCTGGGGAATAACAGGCGGATAATTTCCTGCTGTTCGGCTGGATCAAGCTGGACCAGCTGCATGGCCAGTGAGCCATTGGAGACGGCCTCTGAGGCAGGGGAATCGGCCAAGGAGATCCCTCCAGTCAATTCAATGTTTGTCCGCGGTGAAAGGCGTTTGGCCCAGATTCCGGCCAGTGAATTGTTGGTGCTGGAGGTGCTGCGTCGATGATTGTAGAGATAATCAAGGGAGTAGGTGAGGTCAAAGGCGTTGTCACGCTCGGTTGAGGTCAGGATCAGGGTGGGGCTTAACTGGCTCAGCCATTGACTTGTCTCATTGTCAGCCGTCTGGAAGATGTTTGATTCATATGAAGCTGAGATGGCCGCTGTGCCATTGAGGGCAAAGGGTCTGGCCGGGCTGCTGATGGGTATGAGCAGCCCGGAACAGAGAAGAAGAAAAAGAAGTCTGGATGAATGGCGCATATATCTGAATGGACTGATTGTATGCCCTGTCAACTACTGGAGAATGAAAGGCACAGGTTCAGGGAACCAGGATCGTGTCCCCGGGACGGAGCGGAATATCCTGATGGGGATCGTTCTTCCTGGTCAGGGATTTGAAGTTAAACTCGAGGACGGTATCATTCTCCGAACGAAAGATCTTGATCTCATCGGTCTTGGCCCATTCCTGGAAGCCGCCGCTTCGAGCCAGGGCCTGGAGCACGGTGATCGGGGTGTCCAGGGGATATCCGCCGGAGTGTTGCACTTCACCAATGACGTAATAACGCCAACTCTTACTTTCGTTCAGGATCACCGATACCGTGGGCTCGCTGATGACCTCCCGGTATCGTTTTTCAAGAAAGGTCGCAAGTTCCGGAATGGATTTGCCCGCTGCCTGTACTTCGCCCAGGAGGGGGATCGAGACCCAACCGTCAATGCGGACCGAGAAAATCCTTGACAGATCAGGCTCTTTCCACACTAATATTTCTATCAGGTCGCCGGGGCCTATTTTGTAGAGTGGGCCTGTTTGGCTGTCTGCACTGATTTTTTTGACGCTTTCTGGCTCAACCGCCCATCCTGAGATCAGGCTTGAGAGGATGAGAAACACTGCCAGATGGCAGGAGAGGATGGCCTGAGTGATGGTTTTCTTTGTCATCGCAAAATATCTGGGTGAAGGGATGATGATTTGCACAATGTCTGGTTGCCGGGGTGGAAA
>CALENA010000164.1 GCA_937910875.1 uncultured Desulfobulbaceae bacterium | reverse complement strand
ACCCGTTAGACTTATTGATGTTACTGCGAACGGACAGACCACAATTTCCCGATTTTCGAAGGAAATCGTGGTCTGTCCCCTATTTTATGTCCCCTATTTTACTAATGGTTGAACAAGCCCGGGGTACTAACAAGGAAATATCTTTTTCAAAGGATTCTGTCAGAAGTGCAATCGAATGATATGCACTTTTCTCAGGCCGCACGTGTCCCTTTGCCTGTACAGGCATAAAAAATCAGTTATTTCATAGAACCAACCTTCCTCCTTCTAAAATGAATATTGAGGCGGCGCCGGGTAGAACAGTTACACCCCTCGAGGGGGTACTGAAAAGAGTCCCGGTCTTCTTACATTCCTCCGGAATTCTACAATCAGCATCGAAGCCTTGCAGCAGGGACACTTGAAAGCAGGTCTTTGGCGTGGTGCAAATATTTCAATTTCATCTGACATACATCTGACGCACAAAAAAAGCCCTTAACTCGCAATGAGCTAAGGGCTTTTTTTGTGCTGGTGGGCCGTCCCGGAGTCGAACCGGGGACCTGCTGATTAAGAGTCAGATGCTCTACCAATTGAGCTAACGGCCCTGATGTTGAAAGTCTATGTATCATACCCCCGGCCATCCGTCAAGCAACTGCTTGGCGGCCGGAGTGAAAAAACGGTCCTTCCATGATCAGCGGTAATAGAGGTGCGGGCTGCCCATGGTCATCAGTGATTTGTAGAGGTTGCGCCTGAATTCGCGTCTGTCCCAGATGCCCTGGATGTGTCCGCGTTTGAGGGCGTTGCGGGCCGAGTGGTAGTCGGGTGGAATGTCGATGCCTGTGGTTTCGCGGATGACTCGGGTGCCGGCAAAGCCGATGCGGCTGGAACGGATGGCGAACTGGTAAGGTGAACAGCCGAGAAAACTGGCCACCGGACCGGCATAGGAGTTATTGTCGTAGACCACCATGTAGAGACCGCCGGAGTTGATGTACTCACGCACGGCCATGGTGCATTTGGGCATCTGGGTGACGCCCAATGTCCCTTCCTGGATGCGGATGCCGCCGGTGGTGTGGATATAGGCCAGTAAGGGGCGTTTCTTGCGTTTGGCGATGGCGCAGGCCTGGACAAATTTTTCACCCTCGGCCGAACCGACGGTGCCGTTGCGAAAATCTTTGTAGAGCATGGCGACCACGACCTGGATTCCCATGACGCGGGCATGAAAGGTCAGATTCCCCGAACGGAGCCGGGTCTTCTTCTTGTCGCCATTCAGGCGATCATCAAACCCTTTGTATCCCAGAGGGTTACCAGATTCGATTTCATCATTGAAGGTGCGGAGGGAACCTGGGTCGAAGACGTTTTTCAGGTACCAGTTGTATTCGAGCGGGAAGTGGTGACCACAGGTCTCGCAGACGCCGGCAAATTCGCTGTAGAGATCCGGGACCCAGAGGTCTTTGCAGCCGTAACGTTCATGGTTAGGGCAGGTCACGGTCCGGTCTTCACTGGCCAGGGGGCTGATGTAGGTGGAGTTGATCTCCAGAGGGTCCTGGGCTGTGGTGAGGTCTGGCCGGGGGGGCTGAATACGCACTCGGGGCTGCTGTTCGGGTTTGGCCAGAAAATTGCGGACGGTCTTGATCGGGCTGGTCAGGCGCTGCCAGAGGATCGAGCTTTCGCCGGAGACGTCCTTGATGACTTTCTGGACCTGTTTCTGGTGGGTTTTGAGCACGTCGTAACGCAGGGCGTAATAGATATGTTCGCCCTGTTCCATGGCCCGGCCAAAAAATCCCTGGTTGATGGCTGGATGGCCGGAAAAGGCATTGATGGCCATGTTGTGGTATTTTTTTGAACGCAGGGCCAGCAGTCGTTCGATCTCATCCTTGTTCAGGTCCCAAGGGACTTCAATCTCCAGGGCCTCGGTGACTGCCCTGGCCTTTTTGCGGCGGATTTCCCAGGAGCGCAGGAGGTTGAAGCTTTTGGTGCTCAGAACAACCTTGTCGGTGGCCCGGATCATTTCGGTGCGCAGTTTGTTGAAAAAGGCGAAGTCGTCGCGTCGCGCACCCAGCTGCGGTTCCTGGATAATGCGGTTGATGGTCCCGAGATTGAAATTGTCCTGGGCCGTCAGCTTCAGGCGTTCAGCGCAGACCTCGATCAATTCGCGGGGAACCTTGCCCCCTTCCTTGACCCGCCCTTCGATGGCCGCGGCCCCTTCGGGTGAAATGACCGAGTAATAACCGTGTGAGCACATCATCCTGAAGTCTGACAGTCCGATGGCCTCGGCCCCGCCGGATCCACCTTCGGAGATGATCGAGATCATCGGGACCCGCAGCTTGGTCATGGCGTAGATGTTGCGGGCGATCTGCTGGGCCGCGCCCGGGTATTCCTCCACCGGATAGGAGCCCGGGGTGAAGATGTAAAAATGGATGGGGATGCCCTCGGTCTCGGCGACCTGCATGTAACGCAGGGCCTTTTCATTGCCCTCTGGCCGGCATGAACCGCCGTTGCGAAACTCCTCGCCATGCCCGCTCTCCTGACCGATCACCATGACCGTGGCCGTGTAGGGTCGGCCCTTGATCTTCCGGACCAGGGTAGCCTTGGCGCAGATCATGGCCGGATCGATGTTGGCGTCGTCTTCGCCGCCAAGTTCGGTGTAATCTTCGTAGACATTCTCAAGGATATCCTTGAGTGAGAAACGTTGGGGGGAGCGGACAATGCGCACCCGCTCCATGGGGGTCAGCTGTTCTTCGGCCCGTTCTTCGAGGAAGCGGATGGACTCGTCGAGTTTCTGGATCTCCCGATCAAACAGTTCGCGACTGTGATCGTAAACTGTTTTTTTCAGATGCTCGCAGGTCTCTTTGTAGCCGTTGAGATTGCCCCAGTTGGAGTAGTCTTTGAGCTGGCAGAGATAGTTGATCCGCTCTTCAATTTTTTGAAGTTTTTTGAGTAGTTCTTTCATATAGGATTCGGCCTGGCCTGTGCTTCGTGCCTAGAAAATAAGCAGGCGGCTGAGATTGATCTTGAGATATTGGAGATTGGTGATGATCTTCCCCCCGCGGGAGTCGTGGCCCTGGATGACTGTTTCGTTGATAAACTGGAGCGCCCGCTGCTGGGCCTCGTCCATATCCTTGCCCCAGACCAGGGCCAGGGCCAGATTGGGATCAAAGTCACTGGGGATCATGTAGTCACGGGTGGAAGGTACATGACTATATACGGCCGACCATTCGTGTTTCGGGAAGGTGAATTCGCTGATGGTGCCGATCCAGGGGGCAAAGTCGCGCCGGGTGTCTTCGGCCACGATTCGGAGCTCGATGGCGACCCCTCGGAATTCGATATCGTCCTGGGTGTAGCCCATTTTTTCGCCCAGCCCCAGGCGGATCTGCTCGCGGATCAGGTTGGGGTGTTCGTTCTTGTAATAGCTGATCCTGGCCGAGACATCATTTTCGACCTGGATGCGGGTATTGACCTCGAGCAGATAGGGGTTTCCCTGACGATCGATGATCCACTCCCAGGTGCCGACATTGTTGTACCCGACATGAGCGGCCAGTTTGAGCGAATATTCAACGATCTGGTTGAGGAGTTTCTGCTCGTCGAATTCGTAGTCAAAGCAGGCGCTGTCAAAACCGGGTGCAGCCTCGATCCGTTTCTGGCGACCTGTGGACTGGATGGTGCAGTTCCGGCTGCCGAAATGGACCCGTTCGTTGTGTTGCGAGCAGAGCAGCTGGACTTCGAGGTGGTTGTAATCGCGCAGACATTGTTCGATCAAGACTCCGCCGTCACCGAACTGGCGCTTGGCGTAGTTCTGAACCTGGCGGTAGATGCGGCGGAACTGCTCGATCTCCGTGACCTCCTCGATTCCCATGCCGCCGCCGCCTGCCGCTGCCTTGACCAGGATCGAGGGTGATTCAATGCCCTTTGCTCTCTGGTTTTCCAGCAGGTCGTGGGCGATCTCTTCGGCCTCCATCTCGTTATAGATGGGGCTGTCAGTGCCGGGGATGGTTGGGATTTTGAGTTTGTTGGCCACTCGCTTGGTGTTGATCTTGTCGCCGAGATCGCGGATAACCTCCCAGCTGGGACCGATAAAGGTCAGGGGGTGATCGCGGAGGGCGGCTCGTCTGGCAAAGCGAAAATCTTCCGAGAAGAATCCATAGCCTGGATGGATGGCAGTGCAGCCGGTATGGTCGGCGATGGCGAACAGATCATTGGGCTCGGTGTAACTGGTGATCCGCCAGGCGTTCTGGTCTGGGCCTTCGGTCCGGTTGAGCCGGACGTGTTCTGAATCCTGGTCGGCATCGGTGTAGACGACGATGTAGTCCAGACCCAGGTCGCGGCAGGCATTCATGATCCGGATGGCGATCTCGCCACGGTTGGCGATCAGGACCTTTCCTTTAAGTGGTTGTGTCATTTGTCTCTGGTGCCATAAAAAAGGTGTGCTGCCTGTGGCAGTCACACCTGGATTTCTCGGCGTCGTGGCCGTCAGGCAACGGAAGTCGGTCCGTCGAGGTAGTGATGGATGGTTGCCGTTGATTTATTTTGACAAAACGATGGAACAATCCTTACTATAGTCGTACCGATTCATTTAGAAAAGTAAAATTTAACAATCCAACCCGGTGGGCGGCTGGTGCTTTTGATCCTGACCTTGTTTTTGTGAATGGCTGCTGACCCAGGTGGTTGTGAAAAAGGAGAGGTCTTGAAGGTCCCGGTTGCCTGTCATTGCCTGAAATTGAGAGAGAAATGAAAACAGAACCTCCTGCGGAGTCTGACAGTAAAAACTTTTTAAAACGGATGATTGATGGGCTGGCCTTCTGGCGGACTCCGGATACCAAGGAATCTCTGGAGCATGAGATCCAGGAGTTGCTGGAAGAGGGAGAAGAACAGGGCCTGATTACCCGCCTGGAAGAGAGAATGATCTCTTCAATTTTTGAGTTCCGGGAGACGGTGGTCACCGAGATCATGACTCCGGCGGCCGAGATTGTCAGCGCCGAAGAGTCAAGCCTGGTGAGAGATCTGGTCCGTCTGATCAGTGATAAGGGTTTTACCAGGATTCCCATTTATCGGGGTCGGCCTGATCATGTGGTCGGGATTCTCCATGCCAAGGATCTGCTCAAGGTCTGCGCCCTGGACGGAGAGAGTCTTTCTCTGGCCGAGTATCTGAAGCCGGCCTATATGGTGGATGAGGCCAAATATATAGTTGATCTGTTACGAGACTTTCAGGTGCGCAAGATTCATATGGCCCTGGTTACCGATGAGTTCGGAGCCGTGCGGGGCCTGGTGACCCTGGAAGATATCCTTGAGGAGATTGTCGGGGAAATCGATGACGAGTATGACGTGGATCGTTCCGAGCTCAAGGTCATTGATGCCCAGACGATCATGGTGCAGGCCCGGGTTGATGTCGAGGAGGTGGAGGAACATTTCCAGGTGGAACTTCCCGAGGGACCATATGAATCGGTGGGTGGGCTGGTGATCCATGCCCTGGGGCGTCTGGCCGTGCCCGGCGATCAGGTGGATGTGGGTGGTCTGAGTTTTCTGGTCCGGGGGGCAAGTAAGCGAAGAATTAAAACGATCCGTGTTTCCCGTGGGGAAGCTGGCGGGGCAACGAAGTGAGGGAATGGCTGAGCCCTCGAGTGGTTGTCCCTGGCCTGAGCACGGGTGTGCTGCTCTGGCTGGCCCTGCCCGGCGGCGGTAATCTGTGGCCACTGCTCTTCTGTGCTCTGGTCCCTCTGCTGCTGGCCCTGCGTGGAAGCAGCAGCTCCCGTGCTTTCTGGCTGGGGGCCTGGAGTGGTCTTGCCCATTTTCTGTTTCTGCTCTACTGGATCGTGATTGTCCTGGGGCGCTACGGCGAGGTTCCCTATTCCCTGGCCGTGCTGGCGCTGCTCCTGCTGGCCCTGTACATGACCCTCTATTTTATTGCCTTTTCTCTGGCTGCCCGCCGTTTGCTGCACTGGCCGCAGCCGGTTTTTGTTTTGCTTACGCTTCCCTCACTCTGGGTTGGCTTTGACTGGATTCGTTCCTGGCTGTTGACCGGTTTTCCCTGGATGGATCTGGGGTATGGTCTGGCCGGGACACCCTGGCTGCTCCAGTCAGCCGATCTATGGGGCCATTATGGACTCACCTGGCTGATCGTCCTGGGCAATGTCCTGCTGGCCTTGACCATTGCTTCCAGGGGGCGGGGACAGGTGGCTGCCTGGGGCGTGACCCTGGTGATTGTTGCCCTGGTCGGGACATACTCCAACTGGCGCTGGTCACAACTGGAAATTCGCCTGGCCGAGGTGAAGACATTGCGGGTCGGTCTGGTCCAGGGCAATATCGAGCAGGATCTGAAATGGTCGCCGGAGTGGCAGCAGGAGACGGTTGATCGCTATGTTGCGGCCAGCCGGAAACTGGTGGAAGAACAACATCCCGCCCTGCTCATCTGGCCGGAAGCGGCCCTGCCGTTCTATCCCATCGATCATGAACTGCTGGACCCTGTCCAGGCCCTGGGCCGTGAGGCCGGGGTTCCGCTCCTGACCGGTGCACCCTGGTATGAGCCTGACTACGAACAGGAACAGCTTCGTTTTTACAACAGTGCCCTGCTGCAGAACAGGGATGGCCTCTTTGCCAGCCGGTACGACAAACGACATCTGGTGCCTTTTGGTGAATATGTGCCGCTGCGGCGGTGGCTCTTTTTTCTGCGCCCCCTGGTTGAGACCATTGGTGACTTTACGGTCGGGAGCCATCCACAAGCTCTTGCTTGCGACCAGGCCAGGATTGGGGTATTAATCTGTTTTGAATCGATCTTCCCTGAACTGGCGCGCAAACAGGTAACGGCCGGAGCGACGCTGCTGGCGAATTTGACCAATGATGCCTGGTATGGTCGTTCCAGTGCCCCGCATCAGAACATGGCCATGGCGGTGCTCCGGGCGGTGGAAACCAGGCGGACCCTGGTCCGGGCGGCCAACACCGGCATCTCTGGTGTTGTCGATCCTCTGGGACGGATAGGCCTGTCGTCGCCATTGTTTCAGGAGTGGTCTGGAACGGCCGAGGTGGCACTCATGGAGGAGATGACCTTTTTTGCCAGGGGCGGATATCTCTTTGCCCCCTTGTGTCTGGTAATCGGATTGATGGCCCTGATGCTTGCCCTGTTCCGGGGGACAGGATATTCTGTCGGGTCTGAGACCCGTCTGGAAATGGTCACCTGACGGGTACTGAAATAGTGGTCTTTATGGCGGCCCTCTGGTCTTGAGGGGCCTTGGAGTAAATTTGTGATGTGAACGGCGGCTGGCTATTTCGGACCAGCCATGTTGATTGGGTAATCATTTTGTAACCATCCAATTTGAAGCTGGAAACGGACATAAAACCGTGTACTGTAACTATTCAGTAGTGCCCCAGATGTGAGAAAGAGGGCTGCGAAGTGTACTGATTTGTACATGAGCAGGCCGATGCCGAGGCAGATGGGGTGCTACTGGATAGTTGCATCATTTTTTAATTTGTTGGAGTATGTGATGGCGATAGAAAGCGGTGCGGCAGTTTCAAGGCAGAAGATTAATGATCTCAGAGGCCGGATGATGGCGCTCAAGGAGCATCTTTGACTTAGATCACAAGAAAGATGAACTGGAGCGTCTTGAGCGGCAGACTCTGGCCCCAAATTTCTGGAATGAGGCTGAAACGGCGCAGAAGGTACAGATGGCCCATGGCCAGCTTCTGGATGTGGTCAAGGGCTGGGAAGAGCGTTGGGCGGAGCTTGAGGAGTTTGATCTGCTTCTGTCCATGGCCACCGAGGAGGGTGATTCCGGCACCGAACGTGAGGTGGCCGACGGCCTGGAAGAGGTCGATGAGAAACTTGCGCTGGCAGAGCTTGAGTGCATGTTCAGTGGTGAGCATGATGCCAATAACGCCATTGTCTCCATCCATGCCGGGGCCGGGGGGACAGAGGCCCAGGACTGGTCGGACATCCTGTTGCGCATGTATCTGCGCTGGGCTGAGGAAAAGCGTTTCAAGACGGATATCGTTGATTATCTCCCGGGTGATGAGGCTGGGACCAAGAGTGTGACCCTCTTGGTCCAGGGTCGCCACGCCTATGGCTATCTGCGTTCTGAAGTGGGCATCCATCGCCTGGTGCGGATCTCGCCCTTTGATGCCAGCGGCCGTCGACATACCTCATTTGCCTCGGTCATGGTTGTGCCTGAGCTCGATGATTCCATCCATGTGGATATCGATGATAAGGATTTGCGGATTGATACCTATCGGGCCAGTGGCTCGGGTGGCCAGCATGTCAACAAGACCGATTCGGCCATCCGGATCACCCATCTGCCCACCAATACCGTGGTCCAGTGTCAGAATGAGCGCAGTCAGCACCGGAACAAGGATACGGCCATGAAGATGCTGGCCTCAAGGCTCTATGATCTGGAGAAACAGAAACAGGCCGAGTTCCATGATGACCTGTGCGGTGACAAAAAGGGCATTTCCTGGGGCAGCCAGATTCGCTCCTATGTCCTCCAGCCTTACAGGATGATCAAGGATCATCGCACCGATCACGAACGTGGCAATGTGGACGCGGTACTGGACGGTGGCCTGGATTCGTTTATCAAGGCCTATCTGTTGTGGGCCAAGTAAGAGGGGCTCTGGAATGAACAGGGCGGATCTTCTTTGCAGTTGGTCGGAGTTGCTGCGCCCTTCTCTGTCATGACCGAGTGCGCCAAATGTGGGGCCTGTTCCGTGGTCTGCCCTGTTTTCCGGATCAGTGGCCGGGAGGGACATACGGCCCGTGGCCGTCTCCATTTGCGGGAAACGGTTGAGCTGGCGCCCCATTCAGCGCAGTATGAGGAGTTGTTTTCGGCCTGTCTGCTCTGTGGGGCCTGTGCGGCCGTCTGTCCGCGGGGGATTGATATACGGGCGGCGATTATCGAGGCGCGGGCCGGATTTTCCGCAGTCTATGGCCAGGGTGGCTATCAGAAATTTCTGGCTCGCAAGGCCCTGGCACATCCCGGGTTACTGGCTGCCCTGGGTGGATTGGGGCGCGGAGTGGCGGCCGGGCTTGATCCCTTTTTGTCGGATCGGAGCGGCCTTCGTCTGCGCCTGGCCTTGTTCGAAGATTCTGAAAAGGTTCAGGGGAACAAGGCACTGGCTCAAACCGTGTCGCCGGGAACGGAGCTCAGTGAGTCAGGTTTGACTGAAATGGCCTATTTCCCGGGGTGTGTGACCCATGCCCTCTGGCCGCACATAGCAGATTCCTGTGCGACTCTGGTGGCACAATACAACCTTGCCCTGACCATCCCTGATGGTTTGGTCTGCTGCGGTCTGGCCGCCCATGCCGCGGGTGACAGGAGCGAGGCGCGCGCGCTGGCCTGTCGGAATCTTCAAGTCCTGGAACGGACCGATGGCCCGATTCTGGTCTCCTGTGCCTCCTGCTATGCCCATCTGCACGACTATCCTAAGCTTCTGGCCGAAGAGCCGGACTGGCATGAACGGGCCTTGCAGATGGTTGAGCGCCTCCGGGAATTGACCACCTTCCTGATGCAACAGGCTCAGTTAGAATCACCAGTTTTACCTGTGCCGCGTCCTCGTCGGCGTGTCTTTTATCATGACCCCTGTCACTTCCGTCACCAGCTGCACATTACTGCCCCGCCCCGGGAGCTTATCCGGAGTTGCCCTGGCCTGGAACTGGTGGAGCCTGAAGACGAACCTGGCTGCTGCGGCATGGGAGGCCTGTTTCATCTGGGTGAACCGGAGCTGAGTGGTGCCATTCTGGAACAGCTCCTTGACAGAGTTCTGCCCCTGGAGCCAGAGGTGATTACCTCGACCTGTTCCGGCTGTCTCATGCAGTGGCGGATGGCTGTGGCCGCGGCTGGTCTCAAGATTCCGGTGGTGCACCTGGCCGCTCTTCTGGCGGAAGAGGCTGGCCTTTGCGAAAAGGTTGGGTCAGGGTCGAGGGGTTGAGTTTGTCACAGGGGTGCAAGGTGCCGAGACGGCTGGACAAGCGGATGAATCCTTGCTTTTGCCGGTTGCCCCTGGTATGAAAATATGGTGAGAAAAGATGTTTTATCAGGCAGTTAGGATTGATCAAGAAAGGTGGGGCGTCGCTTTTTTGTGTCAGGCCCTTTGGAGCTGATTATGTCTTATGAACCGAAAATTGGGACATCCATTCGTCGACAGCTGGAAGAACGTGAGGTGGAGATCCTTTCGCCTTACGCGACCCTCAACAAGAATTCTGTTGGTCGTCGTTTGCCTGAGGAAGATGATGGCTGCGATATCCGCATGCCTTTTCAGCGTGACCGTGACCGGATAACCCATTCCAAGACCTTCCGTCGTCTCAAACACAAGACCCAGGTCTTTCTCTCCCCAACCGGGGATCACTATCGGACTCGCCTTACGCATGTCCTTGAGGTCTCACAGATTTCCAGGACAGTGGCCGCGGCCCTCTGTCTGAACGAATCCCTGACTGAGGCCATTGCCCTTGGCCATGATCTGGGCCATACCCCATTTGGTCATGCCGGAGAGGCGACCCTGGATGAACTCCATCCCAGCGGCTTCCGTCATCATGTACACAGCCTGCGGGTGGTGGATTTTCTCGAGAATCGGGGGCGGGGGTTGAATCTGACCTTTGAGGTCCGAAACGGGATTGTGAAGCACTCTAAGGGGCGCAATGATATCCTGCCCGAGGACAGCGGTGAACTGCCGGCAACCCTTGAGGGTCAGGTGGTGCGGGCCTCTGATATCATTGCCTATGTCAACCACGATATGGATGATGCCCTCAGGGCCGGGATTATCGAAGAGAGCGATATGCCCTATGCGATCCGGAAGGTGGTGGGGGAGCGCCACTCAAAACGGACCGGAGCCATGGTCCGTGATCTGATTGTCGAGACCCTGACTGCCGGTGACGGACGGCTCCATTTCAGTCCGAACATGCTGGAGGCCATCACCAGTCTGCGCACGTTTTTGTATGAAAATGTCTACCGCTATTACCAGGTCCATAACGAGTTTGAGAAGGCGCAACGAATCATTCGCGATCTCTATCAATACTTTCTGGAGAACGGCCTGCCTCGACGCAGCAGCAGTTCCTGGGAACCGGCCGGGGCCAAATGGAAATGGCCCAGTGACCAGGTAGCTCATCGTCGGGTCTGTGATTTTATTGCCGGGATGACTGATCGTTATGCCCTGGATCTTTACAGACACATCTTTCTGCCCACCCCCTGGCATATCCGTTGAGCCATCCAAGGGCCGGTCAGAGGACGGTGATGCTGTCTCCGCAGTGGAGTGTCCCCGGGGTAATCACCTTGACGAAGATTCCTTCCCGGGGCATGATGCAGTCGCCCACTTTCTTGAATATCTCACAGCCCTTGTGACATTTTTTCCCGATCTGAGTGACTTCAAGGGTGGTCTCACCGGCCTTGAGCCGAGTACCTACGGGCAGGGCCGGTAAGTCCAGGCCCCGGGTCGTGATATTTTCGGCAAAGTCACCAAAAGCCAGTTCCAGCCCTTTGGCCCGCATTTTTTCGATGGATTCCTCAGCCAGCAGGCTGATCTGCCGATGCCAGTTTGCGGCGTGGGCATCTCCCTTCATCCCGTGGTCGACGACGATTTCTGTTGCCTCCACCGGTTTCTTGTTCACTCCCTTGCTCATACTGGTATTGAGCGACAGGATTGTCCCTGTCTGCTGATTCTGAAGTTGTACTGACATGGCTGAAGCCTCCTTGCTGAGATGGCCTGAAAAGAATTCTGAACTCCTGGTTCGCGGCATTGTTGCTGCTCGTTACAACCTTTCCGGGTGGTCTTGTCCGGGAACAGAGACAACGCGTTACTGGTCAGAACTTGCCCTGAACCATCCTGGTCATTGTTGCGGGTTGATGGTGTTTGGCACTTATGCTGATTAATCCGCATCCATACTACCATGTGGTACAGAAAAGACAAGAGTCAGTATGATGCCAGGTGGGGGAAAAGCGAAGGGAGGGGAGGTCAGGGCACGGTGATCAGTTCCAGCTGGTCAAGTTTCTTGACCAGGTAGGTGGTATCGCGGGCCAGGTCCAGGTGCTGGATCTGGATTTCGATTTGAGCTGATTGGATACAGGGGAGCTGGGCCAGATCATTGGAGTTGATGGTCAGGTGTTCACGGGCAACGACCACGAAGTCATTGCCGTAGGCGCGGAAGAGCAGGGCATCGGGGTAACGTTCGGCTAACTGGCCGGAAAAGGTCTGGCAGAGGCGATCACCGGCCTCCCATCCTTCCACTTTGTTGTAGGCCTGAAGATTTTTGAGGTGCAGGCTGTGCAGGCAGCGGTATGCAAACTCTTCCCGGTTGTTCTGGAGCAGGATCTGCAGGTAGTCCTCGTTGTAAAGTCCGGTGAGTTTGTCGTTGAAAAAATAGGCGAAACGCCGTTTCTCAAGATCGGTTTCCGGGAGTTGGCTGACAGTTGTCGGAGGTTTGGCATCCTGCAGGACTTTGAGTGCGGCCTCGACCACGGCCGGGTGGAACTGGATGCCGCTTAACTCGGCCAGTTCAGTCAGGGCCGTCCGGATCTCCTTGCGTGGTTTGTAGATCCGGTTGGTGGTCATGGCGTCAAAGGCATCGGCCACGGTGATGATCCGGGCATAGGGTGGGATGTCCTCGCCTTGCAGGCCATCCGGATAGCCGTGTCCGTCGTGCCGTTCATGGTGGTGGCGGATGATCCCGGCCAGGTCTTTGTAGATATTGATCCTGGAAAGCATCTCATACCCGGCATAGGCATGCAGTTTGATCAGGTCATAGTCCTGGGTGGTGAGTGTCCCGGGTTTGAGCAGGACTGAGTCCGGAGTGGCAATCTTGCCGATATCGTGGAGAATTGCCGCCTTCTCCAGGGTCTGGATTTCATCCTGGTCATAGCCCATTTCTGCCGCGATCAGGCGGGAATAGGCGGCGACTCGTTGGGTATGCCCGGCGGTGTAAGTGTCCCGGTGGTCAATCATGTCAACGAAGGAGAGGATGGTTTCCTCGTAGTTGCTGTTTTTCTCCAACTCCAGTTGCTCCACGGTTTCCTTGTGCCGGAACGAGGCAATGGCAAAGCCGATGTCACCGGCCAACTCCTCAAGCATGGAAATCTCTTCCTGATCAAACCCCTGGGCGCGG
The DNA here is from genome assembly GCA_937910875.1 of uncultured Desulfobulbaceae bacterium. Lineage (GTDB taxonomy): Bacteria > Desulfobacterota > Desulfobulbia > Desulfobulbales > Desulfocapsaceae > Desulfatifera. The sequence goes on along the minus strand of CALENA010000164.1, from coordinate 6,467 downwards.
CCACTGGTGACCGTGATGACGCCCAGGGCCGGCCCTTTATGGGCGGCCTGCAGGGGAATGGAGATGGTGCTGGTGGTCTGGGTGTTCTCTTCCGCGTTGTTTTTGTTTCCATCGGCCACCTTTGGCCCGGCTGTCTGCTCGGTCCGCTGGATCGTGATACTCTGTCTGCGGCTCAAGGCCTGGCCAGTCGGGAGGTCGGGCAGGATCTGCTCCAGATCGGTGATCGGCCAGGGGAGTTTAAGATCCGGCAGGGGTGTCAGGTCGCCATATACCTCGGTTAGCCGCTCGTCTTTCAGAAGCCCGAGCCAGCAGTTGGTATAGTGACGGTGTCTGGCCAGTCGCCTGCAGGAATCCCAGAGGAGGGCGTTGAGGTTGGGCGAGGTGATCAGCAGTTCGTTGATGGCCGCCACCGTCTCCAGGATTTCCCGTAGATAGATCTCCTGGTTCAGCAGGGTGTTGACTCGTTTGGTGCGGTGCTCAACTCTGGTCTCCAGGGTCCGGTTGAGTTCGTCAACCTCGTTCTTTTTCTGCTGGAGAAAGCGATTGAGGCGGACAATATAGAGGGCGATCAGAATGGTAATGATCATGGTCAGCATCAGGGAAAAAATTTCCTTTTGATAACGGGCCAGGACGTCGCTGAAGGTGAATTGACCGTACTCCTCGTATGGGGCAACACGCAGCGCCAGCAGACAGCTGTGGACCGGCTGATAGTTGAGGGGAATGGTCCAGCCCCCGGATTTCGCGGCCTGTGCCGCCGGGTCATTCTCATCCATGGCCATGAGGGCTGCGGCCACCTGACGAGCCAGTTTTCTGGGGGTGGAGGCCAGGACGGCCATGGGCCATTCAGGATAGAGACGGGTGCTGAGAAGGAAGGGGAAGTCCGGGGCCTGTTGCGGGTTGAGGATACGGAAGTCGGCAAGATTGATCCGCCCCTCGTCGGTCATTCGCTCCAGGGTGTCGCTGCGCACCGTGCCTGCATCGACTTGGCCCTCGGCAACGGCGTAGACCACGGCGTCATGGGTATTGCCAAACTCAAGGCTTATGAAGGCCGTGGCGGGATCAATCGCCCGTTCTTCCAGTTCGCGTCGGGCCATGAGCCAGCCGCCGAAGGAACGTGGGTCAACGGCCATGAACCGTTTGCCGTTCAGGTCCGAGAGGCTCTGGATATCAGGGCGGTCCTGCCGGGAAAAGATGACCCCGCCGAAGGTGGTGGTCTGCTGGCCGGGCAGATTCTGGTTGATCAGGGTGGCAATCCGGCTCACCCCATGCTTTTTTTCCAGCTCCACATAAAAGGCGGGATTGGCCAGAACAAAATCAATGGACCGGCTCTCGACCGCGCTGTTGATCTCGTTGAAGTCCAGGGGGACGATGGTGAAGTGGTGGCCCGAAATGGTCTGACTCAGATAGCTGGCGGTAGGTGACCACTTGTTGATGATCTGCTCACGGCCCCGTTTGGCCAGCACCCCGATTTTGACGCTTTCCCGGTCGCTCTGCCAGGCGGCAGATGCGGGCAGGGTGGAGCTGGCAAGTCCTGCTGCGGGCTCCAGGAAGATCAGCAGAATCAGCAGACAGGTGAAGGACCAGGTGGGCATAAGAGCGATTTGGCATTTTGGGTGGAGGTTGACTGACTTTCTCTTAGGGTACCTGATTTTATCTTCTATGGCCAGCATTGCCAAGAGGGCTGGGCCTATGTTTCAGCCGGGAAAACGGCTTAATTCTCCTTGACTTATCCGGGAAGTTTCTCTAGATGTTGAGGTGATATTAAAAAGCAAGATCTGATTTGATCCTTGAAGTTGAATACATACAGAGTTGAAGAAAAATATGTTAGCCAAGAGTTACGAATTTGCAGAAGTCGAGGAGAAATGGCTCAGGGCCTGGGCGGAGAGCGACTCCTTTCAAGCCGTCATTGATGAAAAACGCCCCTCCTTTTCTATTGTTATTCCCCCGCCCAATGTGACCGGGGTCCTTCATGTGGGCCATGCCCTCAATAATACCATGCAGGATGTCCTGGTCAGGTATCACCGGATGCGCGGCGACAACACCCTCTGGGTGCCGGGCACTGACCATGCAGGAATCGCCACCCAGAACGTGGTGGAGCGCCAGCTGGCCGTCGAAGGAAAGACCCGTCATGATCTTGGCCGTGAGGCCTTTATTGAACGGGTCTGGCAGTGGCGGGAGGAGAAGGGGGGGACCATAGTCAACCAGCTCAAGCGCCTCGGGGCCTCCTGTGATTGGGAACGTGAGCGTTTCACCATGGACGAGGGTCTGTCCACAGCGGTGCGTGAGGTCTTTGTCCGTCTGTATAAAGAAGGGCTGATCTACAAGGGCGATTATATTGTCAACTGGTGTCCCCGCTGTCACACGGCCCTGGCCGATGATGAGGTCGAGCATGAGGACAGGAAAGGCGCCCTCTATCATATCCGTTATCCCTTTGCTGACGGCAGCGGGTTTGTTGTGGTGGCCACCACCAGGCCTGAGACCATGCTCGGCGATACGGCGGTTGCCGTCCATCCTGAGGACGAACGCTATCAACACCTGAAAGGCGCCGAGATCAGGCTGCCGCTGACTGATCGCACCATCCCGCTGGTCTTTGATCATCATGTCCAGAAGGATTTTGGCACCGGGGCCCTCAAGGTCACCCCGGCCCATGATCGAGACGATTATGAGATCGGACTCCGCCACGGGCTTGAGGTCATGAAGGTCATCGATGACAGCGGCAAGATGAACGAGCAGGCCGGTTCCTATCAGGGACAGGACCGCTTTGCCTGTCGCAAGCAGGTCGTGGCCGATCTTGAGGTCCAGGGTTTCCTGGAGCGCATCGAAGACTATGACCATGCCGTGGGCCAGTGTTACAGGTGTGCCACCGTGGTTGAGGCCACCACCTCCATGCAGTGGTTTGTCGCGGTCCGGCCCCTGGCCGACAAAGCCGTGGCAGCAGTGCGTGAGGATCGAATCACCCTTCATCCCAAAAACTGGTACAACTCCTTCTACTCCTGGATGGACAACATTCGTGACTGGTGCATTTCGCGCCAGATCTGGTGGGGCCACCGGATACCGGCCTGGACCTGCGAGGAGTGCGGCGAGCTGATTGTGGAGACCGAGGCACCGGAGAGGTGCCCGGCCTGCGCTTCAGTTGATCTTGTTCAGGAAACAGATGTCCTTGATACCTGGTTTTCTTCAGCCCTGTGGCCCTTTTCGACCATGGGCTGGCCCGAGAAGACCCCGGAGCTGGCCGCCTTTTACCCCACCTCGGTGTTGATCACCAGCTTTGACATCCTCTTCTTCTGGGTGGCCCGGATGATGATGATGGGTATCCATTTCATGGATGAGGTCCCGTTCCGTGATGTCTATCTCCATGCCCTGGTGCGCGACAAGCACGGGAAGAAGATGTCCAAGTCCACGGGCAATGTGATTGATCCGCTGGAGGTCATGGCCCATTACGGCACCGATGCCATGCGTTTCACCCTTGTCGCTCTGGCCGCCCAGGGGCGCGAGATCAAGCTGGACGAGGAGCGCATCGAGGGCTACCGTCATTTCATCAATAAGCTCTGGAACGCTGCCCGGTTCGCCGAGATGCATGTGGGCGAATGCGATCCAGCCATAACCAAACTCACGGATCAGGCCCATGAGCTGCCCCTGGTTCATCGCTGGATTTTGAGCCGCCTTGCCCGGACCGTGGCTGAGGTTCGCCATACCCTTGACACCTTTCAGTTTAATGATGTGGCCTCGGCCATCTACCAGTTTGTCTGGCGTGAGTTCTGTGACTGGTATGTGGAGTGGATCAAGCCTGATCTGTTCAGCGCCGACGAGCAGGTCAGGGATCAGGCCCGCGCCACCTTGCTGGTGGTGCTTGAGACCATCCTCAAACTGATCCATCCCCTGGCTCCCTTTGTCAGTGAAGAGATCTGGACGGGTCTGCCGGGAGAACGGCCGCTCCTGGTGACCAGTGCCTATCCTAAGCAGCGCGTTGAATGGCTCGATGACCGGGCCGAGGAAGAGATGACCCTGCTCATGGGTGTGATCACCGGAATCCGCAATATCAGGGCCGAGGCCGATGTTCACCCATCGACCCGGGTCGAGGCCGTGGTGATCTGTCCTGAGGACGGTCGGGATAAGCTGATTCGTACCTATACGTTGGCCATAGCCGACATGACCAGGCTCTCCGGGCTGACGGTCACGGCTGTGGCCGACAAACCGGCCGATGCTGCAACCTATATCTATCAGGATCTGGAAATCTATGTCCCTCTCCAGGGCCTGGTCGATGTGGAGCGCGAGTTGGAGAAGTTGATCCGGGAACGTGATAAGGTGGAAAAGAAACTGCAGCAGGTGAGCGGCAAGCTCAGGAATGACAAATTTCTGGCCAACGCGCCCGAGGTGGTTGTGGCCGGTGAGCGGGACAAGGAGCAGGAGTTGACAGCGACTCTGGTGAAAATTCAGGAGGCCGAAGAGAGGCTCAAGAATCTTGGATAGATTGGCGTTGAGACAGACCCTGGCCGCGTTTCTGGCCGAGGATATCGGTCGTGGAGACCTGACCAGTGAGGCCCTGTTCGCACCCCATGAGGTGGGCCAGGCCCAGATCGTCGCCCGTGAATCGTGCGTGGTTGCGGGCATTGACTGGGTGGCGCCTGAGGTGTTCCGGCTGCAGTGTCCCGGGGTTGAAATGCACCTTGAGGTTCGGGACGGGCAGCGGGTCGATCCAGGTCAAGTATTGCTGGCGGTATCTGGGTCTGTCATTGATCTGCTCAAGGCCGAGCGCCTGGCCCTGAATCTGCTCCAGCGCCTCTCCGGAATTGCGACACTGACCGCCGCCTTTGTGGAACGAGTCAAGCTGTATCCTGTGCGAATTACTGATACCCGGAAGACCACCCCTGGCCTCCGGGCCCTGGAAAAGGACGCGGTGCTGGCCGGGGGCGGATATAATCATCGTTTTAATCTGGCCGACGGCATCCTGGTCAAGGATAATCACATTGCAGCCTGTGGCTCGATTGTCCGGGCCGTGGAGCGGATTCGTGAGCGTATCCCCCATACCCTGCGTATCGAAGTTGAAACCGATACCCTGGATCAGGTGGCCGAGTGTCTGGAATGCGGGGTGGATATCATTATGCTTGATAATATGAGCAATGCTGAAATGGCTGAAGCCGTGAAGATGGTCAACGGCCGGGCCCTGGTTGAGGCTTCCGGCGGGGTGAACCTTGAAACGGTGGCTGGCATTGCTGCCACCGGAGTCGATATCATCTCCATTGGCGCCCTGACGCATTCCGCTCCGGCCTGCGATCTGGGGATGGATTGGTTGGTTTCCAGAGAGAAAGTGTGAGGTGCGCTCATCCTGAACACAGGTATTCATGTGGTCCTGAATTGATCGAGGAGAGAGTCAGTTATGAGATGTCCCAAATGTGGCTATATTTCGTTTGACCATCTGGAGGTCTGTCGGCGGTGCAACAAGGCCCTGCCCGAGAACCTGGCGATTGAGGGGACGACCTTTGCTGTCTCAGCCCCGTTGTTTTTGAAGGACCCGGTTGTGGTAGAAGTCGTTGCGGAGGCCCCGGCTGATACCGGAATCATATCTGGGGAAGAAACGGGTGAGGTCACGGCCGCTCGTGAGTTGGAGACATTGCTTGAGGATGTCGATGATGATCTGGAGATTGTCTTCGATGATCTTGGCTCTGCACCGTCAATGGCGACCAATGGGATGCTGCGAGATGACGAGCCCAAGGGAGAAATCGAGTTGCCCTTTGATCTTCTTTCCGAAGATATGCTGGTGCGGGCAGAGGCCCATTCGGACGAGAGGGATGAAGAAGATGCAGATGACCTGAAAAGGCCGTCTCTGGACCTTCCGCCGGAACTGGCCGATATCTCTGATCTTGCGCCCCCTGATCAGGATGAGTCGGGGCAGGGTCGCCATGAAGATGTGGGAGATGGGGCCGGTGCCGATGCGGCGAACACTCCTGCGGATGAGGACGTCGCCCTCACCTTTGATGATCTTGAGTTCTCTGAGTTACTGGCTGGTGATCAGGAGAATGATTTGACCGGTCAGGATGTGAAAAACGGCGGGCCCGGAGTTGACTTTGATCTTGAGTTGGAAGATTTGACGCTGGAAATAGACCACTCTGATAAGAGCTGACAGAGAGGAGAGAACAGCTGGGTTCTGACCGGTGATGACTGAGAAAATCTGTTGACACCCAGGCGGTTGTTGTGTAAAAAGTTGATCTTCAATGAGGTGCCGGGTTAGCTCAGTCGGTAGAGCAACGGACTGAAAATCCGTGTGTCCCTGGTTCGATTCCTGGACCCGGCACCATTAGTTTCAAGGCTTCGCAGCGTTAATCGCTGTGGGGCCTTTTTGCGTTTCTGGTGCTTTCCAGATGTATTCCAGAGGAAAGTTACAGTTATAGCGTCTGCCTGTTTGTCTTCTTTGTCTGGTTCATCCGCAGAATCTGTGGGTGACGTCCGGCTCGGGAAGATTCCCAAGT
>CALENA010000163.1 GCA_937910875.1 uncultured Desulfobulbaceae bacterium | reverse complement strand
TGACCCGCCTGTTGATGGTGTACTGAACATGGGAGCCAAAGACCAGAAAGAGACAGAGGACAATGATATTGGAATAGAGTTGGGTCTGGTCCGGGCCGGTTGCGACAGGGCCCTGCTCGGCAAAAACTCGCAGCAGGGTGTTTATAAACCAATAAATGGCGCCGATCCCGACACCAACCAGCACCATGGAATCCTTGGTGGTCAACCCGACCACTCGACTCTGTTCTCGCTTCATGCTCATCTATGCCAGGTTAAAGTGAACACCACTCCCGCGCTTGCAGACCAATTCCGCAGGCATTCGGTCAATCCACGGACACCATCGCCCCACTGCCTGGGATAAGATGGACATCCCGCTGAGGGAAGGGGATTGTAATTCCCTGCTCACCAAAGACCCGGTAAGCCGTCTTGAGCAGATTATGGGTTTCCAGTCCCTTGGCCCGCGGATCATCCACCCAGCAAAGCAGTTCAAAATTGACAGATGAATCACCGAATTCCCGCAACCGTACGCGAGGTTCCGGCTCTTTGGCCACCTGGTCATTGCTCGCGGCCACACCCAGCAGCACCCGCTCCACCTGGTCCAGGTCGCTACCGTAGGCCACACCCACCGGCACCCGAATCCGGAAACTGGGGATCGGTGCGCTCTCGTTGATGATCTTCGAATTGGCCAGAATGGCGTTGGGGACAGTGATCAGAATATCATCACGGGTCTTGATCCGGGTCGAACGAATCCCCACTTCGACCACCTCGCCGCGCTCGCCGCTTTCCAGGATGATATACTCACCAACCTTGAAGGTGTTATCCATAAAGATGCTGATCCCACCAAAAAAATTGGCCAGGGTATCCTTGGCCGCAAGGGCCAGGGCGATCCCGGCAATCCCGGCCGAGGCAAAAAGCGGGGTCAGGTCCACCTTCCAGATGGCCAGCAGCCAGAGCAAACCTGCAATGATCACCACCACCCGGACCACATTCTTCAGGAGCAGAAACAGATCATTACCGATCTTGCCCCGCCCCAGGGCCTGCGCCAGATTCTGCTCGGCCAGGCGGTTGACAATGCGAATCAGCGTCAACAGCCAGAGCAGAAGCATCAGGGTCTTGGCCAGGGCCGGCAGCACGCCCTGCCAGGGCGGCGGCAGGACCCGCATGACCAGGGCATGCTGGACGCCCAGAAGGATAATGGTCCAACAGACCGGACTGTGAAAGAAATTGATCAGGACATCATCAAAGCTGACCCTGGTCCTCGCCACCAGTCGTTTGAGAATCCTGGTGATGAAGAGATCAACCACCTTGGCCAGCAAGGCATAGACGATCACCACCAAAAACTGCTTGAAGAGCAGACTGTCCTGCAAATACGGAAAACGTTCCAGAAGAATGGTCACTTGATCCATCACTATGCCTTTCCTTTATTTTTCCCCCACAAGGGGTCCTGGCCGAAACGATCCATCCACCAGTCTTCCGGCTCCAGATGATTGTTATCCTCCGGGGTCAGGGGTATCCGGTATTGATTGCAATACCGCATGAGCAGTTCATAAAAACGGGTCAACCGATGCATGGATTCAACCTCATCCGCCTCGCCACTCACATCCGGATGATACTGCTTGCACAAGCGGTGATACGCCCGCTTGATTTCACCCAGAGTTGCCCGATCTGCCAGGCCGAACATCTCCCGGGCCTCAGCAATGGCCTGCCATTCCTCTGCGGTCACGCGCAACCCTCTTTCTTCCGCCAGCTCTTTTCCTCACCGCGCAGCAATCTGAGAATATTGGCCCGATGCTGAAACCAGATCAGGGCCACCACCACCAGGGCCATGGCCAGAATCGTGGGCGAACCGCCCAGGAGCCATATCCACAAAGGCATCAGACCGGCCGCCAGCAGGGAACCAACCGAGACAAAACCGCTCAAGCCAACGGCAGCCGCAAAAATCACCAGACTGATCAGGACTGCCTGTGGCGCGAAAAACAGAAAAATCCCCAGAGCCGTGGCCACGCCCTTCCCCCCCTGAAAACGCAGATACAGTGAAAACATGTGGCCGACAACCGCGGCCAGACCACAAAGGGCGACAAGCAGTTCCCGACCGGCGTCTTCCGGCAGCCACAGGACTGCGGCCAGAACCGGTAGATACCCCTTGAGCACATCACAGGCCAGGGTCAGCAGACCGAGACGACGGCCGAGCAGACGGCTGACATTGGTAGCCCCGATATTCCCGCTGCCGCTGCTGCGAACATCGATACCTACCAGACGGCCGAGCAGAAGACCAAAGGGAATGGCCCCAACACAATAGGCCGCTAAACAGAATACGATCCCGATCATTTTCAACTGCAGCCGTATCCCGGCCGCCTCCTTATATGAAAGGTCATCGGCGACCATGACTGGCCATACCGAAGGAACAAACTTTCACGGTTGGTTGTGGCGGGCCAATCTGGTCCAGCCATGCTGGTTAGTATGCCTTTGAAATTGCCCATAATCAGAATCAATCCTACCTCAAATTCAGGGGAAAGACAATAATGATGGCAAAAACCAAAATACGCAGCCGATCCGCTCTCTTGTCCTTTTTTCAACAATGCATATCATACTGGTCTGTGGTAAACTATAGACCTGATTTGGCCCCAAACAGACCGGGATGACCGGTAACTTATTGATTCAACAACAGCACCGCCATGACTCTCCGCAAAATCCTGGCCTACCCGGAGCCCATACTCAGGGTCCCGGCCGCCCCCATTACCGAGTTCAATGAAGATCTCAGTCAACTCGTGGTCGACATGGCCGAGACCATGTACAAGGCACCCGGAATCGGCCTTGCCGCCCCCCAGATTGGCGAATCGGTCCAGCTGATCGTGGTCGATGTCTCCCGGGAAGAAGACGAACAGAAATTTATGGTCATGGTCAACCCAGAGATCATCGCTCATCAAGGTGATCAGGTCGACGAAGAGGGCTGCTTGAGCGTCATCGACCTCACAGCCATGGTCAGACGTTACCAGACAATCACGGTCCGCTATCATGATACCGCAGGCCGGGAGCAGGAGATCCACGCTGAAAACCGCTTCGCCGTCGTTCTCCAGCACGAGATCGACCATCTGCACGGCATCCTCTTCATCGACCACCTCAGTTCCCTGAAACGCTCTCTGTATAAAAAAAAGGTCAAGAAGATGCTGGCCGAACAAAAGGGACAGGCATGACCTTCAAGTCCCCACTGCGCATCATCTTCATGGGCACACCGGACTTTGCTGTCCCGGCCCTGCAGGCCCTGATCAACGGACCAGACGAGATCGTCGCCGTGGTCAGCCAGCCTGATCGCCCCAAAGGTCGTGGTAAAAAACTGCTGCCAACCCCGACCAAGGTCACGGCCCTGGCCGCCGGAATCCCGGTTCTGCAGCCAGACAAAATCAGAACCCCTGAATTTCTGGCCCAACTCCAGGCCCTGCAGCCCGATCTGATCGTGGTGAGCGCCTACGGCCGTATCCTGCCCCAGACCATCCTGACACTGCCTCCTTTGGGCTGCATCAATATCCACGGCTCGCTTCTCCCCCGCCACCGAGGTGCGGCCCCTATCCAATGGGCTGTCATCCGGGGCGATGCCGAGGCCGGTGTCACCATCATGCAGATGGATAAGGGCATGGACACCGGCGACATGCTCCTCCAGGCCGCCATTCCAATCAACTCAGACGAGACAGCGGGCAGCCTCTTCACCAGACTTGCCGATCTGGGCGGCAAGACCCTGCTCACTGCCCTGGATCGCCTGCGTCAGGGCCAGCTGCCACCTATCCCGCAGGAACACCACCTGGCCACCGAGGCCCCTCCCCTGAATAAGGAAGACGGCCGCATCAACTGGGACCGGCCCGCCCATGAACTGCACTGCCTGATCCGCGGCCTCGACCCCTGGCCCACGGCCTACACCTTCCTGAACGACTCCCGATTTCGCCTCTTTGCCCCAGAAATCGTGCACCATAACAGCAATCTCCCACCCGGCACTCTGCTGGCCGCTGACCGCCAGGGCCTGCTCTTCGCCTGCGGCCATGACGCCCTCCTCATCCGCGAGATCCAGCCCGAAGGCAAGAAACGAATGACCGCCCAGGCCTTTCTCTGCGGTCAGCCCTTGCACCCCGGTATCTGCTGCACCAC
>CALENA010000162.1 GCA_937910875.1 uncultured Desulfobulbaceae bacterium | reverse complement strand
TTTGAGCATAACGCCGATATTGGGCAAAAGGGCCATTTATGGACGGGCACTAACTTACATCGTGTCAATGATCCGGTTGAACGTCTGGCTGGGGCGCATGGCCTGGATGGTCTTTTCCTGGTCGGGCCGGAAATAGCCTCCGATGTCCACAGGTTGTCCCTGGGCCTGGAGCAGTTCGGCCACGATCGTCTCTTCGTGGGCCAAAAGCTCCGCAGCTATTTTTTTGAACCGTGCCTGTAAACCGGTATCTTCATCCTGCTCGGCCAGACATTGGGCCCAGTACAGGGCAAGATAGAAATGGCTGCCCCGGGTGTCCAGTTCACCGACCTTGCGAGAGGGAGAACGCCTGTTTTCCAGATGCCTGCCGATGGCCTGGTCCAGGGTCCTGGCCAGGAGGGTGGCCGCCTGCAGCTTGAAGGTGGCCGCGATATGCTCAAAGGAGGGGACCAGGGCGCAGAACTCACCCAAAGAGTCCCAGCGCAGGTGTCCCTCGTTCAGGAACTGCTGGACATGTTTGGGGGCGGAGCCACCAGCCCCGGTCTCGAACATGCCACCACCGTTCATCAGAGGAACAATGGAGAGCATCTTGGCGCTGGTGCCCAGTTCCAGAATGGGGAAGAGGTCGGTGAGATAGTCGCGCAGGACGTTGCCGGTCACTGAAATGGTGTCCAGACCCTTTCTGGCCCGAGCCAGAGAAAAGCGCATGGCCTCCACGGGTTGCATGATTCGGATATCGAGGCCCTGGGTGTCGTGGTCTGGCAGATACGCCTTGACCTTGGCAATGAGCTGGTTGTCATGGGCCCGATTCGGGTCGAGCCAGAAGATGGCCGGGGTGTTGCTGGTCCGGGAACGGTTCACGGCCAGTTTGATCCAGTCCTGGATCGGGGCATCTTTGGCCTGGCAGGCCCGGAAGATGTCGCCTGTTTCCACCACCTGCTCCATAAGGGGAGTGTTGGTCTGGTCTACCAGGCGGATGGTTCCCGGGCCCGGGGCAACAAAGGTCTTGTCGTGTGAGCCGTATTCTTCGGCCTTCTGGGCCATCAGACCGACATTGGCAACGCTGCCCATGGTTGCGGGGTCAAAGGCCCCGTTCTCCTTGCAGTCATTGAAGACTTCCTGATAGATGGAGGCATAGCAGCGGTCTGGAATCATGGCAATGGTGTCGTGCAGTTTGTCATCTGGTCCCCACATCCGGCCACCATCACGGATTACCACCGGCATGGAGGCATCGACGATCACATTGTTGGGGACATGGAGATTGGTGATGCCCTTGCTGGAGTCGACCATGGCCAGTTGGCAGCTCTTCTGGTACACCGCTGCAAGATCGGACTGGATCTCGGCCCGTTGTGACTCGGGCAGCTCTTCAATCCTGGCCAGCAGGTCGCCAAGACCGTTGTTGACGTTCACCCCCAGTTTTTCAATGATGGCCGCGTGTTTGGTCAAGACATCCTGGTAAAAGACAGTGACACAATGGCCAAACATGATCGGGTCAGAGACCTTCATCATGGTTGCCTTAAGGTGCAGGGAGAGAAGAACGCCCTCTTTGGTCGCAGCAGTGATCTGCTCCTGGTAAAAGCTGCGAAGGGCGCCAACGTTCATGACCGAGGAGTCAATGACCTCGCCGGCCAAAAGCGGGGTTGTGTCCTTGAGCAGAGTTGTGGCGCCATCTTCAGCGACAAATTCAATGCGTATCTCAGTGGCCTGGGGCATGGTGATGGATTTCTCACTGCCGTAAAAATCTCCTTGTGTCATGTGCGCAACCCGTGATCTGGACCCCTCAGGCCATGGTTTCATCAGGCGATGCGGATTTTTCATGCCAAACTGCTTGACCGCGGCGGCTGCCCGCCGGTCAGAGTTGCCTTCGCGCAGGACCGGGTTGACGGCACTGCCCAGGACCCTGGCATATCTGGCGTGGGTCTCTTTTTCGGCATCGGTCTGCGGCGAGCGGGGATAATCAGGGATGTTGTATCCCAGCTCCTGCAACTCATTGATGGCCTCCAGGAGTTGGGGGAGCGAGGCGCTTATGTTGGGTAACTTGATGATATTGGTATCGGCTTGCTTGGCCAGTTGTCCCAGTTCCGTCAGATCATCGGGGGTGCGCTGCTGGGCCTCGAGGTGTTCTGGAAAACTGGCGATGATCCGTCCGGCCAGAGAGATATCCTTCTGAATGATCTCGATGCCGGAATCCCTGGTGTAAGACTTGATGATCGGGAGCAGGGAGTAGGTGGCCAGGGCAGGTGCCTCGTCGATTGCCGTATAGATGATTCGAGCTGTGGTCATGTCGGTTCCTTTGTTGATGAAGTCTCCCTGGCAGTCAGTGGTTGGCTGCAGTGAGGGGTAAGGGTGTTTGATTCAGGGTGCTTTGATGAACGCGTGGCGTCATGTTTAATCTGTAAATGCCTCGAAGACCATAACTGGCCATGTCAAAGATACAAAATTTCATGGTTGACTGTGGCGGGTCATTTTGGTCCAGCCCCGCTGGTCAGTGACTCTTCTGCCGGTTCCATTTCTTGCGCTGGCTACTGGGCAGGGGCCTTTTCTTATAGGACAGGGCCGGATAACCCAGGAGTTTGTCCACGGCCTCGGAAAATTCACGGCAGGGGCGAATGGTCAAATCTTTCATGATCTCCACGTCCACCTCGCCCTGACCACTGAAGTGGAGGGTCAGAAGGAGGGGGCAGGGGCCGTGGAAGCGGTAGAAGAGTTCCTTGAGCCTTTCCAGGCGCTGGCGATTGATGCTGGTTGAACTCAGGCGCAGGGTCATGGATTCGGTGAATTTTTCCAGGGCCTCGGGCAGCGGCAGCAGATCTTCGGCAATAATCTTTGATCCGCGTTCATTCTTCTGGACCGTGCCCTGGACAATGATCGGGTCCTTTGAGGTGAGCATCTGCCAGCAACGGCTATAGGTCTCGGGAAAGATGACCACTTCCACCGTGGTCAGGACATCTTCCAGAGTGAGAAAGGCCATGGCATCGCCGCGCTTGCTCTTTTTCTCCAGCAGGTCACGAATCAGACCGCCGACTCTGATCGGCTGGTCTTCGCCCCAACTCTCCAGGCCACTGAGGTCGGTGTCGGCCACGATCCTGATCTGTCGGGCCTCTTTTTCCAGGGGGTGACCGGTGATGTAAAAGCCAACAGTCTCCTTTTCCAGGGTCAGTTTTTCCTTGTCGGGCCACTCTGGGATGTCGGGCAGGGGAATGGCCGAAAGGGCCTTGCTGCTGACCTCAGGGGCCACTCCGAACAGGGAGAGCTGGCCGCTCTGCCGGTCGCGTTGGGCCGCCTTGGCCTGCTCCATGGACTGCTCAAGAATGGCCATGAGTTGCGACCGTTTGTGGCCCAGGGAATCAAAGGAGCCTGATTTGATCAGGCTTTCGATGACCCGTGAATTGACCCGACGAGAGTCAATTCGGTTGCAGAAATCCTCCAGGGAAATATAGCTGCCGCCCTTTTCCCGTTCCTCAATAATAGACTCAAGGGCCGCGCCCCCGACGTTTTTGACCGCGGCCAGACCGAAACGAATCCGGTCGTCGATCACGGTGAAGCCGTGCTGCGACTCGTTGATGTCCGGGGGCAGGACCTCGATCTGATGCTCCCGGCACTCGTTGATATAGAGGACCACCTTGTCGGTATTATTCATGTCGCAGGAGAGCAGGGCGGCCATGAATTGAGCCGGGTAATGGGCCTTGAGATAGGCGGTTTGGTAGGAGATCAGGGCATAGGCGGCCGAGTGGGACTTGTTGAAGCCGTAACCGGCGAATTTGGCCATGAGGTCGAAGACAAACTCGGCCTTTTTTTCGTCAATTCCGTTTGTACGGGCCCCGGCCATGAACTTGACCTTTTCCTGGTCCATGACCTCAGGGATCTTTTTGCCCATGGCCCGGCGCAGGATATCGGCATCACCCAGAGAGTAGTTGGCCAGGATATTGGCGATCTTCATCACCTGTTCCTGGTAGACAATGACCCCGTAGGTCTCTTCCAGAACCGATTTAATCTGGGGCAGGGGATAGTTGGCCGTGGCCCGTCCGTGTTTGGTCTCGACAAAATCATCGACCATCCCGGAATCCAGGGGCCCGGGGCGATACAGAGCGACCAGGGCGATCAGGTCACTGAACTGCTCCGGGGCCATCTTGATCAGGAGTTCGCGCATGCCGCTGCTCTCCAGCTGGAAGACGCCCAGGGCATCCCCGCGGCAGAGCAGATCAAAGGTCTTGAGGTCGTCCATGGGGATGGAATCGATATCAAGGTCCAGCTCGATATCGGACTTGATGTGTCCCAGGGCGTGATGGATGACGGTCAGGGTCTTGAGACCGAGGAAGTCGAACTTGATCAGTCCGGTCATCTCGGTGTGCTTCATGTCATACTGGGTCAGGGTCTCGTCGTCTTTGCCCTTACAGGTGGGCAGATATTCGACCATGGGCAACGGGGAGACCACCACGCCCGCAGCATGGGTTGAGGTATGGCGGGCCAGCCCCTCGAGAGTCTGGGCTACCTTGAGCAGTTCAGCAATCTTGGGGTCGCGATCCGCGGCATCCTGCAGTCTTGGTTCAATCTGCAGGGCCCGGTCAAGGGTCATCTTCAGCTCTTCCGGGATCAGTTTGGCGATCCGGTCCACGTCGCCGAACGGGATGTCAAGGGCCCGGCCCACGTCGCGGATCACGCCCCTGGCCTTCATGGAACCGTAGGTGATGATCTGGGCCACGTGGGCGGCTCCGCCGTATTTCCGGCGTACATAGTCAATCACCTCCCCCCGCCTCTCCTGGCAGAAGTCGATGTCAAAGTCGGGCATGGACTTGCGTTCGATGTTGAGAAAACGCTCGAAGATCAGGCCATAGGGGATGGGATCGATATTGGTGATCCGCATGCAGTAGGCGGCCAGACTGCCGGCCCCGGAACCGCGGCCCGGGCCCACCGGGATGTTCTGGTCAATGGCCCAGTTAATAAAATCGGCCACGATCAGGAAGTACCCGGGAAAACCCATCTCGTTGATGACCCCGATCTCCGTGTCCAGGCGGGCCCGGTACTGTTTTTCAAGCTCAGGGGTCAGGGTTCCGGCCTGGCGCATGGCCGCCAGACGTTCCTTGAGTCCCACCCGGCAGGCTTTTTCGAACATGGATTCCAGAGTTTCACCCTCAGGAACCGGAAAGATGGGGAAATGGTAGTTGCCCATCTCGATTTCAAGATTGCAGCGGTCGGCGACCTCAAGGGTGTTTGTGATGGATTCCGGGGTGTGGCTGAAGCGGGCCTTCATCTCGCCTGGAGACTTGAAGAAGAATTCCGAGGTCGAGAAGCGGAAGCGGTTGGCGTCGTTGATGGTTTTGCCGGTCTGGATGCAGAGCAGGACTTCGTGGGCGTAGGCCTCGTCCGCGTTGAGGTAGTGGCAGTCGTTGGTGGCCACGGTCTTGATTCCCAACTCACGTCCCAGCTGGATCAGGCCGTTATTGACGATGTCCTGTTCAGGGATATTGTTTTCCTGAAGCTCAAAGTAGAGGCGATCACCAAAGATGCTCCGGTATTCTTGGGCCTTGGCCCTGGCGCCCTCCAGGTCGTGCTGACCGATGAGCCAGGGGATCTCTCCGTGCAGGCAGGCCGTCAAGGCAATCAGGCCCTCGTTGTGGGCGGCCAGGGTCTCAAGATCGATGCGTGGTTTGTAGTAAAAACCCTCAAATTGGGCAATACCGGCCAGCTTCATCAGGTTCTTGTAACCGGCCTCATTCATGGCCAGAAGGACGATGTGAAAGGCCTTGGTCACGGCATTGGGGTTGCGTTCACTCCGGTTGCCCGGGGCAATATAGAACTCGCAGCCGACGATTGGTTTTATCCCTGCTTTTCTGGCCTTGATGTAGAATTCCAGGGCCCCGTACATGGCTCCATGGTCGGTGATGGCAACGCTCTCCATCCCGTATTCCTTGCACTTGGCCAGGAGATCGTTGATGCGGATTGCCCCGTCGAGCAGGCTGTACTGGGTGTGGACGTGAAGGTGGGTAAAACCGGCGGTCATGGCATGGTTAATCCGGTTACGCCTTCCAGGTTGGCGCCATCAAGGATGATTCCGTCTACACGGGCCCCGCTGAGATCGGCACGCAGCAGATTGGCCCCGCTGAAATCAGCATCTGTCAGGTCGGCATCTCTCAGGTCGGCTCCCGGCAGATTTGTCCCCTGCAGCTTGGCGCCCCTGAGGTTGGCGCCGCTCAATTGTGCCCGGCGCAGGTTTGCCCCGCTGAGATCAGCACCCTGGAGATTGGCCTTTACCAGATTGGCCCTGATCAGGTCACTGGCACGCAGGTTAACGCCCGGCAGAGAGCAGTCGGGGCAATTCTTGGCCATCTGTTTGATGGTGAGCGCGGCCTCTTCCCGGGCAGTCGCATCGGTAAAAGATGGGCGTTCGTCGTAGCCGGTTGCTTGCTCGGTGGTCGCGGACAAATTCTCCCTGCTTGTGACCGCCCCGGCAACCGCGCCATCTCCCATGAAAAAGATGTGATCCTGCCCGTCCAGGGTCTTGGCCGTGAAGGCCAGGGCACCATTGCTTTGAAAGAAAAGGAGGGTGTTGCTGCCAGGCTCCGGGTAGAGGGAGTAGCAGGTGGTGTTTCCGTGGTACCACAAGGTAAACTTGAGGCAGAGCTGATCTTCCTGGTTGACCTGCCATTTTCCCTGCTCGGTCCGGTTGTCCTGGGTGGCACGGGCCTGCAACTTGCCGTCGCTGTCAAAGATCACCCGGGCCGTGACATCCGCAGATTCCAGGTGCAGTGAGTTGCCGCTGACCAGGGTCTGGATCTGCTGGCCGGAAAGCGGTGTGGAACCGGCCTCCTGCAGTTGTTTGGCAGAGTTGGCGGCACAACCGCTGAGCAGTCCGAAAAAAAGGAGGATAGAGCAGAGCAGACGCAAAGTCACGGTGATTCTCCTGAATGAGTAAGGTGCTGGAATAAGAGGTTTTTTATTGAGGTGAATACTATACCACAAGCAGTGTCGCTTTGCATCGGTTAAAGCCGGTTACCAGTCATTGATCAGTTTGCTGCGCTCCAGAAAGTCAAGGGCTGCCCACAGGTCATCTTTACTGTGTGGCTCCAGGGTGATCAGGGGATGCAGCTGGTTGGTGTGCAGGAAACCAAAGAGGCCGTGAAAGTCAAAACCACCCAGGCCAGGGGCAAGGTGTGTATCACCTTCTCCATGGTTGTCGTGCAGATGGAGCTGACCCAGCCAGGGAGAAAGGCGTGGTAACCAGTCCTGCCAGGGGGAATGGGCAAAGGCCATGAGATGGCCCACATCCAGGCAGAATCGGGCCTGGGGGTGGTTCAGGCTGCCAAGGATATCCTGGTGTGCGGCCGGGCTTTTTTCGTAGGTGTTTTCAAGCATGAGCTGGGTCTTATGTGCGGCTGCAATCTCGGCCAGTTCACGCCAGGTGGTCAGTGCTGCCGAGCGCCATTTTGCATAGTTATACCCCTGTTTGTTCTCTTCAAACTGGAGGTGACAGACAATGGAGAGGGGCTTGAACAGCGGGATCAGGGCAAAGGCCCGCTGCAGTTTGTCCCGGGTGGCGGCCAGGATCACCGGGTCCAGGGCCCCGGGGGCGAGATCAAAAAAAGGGGCATGCAGGGTACAGGGCAGGTCATGGGCCTGGAGTCGTTCGGCCACCTGTCTGAATGCCTCGGGGTCTTCGTCATAGAGGTGAGGTCCTTCAAGGCTGATCTCTGGCTGCAGTCGTTCTTTGATAAAGAAGTCGAGATACTTGTCTCTCAGTTCCAGCCAGGGTGCGTTGACAAAGCAGGTCCTGCGGATGGCTTGCTGTTGAGGGCTGATCATGGCGTCTTGTTGAGATGGTTGGCAATCTGGGCGCTGACCTTGATCAGCCCCTGACTCAGGGCTGCGGCCAGGTCTTGGGGAGACGTACTGGTCAAAGGGGTGCGAAAGGAAAACATGGCACCGGCACCTGTGGATTGTCCCGGAGCAGGCAGAAGCTGCCAGTTGCCCTTGACCAGGGCGCTCTGATCCAGGTCCTGTTCAAAATGGTCGATGGTGATCAGTAATCGCTGGACAGAGCGGTCAGTTCCCGGAACAACCACCACCTGGTAATCGGAGAGCTGGTCCTGCAGATCGTGCATGAGCAGGTCGCGGATCATCCCGCCCAGGCTGCCGCCCCAATGATGGCTGCCGAGGTAGCTGATCTGGTGGCTCTCCGTGCGGACCACCAGCTCTCTGACATCCAGGTACTCGGCCAGTCGCACCGGCTCGATCAGCAGGGTCTGTGCGCGAGAGACGGATCGGGACAGGTCGCTGTCCTCTGGTGCTGACAGGGTGTAATAGCGGACCGGGGCCTGTGAGGCAGCACAGCCGCTGAACAGGATCAACAGGGCCGGCAACAGGATCAGGCACAGGGTCGGCAGAACGGCCCGGCCGGGTGAGGCAGGGTGCTTATTGTCCATGGTTGGCTCCTTGTGGTTTGGGACCCCAGAGCAGGGCGTCCGGATTGTGGTGGAGATAGTCACTGAGCAGGCGGAGCGAACGGGCGGACCGGCTCAGCTCTTCAAGGGTGGTGGCGAGCTGCAGGCTCAGCGATGAGTTGGGGGCCGTGGTCTGCTCGAGATTCTGGACCAGAAGTCTTGATTCTTCGGCCACAGTATCCAGGGTTTTCACGGCATGGCTGATGGTTCCGATGATCTCTGGCAGGTCGCGGTCAACGTTCTGGATCAGTTGTCGGCCATCCTGGCCAAACTGGCTGATGGTCTCCAGGGTGGTGGTAACCTTATCCTGGATGACGGGGAGGTTCTGGTCAAATTGGGCAAGGATGCTGTCAAGTTTGCCCAGACTCTGCTGAATGGAATTTTGCAGGTCTGAAAGGCTGGTCTGGTGACCACCCGGTGCTGTTTCGCCGATAAAGGCATCGATGCGCTGGGTTGTCTGTTCCACGGCCATAAAGGCTTGGGCCATGGTGACGGTCAGTTGCTCAAAATTGACTGACTGCAGGGACCTGGTCATGAGTTGCAACTCCGAGGGCACTGTGGGGATCTCAAAGTATTTCCCCTCCTGATCGCGGAAGACCGGTTCGCTGTTTTCATGGATGGCAAGCTCGATATAGAGCTTGCCGGTGAGCAGGCTCTGGGACATGAGCGAGGCCCTGAGGCCCTGGGAGCGCATGTTCTCCAGAAAGGAGTTGGAGTAATAGGTGTTGGCGTGATCCCTGGGGTCCACGCTGAGGATCTTGTCAGGAGAGAGATCGATCAGGACCGGGATGGAGACCTGGTAGGTGTCCGGGTTGAAATCAATCCTGATTTGGCGCACCTCGCCCACAGTCACCCCGCGATAGGCAACCGGCGCGCCCTCATTCAGGCCCTGGAGCGAGCCGTCAAAGTAGGCAATGACCGTGTTCTGACTGTGGTTGAAGAAGCGGGCGCCGCCAAAGTAGACAATGGCCGCCACCAGCAGGCAGGAAGAGAGGATGATGAAGAGTCCAACAAGGGTGGTCTGTTTTTTGCGGTTCATGGGGTGACAACTCCAGGGGGTGTGGCAGGGGCTTCGCCACGGGTCAGAAAACGGATAATTTTGGTGTTTTCAGATTCATCCAGCAGGGTCTGTGGGTGGCCCCGGCCAATGATGGTCTTGGTCTTGGAATCGAGGAAGATGGCATCGGTGCCGATGGCGAAGATCGAGGCCAGTTCATGGGTGATGAGAATAATAGTGGCCCCCAGGGTGTCGCAGAGCTCCAGGATCAGATCATCCATCTGTCTGGCGCTGATGGGGTCAAGCCCGGCCGAGGGTTCGTCAAAGAACAGAACTTCCGGGTCCAGGGCCATGGCCCGAGCCAGTCCGGCCCGTTTGCGCATGCCGCCGCTCAGCTCCGAGGGCATAAGGTCTTCGGTGCCGCCCAGACCGACCAGATGCAGTTTGAGTGAGACCAGATCGGCAATCTCGGCTGCCGGCAGACGGGTGTACTGGCGCAGGGGCAGGCTCACATTTTCGCCGACGCTCATGGAGCTGAACAGGGCCCCGCCCTGGTAGAGGACGCCGCAGCGGCGCAGGATAACCTCCCGTTCATTCGGGGTGCTGTCCCAGAAATTGGTGTCACGGAAGAAGATCTGGCCGCCGGCCGGTTGTTTGAGGCCGATCAAGTGGCGGAGCAAGGTTGATTTGCCGCAGCCCGAGTCGCCCATGACTACAAAGATAGACCCTTTCCTGACAGTGAAGGTCAGGTCGCGCTGCAGAATCTGGTCGCCGTAGGCCATGGTCAGTTCGGAAACCTTGATCAGAGGGGCAGCTGCTGGTGTGGATGGTTGGCTCATCAGATCTGGAGGACGTTGAAAAGAAAGGTGAACAGGGCATCGGAAATGACAATGAAGACAATAGCAGTGACCACGGCCGAGGTGGTGGCCTGGCCCACGGCCTGGGCGCTGCGGCCGCATTGCATGCCGCGCAGACAGCCGGCAAAACCGACCAGATAGCCAAAGGCCACGGCCTTGATAATTCCAACTCCAAAATGGTTGAGGTGGACGGCCTTGAGGCTCTGGTTGATGTACTCGACCATGCTCAGATCCATGGTCAGCCAGGCCACCAGCAGGCCGCCGCTGATCCCCAGCAGATCAGCCCATACGGCCAGAAGCGGCATCATGATCACCAGGGCCATGATCCGGGGCAGGATCAGGAAGTCGATGGGGTTGAGGCCCATGGTCCGCAGGGCATCGATCTCTTCGTTGACCTGCATGGTACCGAGTTGGGCCGCGTACGAGGCTCCGGTGCGTCCGGCCATGATGATCGCGGCCATCATGGCTCCCATCTCCCGGGTCATGCCCAGGGCCACCAGATCAGCGACATAGATCTCGGCGCCAAAGGTCTGGAGCTGAACGGTGCCGACAAAGGCCAGGATAACCCCCACCAGGATTGAGATCAGCGAGACAATGGGCAGAGCGGCTGGGCCGCAGTCGTGACAGAAAAAGAGCAGGTCCTGTTTGAGAAACTGGGCCTGGCCGCGCAGCAGACGAAAGAAACTGAGGACGATGGCCCCGGTGAAGCGTTGCATGTGGCGCAGCTGGGACAGGGCCTTCAAGGCGCCTTCGCCCAGGTCGGACAAAAGGTTCGGGCTCTTGGGTGGGGCAAGTGTCTTGGCCTCTGACGCGGCCAGGTGCAGGAGTTGGCAGACGCCTTCGGGCAGTCCTTCATCTGAAAAAGTCAGCCCGTTTGCAATGGCCAGTTCTTTGGTGGTCTTGAGAAAGACCAGAAGGCGGCTGTCCCAATGCAGCAACTGATCGGTATTAAACGTCAGGGTCCCGTGGCCATTCTTGAGAAGGGGAGTAATCCTTTCCATGGCAGGAAGGGTGGTGTGGATGGTCCACTTGCCGCTGATGTACAGGCAAAGGCCGGAGTCCTGCTGCTGAGCGGTGACGCAAGCGCGTTCCGGCAGGGGTTGAGCTTGGTTTGACTGTGTGCAGATCTCCTGTTCGTTCATTGTTCAAGAATAGCATGCTGTCAACAGAAGGACAAGATAGTGCCCGTCCATAAATGGCCCTTTTGCCCAATATCGGCGTTATGCTCAAAAAATAATGCTCGGAATATCAAACATATGCCTGCGCTTATTTTTTTCGCATGCCTTGATCTTGACCAAAATTGCTCATTTATGGACAGACACAAGATAAGAGGGCGTACGAAGATGCGGACTTGAACGGTTCTCACGGATACCTTGGAAAATTGTCTTCTTGGCCTGGCACAGCATGGTGTTCAGAATTTTCATCGGAAGAGAGAGACGAAAACAGGAGTTGTTTTTTATCCAAGAGGTGGACGAGGATCAAGGGCCTCTGGGAGGGTA
Organism: uncultured Desulfobulbaceae bacterium; assembly: GCA_937910875.1. Taxonomy (GTDB): domain Bacteria; phylum Desulfobacterota; class Desulfobulbia; order Desulfobulbales; family Desulfocapsaceae; genus Desulfatifera. The sequence continues at coordinate 10,147 of CALENA010000162.1, read as the reverse complement.
AGAATGTAGTCTCTGATTTCATCCCGGACCCGGCGGTAATGGGTGAGCGCCTCGTCCTCTGACGCTGCGTGTTGGGCCAGATAGGGCGGGTCATCAAAGCCGTGGTGGATAACTCGGATGAGAGCCGGGAAAATGGGGCAGGATTCATGGGCGTGGCCGCAGACCGTGATCACGTAATCAAACCGGCTGTCAGCCAGTTCGTCCGTGGTCTTGCTCCACTGCTGAGTCATGTCGATACCCAGCTCGGCCATTACCTTGACGGCCAGAGGATTGAGGCCGTGTCGTTCAATGCCGGCCGAAGCCACCTGGACCTGCTCTCCTTTCAAATGGCGGCACAGCCCTTCGGCCATCTGGCTGCGGCAGGAGTTTCCGGTACAGAGAAAGAGGATGGAGAGGTTTGGGGTGTGGTGGGTGGCCATGGTCGAGTGATATCGGCTGATTAGGGAGAAGGGGGGATGGTAACTTGGTCACCTGTTGGCCGCCTTCAGTAAGTTCTGCTTTTGGGTTAATTATAATAGATGGGTTGACTCTTGTCTTCTGTTGCCTCATTGGATTTCGATTTTTTTTGATAAATTTTCTTGTCTCTTTGAGCTGTGTTTGAATCTGTTGCTGAGTCATCTCTTCTTCTGTTAAGACTGGTGTCTTGAGCATGACAGAGCACACGGTGTCTGGAATGGTGTGGAGCGTAACTTGTAAAGAAAACAGGGAGGAGGGACTGTGGCGTTAAAAGAAGAGATCTTGCTGGCTATTTATAATGAATTTACTGTCTGGTCGCAGAAGATGGAGAGTGTCTGTGAAAAGGGTTGTGCGGCCTGCTGCACCCAGAATGTGACCATGACTGCGGTCGAGGGTGATCTGATCCATGCCCATATCCGTGAACAGGGACAGGAAGAGTGGTTTGCTGCCCGTCTTCAGCAGAAGGGGCGAATGAGCCAGCCCCAGTTGACCATCAATCAATTTGCGGCTCGCTGTCTGGCCGGAGAAGATGTTGAGCCGGATCGCTTCGGCAATCTGGAGCCCTGTCCCTTTCTCAAGGACAACTGCTGTCTGATCTATCCGGTGCGCCCCTTTTCCTGCCGTTCATTTACCTCCAGAAGTCTGTGTGGTCCAGGGGTTCCGGCTCAGGTGACTGACTCGTATCTGAGTGGAGTGACCGCGGTTCTCCAGGTCATTGAGCATCTGGGTCAGGGTGAGTATTGGGGGAATATGCTCGATGTCCTGGCCGCACTCAGCGATCTGCCGGAAAACAGGGGCTATGTCGGTCTGCTTCCGGCCGCCTTTGCGGGTCTGGCCCGCGCCAATCTGGTGTCGGCCCGTCCTCTGCCGGGCTTTCTCATTCCAGAAGAGGAGTGGGCAGAGGTGGAGCCGTTGCTGCTGGGCATCTTTGGCCATCGAATTGGTGAGAAAACTATTGAAGACATCTTGAATAATCGCTAGTCGTTGCAGTTAACTGTCTGAAATTCTTTACCTTTACGACTCTCCTCGATGTTGAACCCGAAGCCTTTCTGGTGACCTTGGAGCAGTCAGCGGGCCCTGCCCCCCCTGTACTTTTTCTCTCAGGGACCATGTCTCCTGATCAACTCGTAACACCTTCCTAATCGTTTCCTAATTGTTCCGTTGTAGTGTGTGCTCAGTTGCTTGACCTGGCTGTCCAGACACAGCAGTGCATCTCTCTCAACGGAGCAATTCATGTCCCTGACTTCGCTTGTCATCCTGCTGGCCCTGCTGGCAGCAGTTGCCTATAGTCTGACCCGTGGTCGAGCCCTGGCCGGTGAGCTGTCTTCCGGCCTGCGTCTGCACTCCCGCCCCGTCTATCACGGGATGCTGGCCGTGCTCTGGTGTCTGATTCCGGCCTTGCTGGTTATCCTGCTTTTTCAAGGGGGGCAGACAACCCTGGTCAGTCGTCTGGTAACGGCTGGACTCCCGGCCGAATTGGTTCAGGTGCCGGAATTTCAGTTCAACCTCTTGATGAGTGATATTCAGGCCCTGGCCGGCGGCAATGTAATCTCGCGTCCGGTCACCCCACAATTGCAGACGGCAGCCGCGCATTATCTGGATCTGATGAGCCTGTCCCGCTGGGCCAGGGGGCTTGTTGCCCTGAGTCTTTCCCTGCTGGGTGGCCTGTGGGTCTACTCCCGTGTTCGACCAGATTTTCAGGCCCGGAACCTGGTGGAACAGGTGGTGCGGGCGTCGCTGATTTTCTGTTCCGGGATTGCCGTTCTCTCAACCATTGGGATCGTCCTCTCAGTCCTCTTTGAATCCATCCGTTTCTTTCAGGTTGTCTCGCCCATTGATTTTCTCTTCGGACTCAAGTGGAGTCCGCAGATGGCCATACGTGCCGACCAGGTGGCCTCATCCGGAAGTTTCGGGGCAGTGCCGGTCTTTGCCGGTACCCTGCTCATCTCGTTTATCGCCCTGCTGGTGGCAGTGCCAGTTGGCCTGCTGTCGGCCATCTATCTTTCTGAATATGCTGGGAATCGGTTTCGTGCCTGGGCCAAGCCCCTCCTTGAGATTCTGGCTGGAATCCCGACTGTGGTCTATGGTTTTTTCGCGGCTCTGACTGTCGCGCCATTTCTGCGTCAGCTGGGAGAGAGTGTTGGTCTGCAGATTTCATCTGAGAGTGCCCTGGCAGCAGGGCTGGTCATGGGGGTCATGATCATTCCCTTTATCTCATCACTCTCTGATGATGTGATCAATGCCGTTCCCCAAAGCCTGCGTGATGGCTCGTCTGCCCTGGGGGCTACGCGCTCTGAGACCATCTGTCAGGTGGTCTTGCCCGCGGCCCTGCCGGGAATCATTGGTTCGGTCCTGCTGGCGGCCTCACGGGCCATTGGTGAGACCATGATTGTGGTCATGGCCGCTGGTCTCTCCGCCAATCTGACTGCCAATCCTCTGCAGGCGGTGAGTACGGTCACGGTCCAGATCGTGACCTTGCTGGTTGGTGATCAGGAGTTTGACAGCCCCAAGACTCTGGCCGCCTTTGCCCTGGGACTGACTCTTTTTCTCATGACCCTGGCTCTGAACGTGGTTGCTCTGGCCGTGGTCCGAAAATACCGGGAACAGTATGATTGACGGTATCAAAACAAGAGTTGTTCAGTCTTTCTCATGTCTCTCTGAGGTGCATGGATGCAGGATGCGAGCATAAAAAAACAGCGGATAGAACAGCGCCTGGCGCGCAGATACCGGGCGGACCGACGCTTCCGGCGTCTGGGGCTGGCGGCGGTCCTTTTTGGTCTGGTCTGTGTCTTGATCCTCTTTATATCGATCTTCTCCAAGGGCTACAGCGCCTTCTGGCAGACTCGGATTCAACTGCCTCTGGTCCTGGATGCAGCGGTCCTGGGTGTTGCTGATACCGCCGATCTGAACCGGGCCGATTACAATGGTCTGGTCAAGAAGACCCTGCGCCAACTGTTTCCTGAGGTGGTGCAGCGGGGCGAGAAGCGTAAACTCTATGGTCTGGTCTCCACCGGGGCCGCCCATCAGATTCGGGAGATGCTGATCAGGACCCCGGATCTGCTGGGCAGCGCGCAGGAAATCTGGGTGCCGGCCGATGACGATGTGGATATGCTGATGAAGGGGAAGATTGACCGGAGCTTGCCCGAGTCGGAGCGGCGTCTTTCAGATCTGGAGCTGACCTGGCTTGATACCTTGGCTGCCCAGGGGAGGATCAAGAAGGTCTGGAATACCACTTTTTTTACCGCTGGTGACTCACGAGAACCTGAGCTGGCCGGGATTCGCGGGGCAGTGACCGGGTCGTTCTATACCCTGCTGGTGACCCTGTCTCTTTCATTTCCCATCGGTGTGGCCAGTGCGGTCTATCTTGAAGAGTTTGCCCCTAAGAATCGACTCACTGATCTGATCGAAGTCAATATCAATAACCTGGCCGCTGTTCCCTCCATTGTCTTTGGTCTTTTGGGTCTGGCCGTGTTTATCAATTTCTTTGGCGTGCCCCGCTCGGTGCCTCTGGTCGGTGGTCTGGTACTGACCCTGATGACCCTGCCGACCATCATCATTGCCGGTCGGGCGGCCCTCCGTGCAGTGCCGCCTTCTATCCGTGAGGCGGCACGGGGGATTGGTGCATCCCCTCTTCAGGTGGTCTTTCATCATGTCCTGCCTCTGGCCATGCCCGGGATGCTGACCGGAACGATCATCGGCATGGCCCAGGCCCTCGGAGAGACCGCGCCTCTCCTGGTGATCGGCATGGTGGCCTTTATCGTTGATATCCCCGGGGGGCTGACCGAGCCCGCCACGGTCCTGCCGGTGCAGATTTATCTCTGGGCCGACAGCCCTGAACTGGCCTTTCTGGAGAAGACATCGGCTGCGATCATGGTCCTGCTCCTTTTTCTGGTGGTCATGAATGGTCTGGCCATTTTTTTACGCAAGCGTTTTGAATGCCGGTGGTAGCAAGGGTCCTGGTCAAGGGTTGTACATCGTTGAATAACAGGCAGCTATCCATTGTATTCATGCTGACCTGAATTGTTCTCTTGGATTTTTTTTGTCTTGATGGTGGTTGATTATGATTGAAAATGGACAGAACCAACAAACACTTTCCGCCTTCCAGACCTTAAATGGCCATGGTGCTGCTGCACCGGTGGTCGTTTCTGGGGGACGAGTTTCCCGGGATGATCGCCGGACCGTGGGAGAGCCGCTGGTCAAAGACCCGCGCATCACCTGTCGATCGGTCAATGTCTGGTATGACAAGACCCATGCCATCCAGGATGTGACCCTGGATATCGGCCGGAATCAGGTGATTGCCATGATTGGCCCTTCAGGCTGCGGCAAGTCGACCTTTCTTCGTTGTCTCAACCGGATGAACGATACCATTGATAGCTGCCGGGTTGACGGCCAGATCTGTCTTGATGAACAGGACATTCTTGGTCCGCAGGTTGATGTGGTCTCATTGCGGGCCCAGGTGGGGATGGTCTTCCAGAAGCCCAATCCCTTTCCCAAGTCCATTTATGATAATGTTGCCTATGGGCCGCGGATTCATGGGCTGGTCAGGGGACGGGTCGAAGAAGATGAGCTGGTGGAATCGTCTCTGATCAAGGCCGGATTGTGGGATGAGGTCAAGGACCGCCTGACCAGCCCCGGAACCGGGCTGTCAGGTGGTCAGCAGCAACGGCTCTGTATTGCCCGGGCCATTGCGGTCAGCCCCGAGGTGATCCTCATGGATGAACCCTGTTCGGCCCTTGATCCCATTGCCACGGCCAAGATCGAGGAGTTGATTGATGAGCTTCGGGTCCAGTTTACCATCGTCATTGTCACCCATTCCATGCAGCAGGCGGCCCGGGTTTCACAGCGCACTGCCTATTTTCACCTGGGTGAATTGATTGAGGTGGGGGAGACCAAAAAGATTTTCACCATGCCCCGTCACCGTCTGACCGAGGATTACATCACCGGTCGTTTCGGTTAACCAGCATGGCTGGACCAAATGAGACAGTTACAACGAACCATAAACGTTCACGCCTTCGGCATGATGTTCGGTGTTGGCAGCGGCAGGGTCAGGGTAAAGGTGCTGCCATGCCCCGGAGTGCTGCTGACACTGACCGCACCGTGGTGAGATTCCATGATGTGTTTGACAATGGCCAGTCCCAGGCCTGTGCCGCCCAGTTTACGGGAGCGGGCCTTATCGCTGCGGTAGAATCGTTCAAAAAGGCGGGGCAGGTGCCTGGCCTCAATCCCGACGCCTGAATCGCTGACCGAGATGGTGATCTGCTGGTCCTGACTGGTGGCCTCAAGCTTGATCTCGCTGTTATTGGGGCTGTACTTGATCGCATTGATGATCAGGTTGACCACGGCCTGCTCCAGAAGACGCTCGTTGATCAGGCCGGCAAGTTCAGGTGGACAGTTGATATGAAAGGAGATTCCTTTTTGTTCGGCCTTGGGCTGACAGGTCCTTGCGGCCTCGCTCAAAAGCGGGGCAATGACCCCGGGTGAGAGCTCGATGGCGTCCTGCTTGATCTCCTCTTCAAGGCGGGAGAGGACGAGCAGGTCGTCGACGATGGCGTTGAGCAGGCCGCTCTGGCGGTAGATGATCTGCAGGAATTCCCGGGCATGTTTCTGGTCATCCAGGGCCCCGTCAAGCAGGGTCTCGACAAATCCCTGGATAGAGGTGATCGGGGTCTTGAGTTCATGGGAGACATTGGCGACAAAGTCGCGGCGCATAGTTTCCAGTTTCTTGAGGCGGGTGATGTCGTGCATGACAAGCAGGACGCCGATCTGTTGCTGGTCATGATCAAAAAGCTGGACCCCGTGTACAATCAGATGCACCGTGTGTGGATGGTGAAGGGTCAGTTCTTCCTCGAGCGGTTTGCCGCTGGCCAGGGTTTCTTTCAGGAGTTTGAGCAGGTCCGGGTGGCGGATGCCTTCCTGGACCGAGCGACCCTGGCAGTGGTGGCCATCCAGTTGGAACAGCTGGATGGTGGCCCGGTTCAGATATAAGATCTGCTGCTCCATATCTGTGGCAATGACCCCTTCGCTCATGCCCGAGAGGACTGCCTCCAGTTGCATGCGCTGATTGGCGATCCCCTTGATCTGCTGTTCCAGCTGGTGGCCCATTCTGTTCATGGCCTGACAGAGCCCGGCCACCTCCTGAGACAGGGGCAGGGGGCTGCCTGCGAGATGATCGTGGGAGAAGTCACCCTGGGCAAAGCGATTCGCGTTTTTTTGCAGGAGTTCCAGAGGGCGGCTGAAACGGCTGCTCATCCGCCAGATCAGAATGGAGCTGAGGGTGATGATCAGCAGGGCGGCCAGAAACATCTTGAACTGGATGGCCTGCAGGGCCAAATCGATTGCGCTGACCGGGACGGCGAGTCTGAGGATGGCAAACGGGGCGCTCTGATCTGGGCGGCTGTGGAGAGGGACGGCCACATAGAGCAGCCTGGCATCAAGGGTTGAGCTGTAACGGATGGCCGAACCAAACTCGCTGGTCAGGGCCTGACCAAATTCGGGGCGATTGGCGTGGGACTCCATCAATTTGGAATTGGTCAGTGAATCGGCCAGGACCAGACCGTTGGTTGTAATGACCGTGATCCGGGTCTTGGCGGCTGGCCCGATCACCTTGATCAGGCGGTTGAGGGTGGTGAAATCCTGCTCTGCGACCAGGGGGGTGATCTGTTCCCTGATCAGTTCTGCCCGGCCGGAGAGTTCAAGTTCGCTCTGGCTGTAATAGAAGCTGCGCACCGCTGAACTGATAAACCAGGTGAGAAGGGCCAGGGCAATAATCAGGACCAGGATCGTCCCGGGAAAGAGTTGCCAGAAGAATTTTTTGTGATGGCTGGGCATGGTGAATCTCCCTTTACTCCTGCAGGCGATAGCCGATGCCACGCACGGTCTCAATCAGTTCTCCGGCCAGTCCCATCTTTTTTCTCAGTCCGAAGATTTGAACATCGACCGCCCGGGGAGTGATGGAATAATCGAGACCACGGACGTTGTCGATGATCTGTTGGCGGCTGAAGACCCAGCCCGGTTTTTTCATCAGGTAGTGAAGGATGGCAAATTCTGTGGCCGTGAGGTCCAGGGACTGTCCATCAACCAAAAGAAGGTGCCGCCTCAGGTCCAGGTGCAGGGTGTGATGGACGAGAATGTCAGCAGATGCGGCAGGCGGGGTGTCCTGAAGTTGGCTGCGCCTGAGCAGAGAGGCGAGGCGGGCCAGAAGGATTTTTGGACTGAAGGGTTTGGTGATGTAATCGTCGGCCCCGGATTCAAGACCGAGGATAATGTCCTGTTCCTCGCCTTTTGCCGTGAGCATGATGATCGGGATGGATGCCCGAAGCGGCGTCTCCTTGATGACCCGACAGATTTCAACTCCACTGGCCCCGGGAAGCATCAGGTCCAGGAGGATACAGTCGCAGGACTGCTGGTGCAGAAACTCCAGGGCCTCTTCACCGGAATCGGCAAAGCTGACTCGATAGCCGGCCTTGCTCAGGTTGTAACTGATCAGCTGCTGGATATCAGATTCATCTTCGACCACCAGTATATGGGCCGACAGGGTGGGCTTGCTCATGGTTGTCTCAGCGGAGTTGAATGGTTTGACGGGGTACCTGAGTCTGGTTGATATGAGGTTCAGGTATCATAACGTAGACGGGAGTCGATTAACAATGCCATTTATACAGGTACTGTCACGGTCATGAGCCTTTTATGACTTATAAACGAATTAACCGATGAGGTAAAGATATGCAGGTAACCCAGCATTTTCATAGAGAGATTGAAGGATTACGACGAAAGTTTCTCGAGTTCGGGGCCCTGGTCGAGGGTCGGGTGCATGAGGCCGTGGACATCATTGACAGCCGGGATACGACCCGGTGCAGTCAATTGATCGCCTCTGATCGTGAGATTAACGTGATGGAGGTCGAGATCGAAGAGGAGTGTCTCAAGATCCTGGCCTTGTACCAGCCCATGGCCTCTGACCTGCGTTTCCTGGTGGCGGTGATCAAGATCAACAATGACCTGGAACGGATTGCCGATATTGCCGCCTCCATTGCCAATCGGGTCTTGATTATTGCCAGGTATCCTGAGATCGAGGCCCCGGCTATCCATCTGGCCGGGATGGGAGCCAAGGTTGAGGTGATGCTGCGTCTGGGGCTGAACGCCTTTGTTCAGGTCGATTCTGACCTGGCCCACAAGGTGTGTATGCTCGATGATGAAATAGATGAGATGCGGAACAAGGCCTATGGCAAGATCAAACGTGAGATTCGGGCAAATCCGGATCAGCTGGCACCGTTGATGAACTATTTTCTCATCTCGCGCCATCTCGAACGCATGGCCGATCATGTGACCAATATGGCTGAGGAGGTCATCTATCTGGTCAATGGAGAAATTGTCCGCGGCGAGACCTTTAACTGACTGCCCAGCCAAGGATTCTGGTCTGTTTGGTCAAAAGTGAGGGTGCAGGCAGGGCCCCTGGGGCCGACAAGAAAGGAGTGTCGGCCCCAGGGGGTAGGGGGCAGGTTACAGCGAAGTCAACGGAGACAGTTTCCTGACGGTGTCTGAAAATTGAGCGCGCTCTTCTTTGGGCATGGGAATCATGCCCTTGTCGGCCAGATAGCCTTCTGGGCCCCAGGCCTGCTCACTGGCAAACTCACCCAGATATTCGTTGATCCCGGGGACCATGTTGGCGTGAGCCTTTTTGACATAGAGATAAAGAGGCCGGGAGACCGGGTAGGAGCCGTTGGCAATGTTGTCAAAGGTCGGCGCCTGACCATTGATCAATGCCCCCTGGATCTGGCCGCTGTTCTGATCAAGGAAGCTGTAGCCGAAAATGCCCACGGCCTTGGGGTTGACCACCAGTTTCTGGACGATCAGGTTGTCGTTTTCACCGGCTTCAATATAGGCCCCATCTTCGCGCAGGGTGTGGGCAATAATCTTGAACCGGTTTTTGTCGCTTTTACTGAGGACTTTGATCCAGTCAAATTGCTTGGCCCCGGCTTCCATGGCCAACTCGACAAAGGCGTCCCGGGTACCGGAAGTCGGGGGAGGGCCCATGACCTCGATCCGGATAGCGGGCAGTGCCGGATTGATATCCTGCCAGGTCATATAGGGATTGGGGATCATCTCCTGGGTGGTGTCGAGGTTGGGGACTTCCTTGGCCAGGGCGAGAAAGATCTCCTTGCGGGTCAGGGCCAGGGCGGTTGCGCCCTTGGAGTTGGCCAGCACAATGCCGTCATAGCCGACCTTGACCTCAACAATTTCGCTGACCCCATTGTTCCGGCAGGTGTCGATCTCGGACTGCTTGATCCGGCGGGAGGAATTGGTGATATCCGGGTGCTGGTTGCCGATCCCCTCACAGAACAGCTTGAAGCCTCCGCCTGAACCGGTAGACTCGACCTTTGGGGTCTTGAAGCCGGTGGTTTTTCCGAAGTGTTCGGCCACCACCGTGGAAAAGGGGTAGACCGTGGAGGAACCGACTATGCTGATGTAGTCACGATTTCCAGTACCCCACGACAACTGGGGGATGGCCAGAGCCAGAGCGGCGGTTACGATCGCGGTGTTCATCCTTACATTTTTCATGAAAAATCTCCTGTGGGTGTGGTCGGATCAAAGGCCCCTTGCCTTTGGCGTTTACACCAGCACTATGACACCTGATTGTTTCGATTTGGTTAGGAGATCTTTAATGTTTGGTCAGAGAGCAATGGCCTATTACTTATTG
>CALENA010000161.1 GCA_937910875.1 uncultured Desulfobulbaceae bacterium | reverse complement strand
ATGTTTTGATTTATTACAATCAAAGTTCCTGGTGACTCCGCCAGACCAGAAAAAATATAACCAACCGAATTAACAGTTTCTATTAAAATAAAATTATTCCCATTTAGTCGGTATTATTGTTGGCCATCCGTTTTAAACGGTGATAGTCTCAATAAGGTATGCTGAAGTATTTTTGAATGAACTGCAATTCTTTACCAGATACAAAGGTTCCCAATGGTCTCTCTATTCTCTCAACAACCCGTCCGGCAAAGACCACAGGCCACAACAATCCATACCTTTCTTATCCGGCTGATCTTTCTCTGCGTCCTTCCGCTTGGTCTGCTGGCCCTGATTCTTGCCAGTGTCCATGTTTACACTGTTCATCTTCAGCAGGACCAAAATGCCCAGGCCCAGGCTCATCAAGTGGAAATGGCCATTGACCAGGGTCTGTCGGCCCATATCATGGCCCTGCAGGTCCTGGCAGCCTCCTCGCTTATGGATGATTTGTCCCGACTGGAAGAATTTTACAAAGAGACACAGGCATTTCGTGAAATCTTCAGCGGCCATGTCGTTGTGGCCGATCTCTCGTCTCAGATGCTGCTGAACACCCGCTTACCGTTTGGCGCGACTCTGCCCAAACTGCCCGTACCCAAAGAATTTGCTGCAGCACCCTATGTTCTGGAAACCGGAAAACCGGCCGTCGCTGACATGTTTCTGGGGCCAATCGCCAAAGAACCTCTGGTGGCCGTGGTGGTGCCGGTCGTGCGCCATGGACAGACCGTGGCCATCCTGCTCTCCATTATCGAGACGCGCCAATATCAGACATTGCTTGATGAATTCGAACTGTCTCCCGGATATTTTGTGACCCTGCGCGACAGCAAGGGTTCCCTCATTGCCCATCGTACCGTGACGCTTCAACAGGATGTACCCGGTAAACAGGGTTTCTGGCGATCCTTTACAACCAGATCAACGGTTGCGCACTGGTCTGTTGTCCTGGAGGTCTCTCCCTGGGTCTATCTCAAACCACTCCTCATTGCCGGGGGGGCCCTGGCAATGGCTATCCTTCTGGTGGCTCTGGCCAGTATTGTCGCTGGGCGGGTGGTCGGCCGCCAACTGACTCGTGCCCTGGAATCGCTCACTGAAAGCACTTCACCCAGAGACCCGGGGCTGGCAATCTGCGAAATCGAAAACGTCCACACCCTGCTCCAGGAGGCCGCTGCGAACCGAAAAACGACGCTGGCCGAGTTACGGGAAAATGAGGCGCGCTACCGAAATCTCTTTGAAGCGGCCAATGTCGGCAAGGTCCTGAGAGCCGTCAGTGGTGAGATCCGGGTGAACAAAGCCTTTTGCGATATGCTGGGCTATGAGCAGAAAGAACTGCAGAGCAAGACCTGGCAGGAGATCACCCCGCCCGAAGATGTGGAGAAGATTCAGCAGGAGATCTTTGATCCGATGCTTCAGGGTGAGAAAAATGACATGCGCTTTGAAAAGAGATTTGTCCACAAAAACGGCTCATTTCTCTGGACCGATGTCAGTATCTCCATGCAGTCTGACCCTCAGGGGAAGCCTCTTTATTTCATCACCACCATTGTTGACATCACCGAGCGCATCAAACTGGAAAGGCAGCTGGTCCAGACCAAAAAAATGGAGGCCGTGGGACAGCTGGCCGGTGGCGTGGCCCATGATTATAATAACATGCTCAGCGTGATCATGGGCTACACAGAAATGGCCCTGCAGGCGACCGATCCGACCACCACCCTGCATGGTGATCTCACGGAGGTGATGAATGCGGCCAGACGTTCAGCTGAAATCACCCGGCAGCTCCTGGCCTTTGCCCGGAAGCAGATCGTTGAGCCGAAGATCCTTGACCTGAATATGACCGTGGAAGGGATGTTGAAAATGATCAGGCGGCTGATCGGTGAAGACCTTGAACTGGTCTGGCTGCCAGGCGATGGGGTCTGGTCGGTGAACATGGACCCATCCCAGCTGGATCAGATCCTGGTCAATCTCTGTGTCAATGCCCGGGATGCCATTGCCGATGTGGGGCATGTCACTATTGAGACCCAGAACATGACCTTTGATGAAGAGTACTGTGCCGAGCATGACGGGTTCAGGCCCGGTGATTTTGCCCTGCTCATGGTCAGCGATGATGGCTGCGGCATGAACAGAGAACTTGTGGAAAAGATCTTTGAGCCCTTTTTCACCACCAAAAAATTAGGCGAGGGAACCGGTCTTGGTCTGTCCACGGTCTATGGTATCGTCAAGCAGAACCTTGGATTTATCAACGTCTACAGCGAGCCTGGCGAAGGCACCACCATCAAGGTTTATCTGCCGCGTCATGCAAGTATGGCCGATACGCAGGAACACAGAGATCCGGAGGACATTCCACGCGCCAATGGCGAGACCATTCTGCTGGTGGAAGATGAAGAATCCATCCTGGTGCTTGGCCAGAGGATGCTTGCGGCGTTAGGTTATACCGTTCTGATCGCCGGTTCTCCTGAAGAGGCCATTACCCTGGCCCGGACCACTGAGAGCAAAATCGATCTGCTGATCACCGATGTGATCATGCCGGGGATGAATGGCCGGGTCCTGGCCGAACAGCTTCAGGCCGTCCGCCCGACCATCAAGGTCCTGTATATGTCCGGTTACACGGCTAACGTCATTGCCCATCATGGCGTCCTGAACAAGGGTGTTCACTTTGTGCCGAAACCGCTTTCACGTCAGCTCCTGGCCACCAAGGTGCGTGAAGCCCTGGTCTGAACAGGAGTCGGTAGACTGGGTGAGTTCATGGATCCAGCAAGCTTCCACGATCATGGACATGGTTTTCCGGATTGGTGCGGTGCAATTCTGAACAATGCGGATTTCGCTTTTAACCCTGTAGCTATAAGATATAAATTCATATTATCCTATTGTTACCATAATGATCCTTGTATTCTACAGAACCGGTTTGATATACTGATATCATAAAGATCAACGAGAGTTTTGCCGGTTCTAAAACAAACAGGAGGCAAATAGAACCTGACCGGGCAATCAGATTTTGATTTGAATAGCAAGAGGTGAAAATGAATTTTTTGTCCTCAGGTTCCATCAGGATAAAACTGGCTTTGCTGATCATTCTGGCCGTTTTACCTGGTCTCACCATTCTTCTTTATTCAGGCCTTGAGCAGCGCCGGTTGTCCATTGAAAAGGCAGAACACGCGGTCTCCATGCTGACCCATGCCATGGCCGAGGCCCAGAACGAGACAGCTCTGACAGCCCGACAGACGCTTTCTGTCCTGGCCTTGCTGCCGGGTGTTCAGGCCATGGACCTTCCAGCCTGCACTGAAATTTTTCAGGCCGTCCTGGCCCAGAACCCCAACTGTATTAATATCACCCTCCTGGATCTCAAGGGGGATGTCGTGGCCGCTGCCAGGCCCTTTACTGACACCAATCTGGCAGACCGAAAACATGTGCAGGAGGCCCTGAAAACCAGGGGCTTTGCCGTGGGTGAATATATCCTGTCCCGGGTGAGCGTGGAGGTCCCGGCCTTTGCCTTTGCCATGCCGGTGCTCAACCCGGCTGGAAATCCCAGGGCCGTTCTGACCATGGCCGTCAATCTCGCCAGTTTTTCCCGTTTCCATGACATCTCGCATTTGCCGGAACAGTCGATTGTGGCTGTCACCGATCACCAGGGCTTGAGGCTTTGGCTCTTCCGCAGAATCTGTGGGTAGATTTCAGGACATGGAGACCTGAACAG
>CALENA010000160.1 GCA_937910875.1 uncultured Desulfobulbaceae bacterium | reverse complement strand
AGGGGAAGTGGCAGGGGGCCGGGGTCTTTAATATGGAACAGCTGGATCCCGACCCTTTCATGGCCGACCTGAATCTCTACGGCCTGCCCTGGAAGGTGGTGGAACTCTGATGCGAGCTCAACTGTTCAGTAATCGACCCATGGGCCAGGCCGTGGGGGTCTCCTGGCCATGAGCCTGCCCTGCCCTGCTTTTATCGTCGACCAGGCCAGGGTTCGGCACAATCTTGAGCTGCTGGCCTCGGTCAAGAAACGAACCGGCTGCCGGATCCTCCTGGCCCTCAAGGGCTTTTCCATGTGGCATCTGGCCCCCCTGATCAGTGAGTATCTGGATGGGACCTGCGCCAGCTCACCCTGGGAGGCCCGCCTGGGGCACGAGGAGTTCGGCGGCGAGGTCCACGCCTTTGCCGCCGCCTATTCAAAAGACGACCTGCACGCGCTTCTGCGCTCCTGCCAGCACATCAACTTCAACTCCTTTGGCCAATGGCAACGCTTCCGCCCTCTGGTCGAGGGCAGGGTGAGCTGCGGCCTGCGCATCAACCCTCAATGCTCAACCCAGGAGGGCCATGCCATTTATGATCCCTGCGCCCCCCATTCGCGCCTGGGCATCATCCGCCGTCACTTTGACGGCCAGGATCTCGCAGGCATCAGCGGGCTCCACTTTCATACCCTGTGTGAACAGGACGCGGGTGACCTGGCAACGACCGTCAAGGCCGTGGAGGAACAGTTCGGAGAGTTTCTGCCCGGGCTTGCCTGGCTCAACTTTGGTGGCGGCCATCATATCACCCGCCCCGGTTACGATATCGACCTCCTCTGCTCCCTGATCACCCGGATTCAGAGGCAGTATAACCTTCAAGTCTATCTGGAACCGGGCGAGGCCGTGGCCCTGAACACTGGAGTGCTGACCGCCGAGGTCCTCGATATCATCGACAACGGGATGGACATCGCCATACTCAACATCTCCTGCACCGCCCACATGCCTGATGTCCTGGAGATGCCCTATCGCCCGCGAGTCTGGCGGGCCAGGACCGACCTGTTTGATGACCAGGCAGAAGGCGCCTCCCCCGGCACACATCCGCACACCTACCGCCTGGCCGGGCTGAGCTGCCTGGCCGGAGACGTGATCGGCGACTACTCGTTTACCTCTCCTTTAAAGAGTGGTGACCGTCTGGTCTTTGCCGACATGGCCCATTACACCATGGTCAAGACCACCATGTTTAACGGAGTCCACCATCCGACCCTGATGGTGATCGACTCAGAGACCGGCAACACAGAGACCGTCCGGGTCTTTGACTACGACGACTTTAAACAACGACTCTCCTGACCAGCCCCAAAAGAAACCAACCAAGGCACAGACCATGAACCAGCCAAGCTACCCCCCCTTTCTCGCCACAGAGATCCCGGATCTGCCGAAAGATCAATGCCTGTTCCAGGTCATTCCCGCCCCTTATGAGCAAACAGTGTCCTACGGCTCCGGCACGGCTCTGGGACCGGC
>CALENA010000159.1 GCA_937910875.1 uncultured Desulfobulbaceae bacterium | reverse complement strand
ATGATATGCTGGATTATCGCGGTGACTGTTGAACCGGCTTTAAAGATGTGCGGGCACGTCTGGGCAGGATGGCAACTGGCGATGGTTTTGTCTTTATCTGCGCCGAAGACAAAGCCAAGAAGATGGAACGGGTTCTTCTCTATGCCGGTGGGGAGATCACCGGCATAGAGAAGAGGGTGGAAGGTGTTGTGGTTACGGTTCGTAAAAGGCAGAGTACGGCCGATTCTGCCCATGGATGGCCGGGGATGAGCGTGCCGACTACCGATTCATTTGCAGATAAAACTGAACCCAAATGAAACAGCCCTGTTTGCGTTGAACCTGCAACACCTGCCGGAATGAGTCCATGGCGACTTTGGGCTATGTGGCCAGAAGTGTCCAGGACTCTTTCGACGCCATGATGACATATCTGCTCAAATGTCTGTCTACCACTGATTCCGGGCGACGACCTCGCCGCGAACCGACAGGGTGATCTGCTCGACCGGTACAGTGGTATTGGATCGTTTCAAGGCCTCCTTGATAATTCCGTTCATGGACCCGCAGCAGGGGACCTCCATGATCAGAATGGTGAGGCTCTTGAGCTTGCACTGATCAAAGATAGCAGTGAATTTATCCACGTAGCTCTGGGCGTCGTCGAATTTGGGGCAACCCATCATGACAACCTTGTCCTGGAGAAAGTCCCCCTGAAAATTTGCGGCCGTAACGGCTGAGCAATCGGCAGCCACCAGGACATCAGCCCTTTGTAGAAAGGGGGCCGTGGGTGGGATCAGGCGGATCTGAATCGGCCAGTGGCGCAGGGCGGACGGGCCGCCAGCGGTCTTCAGACTCGGCTTGTTGGCCGTCTGGCAGGGGCTGAGCGGAGCAAAGGTCTTGATTTGGGCCGAGGGGCATCCCGAGGGCTTGACCGGAGTGGAACTGGCCTGCTTCTTGAGATTCTCCAGGAATTCTTCGACGGCCTCTTCGTCAAACTCGTCGGCCTCACGTTCGATAATCTGCAGGGCTCCGGTGGGACAGGAACCAAGGCAGGCCCCGAGTCCGTCACAGAGCTTGTCTTCCACCAGCCGGGCCTTGCCATCGATGATCTGCAGTGAGCCTTCAGCGCAGTCAGGGACACAGAGGCCGCAGCCGTCGCAGAGTTCTTCGTTGATCTTGATGATTTTGCGTACACTTTTCATGATGGTTTCCTCGCGGTTGGGGTTGAATGTGTGTCGATTATGGATAGAGAATACCTTGAAAAGTGAGTCTGGTCTTTGACCTGGGTCAAGTTAAGTTGTTATTTGAGCAGTTTCTTCATTTCTTTTTGGCCACTTTCACTCTGACACTCCTGGCCTTTGGCGATTGGATGACCGGTGGAGGTCGCGGCCAACAGACAGGCGTCATGGAGCAGCTGGTGCGAAAGTGCATCTGCCGTGTTGGGGGTTTCCGGATTCAGTTTCATGAGTTCGCTGATTTGACCGGTTAAAGTGTCGCCTCCCTTCAGACCTGCAAGAATATCTCTGGCCCCGGGCAAATCCTTCAGCAGGGAGGCTCCCACTACGGCGGCAGTGTTTCCTTTCTCGGCCCGGCACAGTGTCTCGGCAAAATCAGCGGCCAGGGTACGCAGTTGGTACTCATCCTCCTGGCCAAGGAGTTGTTTGCGGACGGCAACGGTCAGTTTGTCACGGAAGAGGTTGCCCTGTTTGGCCGCCAGTTCCGGGGGCAAGGAACCCAGACACTGTTCGGCATAGGGGCAGTACGAGGCACAGCCAAAGTCGATCTTGGGGTTTAAAACCTTGTGGCCGCATTCCTTGCAGGTTCGCTGGCTGTCGTCTTTGAAAAATTCCAGTATGGTTCCGCAATGGGGGCAGTTCATCTCAAAGACTTCTTCGCCGCTCCAGTAACGGTTGTCTTGTCCAGGGCATTGCATGGTGTCCTCTCTCTG
The DNA here is from genome assembly GCA_937910875.1 of uncultured Desulfobulbaceae bacterium. GTDB lineage: Bacteria > Desulfobacterota > Desulfobulbia > Desulfobulbales > Desulfocapsaceae > Desulfatifera. The sequence goes on along the minus strand of CALENA010000159.1, from coordinate 30,508 downwards.
AGCTGTTAAAATCTGGTTGGTGGTTGGGGATAGAATCAGATACTGTCTAAAACTGCCTGTTTCAGTTTCTCGATCCCGTTAATCTCCATGAAACGAGCGGTACGCATGGTCCGACGGGCATTGTGTCGATAATAATCCAGGCATTTTCGGATAAGTGAGATCACCTGCTCGTCGGTCAGGCCTTCGGCCACCACATCACCGATGCGGGCATTATTGCCGCCGTTACCACCGAAAATCAGGGTCCATCCTTTTTTCCCGGCAATCACTCCAATATCGCGGACCCGGGCCTCTGTACAGCACATTCTGCAGCCCGCAACACCTATCTTGACCTTGGCCGGCAAGGGCTCATCAAAACTCAGCTTCTCCAGTTCGGCACCCAATTTCAGGGAGTCACTTACACCGTACTTGCACCACTGATTACCCGGACAGGCCTGGACATAGTTAACACCATTGTCAGGTTGGGGGCGCAGCAGGGGAGTCAGTTCAGTCAGCAGTTGTTTCTGCTCGTTTGTGTCCATCCCGAGCAGGGCCAAGCGCTGGGCCGAAGTGATCTTGGTCATCGGCACCTCATAGCGGTTGATGATGTCTATGATCCGCTTCAGGTCATCGGGTGCGAACAGCCCCATATTCAGGCCGGGGACCACACCGAAAGTCTTCTGATGATCATTCATGCATGTCTGGTGGCTGTGGGTGAATAAAAATGGGGCGGGATAAGGCGTTGCCTCGTCCCGCCCCGGGGTCATGAATTGATGAGTCGGGTTGATCAGCCGAGGATGGTCTTCAGATCCTCATCCGGCGTGGAGATAGGCTTGACGGCAAAGTTCTCCACCAAAACGTTGAGGACGTTCGGGGTGATAAAGGCCGGCAACGAGGGTCCGAGGCGGATGTCCTTGATACCCAGGCTGAACAGGGTCAGCAGGATTACAACTGCCTTTTGCTCGTACCAGGAGAGGATCATGCTCAAGGGCAGGTCGTTGACCCCGCACTCGAAGGCACCAGCCAGGGCCACCGCGATCTGGATGGCCGAGTAGGCATCGTTGCACTGACCCACATCAAGGAGACGGGGGATGCCGCCGATGTCACCCAACTGCTTGTCAAAGAAACGGAACTTTCCGCAGGCCAGGGTCAGGATCATGCAGTCGGTGGGGATCTTCTCCGCCAACTCGGTGTAGTAATTCCGGCCCGGCTTGGCACCGTCACAGCCACCGACCAGGAAGAAATGGCGGATGGCCTTGGATTTGACGGCATCAATGACCTTGTCTGCCACGCCAAGGACGGTGTTGCGGGCAAAACCGACCATGACTGAGCCCTGATCAGTAGTGTCGGTAAAGCCGGGCAGGGCGAGGGCACGCTCGATGACCGGGGTGAAGTCCTTGTTGTTGTCGATATGGGCCACATCGGGCCAGCCGACCAGGCCGGTGGTAAAGACATTGGCCTTGTAAGAATCCTTCGGTTTCTGGATGCAGTTGGTGGTGAACAGGACAGCGCCCGGAAACAGGGGCATCTCTTTCTGCTGGTTCTGCCAGGCAGTTCCGTAATGGCCGTAGAAATGATCGTACTTCTTCAATTCGGGATAGCCGTGGCAGGGCAGCATCTCACCGTGGGTGTAGATGTCGATCCCCTTGCCTTTTGTCTGCTCCAGAAGCACGGACAGGTCTTTCAGGTCATGGCCGGTAACCAGGATGGCCTTGTTGGGACGATGTCCCAGCGGAACCGTGGTCGGGACCGGATGACCATAGGTCCCGGTATTGCCGGCATCGAGCAGCTCCATGGCTCTGAGGTTGACCTCACCGCATTTCAGGGCCAGACCGACCAGACCATTGAGGTCCATGTCAGTGGTCAGGGCAGCCATGGCCTCATGGACATAGGCGTATACGGCATCGTCTTCCTGGCCAAGAATGGCTGCATGGTCGGTGTAGGCAGCCAGACCGCGAAGGCCATAAAGGGTGATCTGTTTCAGGGAGCGCAGATCCTCATTGCTGTCCATGGTCTGGATAAAGTTGAGGGTTCCGCCCTGAGTCTCAAGATCGGTGACGCTGGCGCCGGGGGTATAGGTGGCTGCGGCAGAGGCAAATGTCGTAACACCACCGGCAGCGGCCACTTGAGTCTTCAGGCCTTCGCGCAACTCGACCGTCTTGTTGATCAGGACCTGGAAACGGGCCGGATCAAAGTCGACATTGGTCAGGCAGGAAAAAATGGCCTCACAGACAAAGCGATCAATGGCGTTGTCAACCACACCGACCTTGCGTCCCTCGTTGGCCACCAGACACAGGCCCTGGACCGCATAGGTCAGCAGATCTTCAATTGATGAAACTTCCTCATTCTTGCCGCAGACACCCATGGTCGTGCAGGCAATTCCCTTGACCGTTTGTTCACACTGGTTACAGAACATGTTTTTTCTCCTGTTGAGATTTGAGTTGAACGAGTAACTCTTTGTGAAAAGTTACTGTTAATATATGATTCCTGTTGAGAAAGGCAAGAGGGTTTCTCCTTGCCGTCCGTCATTGTTTATTAGAATAGCAGATCCGCCCGAGGGCTTCTTTGACTCAGGTCAAGAAAATGATTTTATGTTTGCTGTTTCTTGCAGAAAATTAATAACATATTGAAATGTTAGTATATATATCAGTCATGGCTGATAAAAGAATTGGTGGGAGATAAAAAGGGTGCCGAATATGAGATAAGGGAGTGGTGGATGCAATTTTCGGAGAGAAGAAAAAAGGAAATTGGGTGTTTTATCTGAAAATTCATTGGAGACCATCATTGGCATGCCAGAGTAACGAACTGTCATAGCTGGTTGTGGCTTGCCAATCAGATCCAGCTACGCTGGTTGGTTACGTGGATTTTCTGCCATGAACCAGGAGGCAGGTGCCGCCATCATAGGGCCTGAAATCGTAACCACCAAACTGCTCCAGGATTATGAAACCAGCCTTATGGAGGATTGCGATCCACTGCTCATGTGAAAGGGCTGCCAGATGCAGGGTGTGACTCAGATCTTCGTTGGCTGTTCCGGGCTGCATGGGCCTGACCCGATAGCGTTCTTCCAGGGTGATGCACTGCTTAGAGGCAGAATAGCCCTTGAGCGTTTCTTTTATGACTCGTCCGCCATGGGGAAGATCAAAGCTCTGAAATTGAAACAGTCTCTTGTCTCCGATGTTCAGCAAGGCCTGGTCCGGAATATAAAGCTGGAGCAGGAGAAAGCCGCTGCTGCGAAGGAGGCTTGCCGTCTGTCGCAGGCAACTTAGAATCACATCCTGTTGCTGCAAGAGATTAAGAGTATTGTAGGCGATGATAATCGTATCGAACGGCCCTTTGAGTCCGAGCCGGTTCATGTCCATCTGCAGATAGTTAATACTCGGGCCAGGACGTTTCCTGGCTCGCACAAGCATGGTCAGGTTGAGATCGATCCCGGTCATCCCAGCCCCATCTGCGGCCAGAACATGACACAGTCGGCCGCTGCCGCAGCCTAATTCCAGTATTTTGTTGGGACGTGAACAGTATTGCCGATAAAAAATGAGATCCTCTTGGAATCTTGCCACCTCGAGATCGTAAAATTCAGTGTAACGCCTGTCATTCAAAGGTTGAAAGACAAGTTCCGGTTCTCGATGGTGGTTAAAGTGATCGGCCATGACGGAGGGTGTTGATGATTATTGCACTGGGAACTGCAAATATGATTGAGGATAATGTATTTGCTTTAAAAGCGATAGCCGAAAGCTGTGTGGTAATGAACGGATTTTTGTAATGCAGTTAAAGATCATTTTGTCGCATTTATTCTGTCCCTTTTCTTGTCGTGTTGGACGTGCTATGTTGAACCGTGAAGGAAGTTCTCAGAGGTGATTCCGGGTACCTGGAGGGGGCAAGATGGATCTGGCAATGATCGTGCCCAGTTGTTTGGCGGCCTGGCCTTGTTTTTGTTTGCGATCAGGCAGTTGAGCTTGACCCTGAAGCACCTCAGTGAAATTCGACTCAAGCAACTACTGTAGCGGGCCGCTGGCGGACCCTGGCGCGAGGCCACGACCGATGCGGTCCTGACCTCGATCACCAGTTCGAGTTCGGCCACCACCAGACTGATTGTTGCCATGGGCATGGAGGGGGAGATTTGTCTTGGTCCGGGTATTGCCCTGATGATTGCTGCCAATATTGGGACCTGCACCCTTGAACTGATCGCCGCTGTTGGCAGTTCGGCAGCGGCCCGCCTCACCAGCCTGGCTCATTTTGCCATCAACTGTTTCGAGGCCCTGCTCTTTTTTCCTTTTAGGTGGCTATGAATTTTGATATCTGGCAACTCCTGGCGGGTCTTGGCATCTTTCTCTATGGTATGTTTTTGCTGGAGGATGCAGTCAAAAACTTGTCTGGCAGGGCCTTTCGGCGACTTATTCGACATTATACCGATGGTCGTCTGCGGGCAATCGGCAGCGGGATCCTGGTCACGGCTATTCTTCAGTCCAGCTCGGCGGTCTCGCTCATGGTTCTGGCCTTTGTCGGGGCCGGTGTGATGACCATGGGCAACGGAATCGGGGTGATGATGGGCTCCAATGTCGGCACCACCTGTACCGCCTGGATTGTTGCCGCCCTGGGATTCAAAGTCAAGATTGAGGTCTTTGCCCTGCCCATGGTCGGAATCGGCGGTATCAGCATGGTGGCCTTGTCCTCATCGCCTCGACTCTTTCAGCTGTCCAGGTTGCTGGTGGGGTTCGGTTTTCTTTTTCTCGGTCTGGATTACATGAAGGGCAGTGTTGAGGGATTGGCGGCAGGCTTTGACCTGTCTCAGGTCCCGGACTATGGCCTGATCGTCTATCTCCTGATCGGTCTGATTATGACTGCGCTCATGCAGTCCAGCTCGGCCAGTATTGCCATCATCCTGACTGCCCTCAACAGTGGCCTGATCAGTTTTGAGACCGGGGCCGCCGTGGCCATTGGTGCCAATATCGGTACCACGGTCACGGTCTTGCTCGGGTCCCTGGGTGGGATCCAGGCCAAAAAGCGGGTGGCCTTGAGCCATCTGTTCTTTAATATGATCACCGGTCTGGTCGCAGTCCTCTTGTTTCCGGGTCTGATCTGGCTGGTCGGTCGACTGCTGGATATTGAGAGCAACAGCGTCATGGCCCTGGCCCTGTTCCATACCTTGTTCAATTGCCTGGGAGTGCTCATTTTCTTTCCTTTTATTGGTCTCCTGGCCGCCTGGTTGGTGCGTTTTATTCCAGACCACCGGATTCTGCTCACCGCTTTTCTGGGCAACGCCACCCATGAGATCCCTGACGCAGCCACTGCCGCCCTGCGTAATGAGGTCCATCATCTCCTTCAGGAGAGTCAGCTCTACAATCTCCGGTTGCTCCGGATCGACGAGTCTCTGGTCTTTGCGCAGCAGCTTCCCTTTGAACGGGGGAGTAAACGAAAACAGACCACTGATCGGCTCTATGACAACATCAAACTGCTTCATGCCGAGATCTTTGCCTTCTTTGCCCGGCTCCAGAGTCAGAAGCTGGAAATAAGTGAGGTCAGGGAGTTGGAGAGAATTGTCTATTCCTCCCGTAATATAATGAACTCGCTGAAGAATTTCAAAGGGGTGCGTAAGGACATGGACGAGTTCGATGCCTCGGAGAACTCGTTTATCACCACCCAGTACCAGGGCTTTCGGAAGCGGCTGGTGGAACTCTCTCTTGATCTCAATCGGATCATGACCCTTGAAAGTGGCGAGGAGCAGTACCAGCAGTTGCTGCGTGCCTTTGTCCATGTGGAGGCCGATGATCGCCGTTTTGTCCATGAGACCATGCATGCCGTGACCCGGCAGGAGGTCGAGGAGATGGAAATCGCCTCGCTTCTTCTGGTCAACCGCCTCTTTTCTCAGGCCTGCCGGATGCAGGTCTTCAGTATCAAAGATCTCTTCTTAGGTCAGGATCACATCAGCGCCTTTGATCGGGCCCTGGACATGAAGGAGATGATGGATGAGGAAAAGGGGGTTGCGTCCCAGACAGGTGTTCCTGCCGTTAAAATGGAGAGCGGGGAGCAGGCAGTCTGATGTTCGAACTGGTCGCCCCTTTTGCCCCGGCCGGTGATCAACCTCAGGCCATCGAGACCCTGGCCCGGGGTCTTGTCTCGGGCAGTCGTGACCAGGTCCTGCTCGGCGGGACCGGCACCGGCAAGACCCTGACCATGGCCGGAGTGATTGCGGAAGTTCAGCGCCCGGCCCTGATCATCGCCCCCAACAAGACTCTGGCCGCCCAGCTCTTTGGTGAGTTTCGGGAACTCTTCCCCCATAACGCGGTCGAATATTTTGTCTCGTATTATGATTATTATCAGCCCGAGGCCTATATTGCCCAGTCCGACACCTATATCGAAAAGGATTCGGCCATCAACGAGGCCATTGATAAACTGCGTCACTCGGCCACCCGCTCCCTTCTGACCCGGCGGGATGTCATCATCATCGCCTCGGTCTCCTGTATCTACGGACTTGGGTCACCGGAGGAGTATCGCAACATGCATCTCTTCCTGCGTCGTGAGGAGGAACAGGTCATGGAGGTGGTCCAGCGGCGGCTGATCCATATGCTCTATGAGCGGAACGATATCTCCTTTCATCGTGGTACCTTCCGGGTCCGGGGTGATGTGCTCGATATCTTCCCGGTCCACGAAGAGGAGCGGGCCCTGCGGGTCGAGTTCTTCGGCGACACCATCGAGGCAATCAGTCTGATTGATCCCCTGCGCGGTGTGGTTTTGGAGCGGCTTGAGGAGTACACGGTCTTTCCCGGCAGCCATTTTGTCACCTCACGTGATCGCCTGCTGCAGGCCATGGTCACCATCAAGGAGGAGTTGAGCGAGCGTCTGGCCTGGTTTGGTCGTGAGAACAGACTGGTGGAGCAGCAACGCCTGGAGCAGCGAACCATGTTTGACCTGGAGATGATCCAGGAATTGGGTTATTGCAGCGGCATCGAGAATTACAGCCGTCACCTGACCGGCAAGGAGCCAGGAGCCCCGCCGCCCAACCTGCTGGACTATTTTCCCGAGGACTATATCATTTTCCTGGATGAGTCACATCTCGGCGTGCCCCAACTCAACGGGATGTATAACGGCGACAGGTCTCGCAAGCAGAACCTGGTCGATTACGGTTTCCGTCTGCCCTCAGCCCTGGATAATCGGCCGCTGCGTTTTGATGAATTTCGTGAACGGGTCAAACAGGCGATCTATGTCTCGGCCACTCCTGGGCCCTATGAGCTGGAGCAGTCCCATGGACAGGTGGTGGAACAGATTCTCCGACCCACTGGCCTGCTTGATCCCGTGATTGAAATTCGCCCGGCCGCAACTCAGGTGGACGACCTGCTGGAGGAGATTCGTCTCCGGGCTGAACTGGGTGAAGCGGTTCTGGTTACGACCCTGACCAAACGGATGTCTGAGGACCTGACCGAGTACTATGAAAAGCTGGGCGTTGCCGTTCGCTATCTCCACTCTGATATCAAGACCCTGGAGAGGATGGAGTTGATCCGTGACCTGCGACGGGGTGAGTATCAGGTCCTGGTGGGGATTAATCTTCTCCGTGAGGGGCTGGATATCCCCGAGGTCTCACTGGTGGCCGTTCTGGATGCCGATAAGGAGGGTTTTCTCCGCTCCGAGCGCAGTCTGACTCAGACCTGCGGTCGGGCCGCCCGGAATGTCCGGGGCAGGGTTATTCTGTATGCGGATCAGATTACGGGTTCCATGCAGCGGACCATTGATGAGACTGATCGACGCCGCAGAATTCAGCAGGCCCATAATGAAGAACATGGTATAGTGCCGCAGACGGTCATATCCCAGATCAAAGATGGTCTTAATCAACATCTGCGCAATGAGGGCTATGGTTGTACCGGGGAGCGGGATGAGTTGCTTCTTCAGGTGGCGGAAGAACTGCCTGTCTACACCAGTCTGGTTGATCTGGAGCGGGAGATCGGGCGGCTCGAACAGGAGATGCGAACTGCGGCTCAGGAACTGGCCTTTGAAGAGGCGGCCAGACTTCGTGATCGGATCAAGGCCTTGCGGAGACTGGAGATTGAAATAGGATGAAAGATGGCGCCCTTTATCGTGTCTCACTGCGCCTTTTGCCGTTCCTTGTCCTGTGGTTGATCCGGATCTGGTTTGGCACCTGTCGGATGCGCGTACATGGCCAGATCCATCGGCAGGCACTTGCCGAGCGGGCTGTGCCGGTTATCGGTGTCTTCTGGCATTATGGATTGTTTCCTGTCCTTCGGGTCCTGAGTCATGAACGCGGTACGATCATGGTCAGTAGCAGCCGGGATGGGGAATATATCAGCCGTTTGCTGACCCGTCTGGGTTTTGAGACGGTCCGTGGCTCGCGGAACCGGGGCGGAGTTCAGGCCCTGAAGGGGCTTATGCGCGCCCTGCGGGCCGGGCGAAATGTGGGGCTGGTGGCTGATGGCTCCAAGGGACCGGCCCGAGTGGTTCAGCCTGGTGCTATCCTCCTTGCCTCCCGCACCGGGGCACCGATTCTGCCCATGGTCTGTTCCTGCAGCCGTTACATCCGCTTCGGCTCCTGGGATGGCACCATCCTGCCGCTGCCCTTTTCGCGCATCGATTTTTTCTTTGGCGAACCGATCCGGCTGGAAAAAGATCTGGGAACGGATGAAGTGGAGCGAGAGCGGCTGCGTCTGGAGGATGAACTCAATCAACTTTATGTCCGTGCCTGGTTTATTCACGGAAAAAACGAACATTGACGGTAGCAATGGTGATGAGCAAAGGTTTGATGGTGGCCGGACTGGCCGGAGGTTCGGGGAAGAGTGTGGTCTCAGTGGGACTGACTGCGGCTTTGACCCGCCGGGGTCGAGTCGTAGTTCCGTTCAAGAAGGGGCCGGATTATATCGATGCCGGCTGGATGAAACTGGCGGCTGGCCGCAGCTGCTATAATCTTGATCCCTTTCTGATGGATGAGGCGGTGATTCAGGCCTCGTTCCAGGAACATGGACGGGCAGGGGAGCGGTTGATTGTCGAGGGCAATCGTGGTCTCTATGACGGGGTCAATGCCACTGGCGGCTATTCTTCGGCCGAACTGGCCCTGATGCTCAATCTTCCCGTTCTGCTGGTGGTCAACTGCAGCAAGACCACCCGCACCGTGGCCGCCATGGTCTTGGGATGTCAAATGCTTGATCCACGGATCACGATCTGTGGTGTGGTCCTCAACCAGATCGGCAGTGTTCGGCATCGAACCATTGTCAGTGAGGCGGTAGAGCATTATACGGGGTTGCCGGTGGTCGGTGCCATCCCCCGTCTGAGACGTGATATCTTTCCCATGCGTCATCTGGGTGTGACACCGCACCAGGAGTATGATGGGGTTGAGGCGGCCCTGGAGCTTTTGGCCGACACCATTGACGAGCATCTGGATGTGTTGCAGATCGAGGAGTTGATGGCCGAGATTCCGGGTTCAGGGGCAGTGCTGCCTGCTCAGGCCAGGGAAGAGGTTCGGGCTCATGGCCCGTCTCTGCGGATCGGGTATCTGATGGACGCGGCGTTTCAGTTCTATTATGCCGAGAACCTGGAGGCCCTTGAGGCCGCTGGGGCAGAGTTGATCCCGATCAACGCCCTGCATGCCCCTCAGTTGCCTCAGTTGGATGGCTTGTATATCGGTGGTGGTTTTCCGGAGACCAGCGCAGCGGCTCTGGCTGCCAATGCCGGCTTCCGGCAATCTGTCCGGGCTGCTGTTGATGCCGGATTGCCTGTTTATGCGGAATGCGGCGGCTTGATCTATCTTGGGAAATCAATTGTCCTGGATGGGGTTGAACATCCCCTGGCCGGGGTCTTCCCGGTTCGTTTCGGTTTGTCGAAACGCCCGCAGGCCCATGGGTATTCGATCTTCCTGGCCGAAGGAAATAATCCCTTTTATCCGGTCGGCACCGAGGTCAAAGGCCATGAGTTTCGTTATTCAACGATCCTGGATTGGCCGGGAGATCCGGCTGAACTTTCCTTGAAGATGAAACGGGGGACCGGTTTCATGGGAGGGCGCGATGGCCTGTGCGTCAACAATGTCCTGGCCCTGTATACCCATGTTCATGCCCTGGGGACCCCTGAGTGGGCCAAGGGCTTTGTAGACCGTTGTCAATCTTGGAAAGATACCGGGCAATAAATAACATTATGTTTTGTTGTCAATAGACTGAATTGGTGACATTTTATCAATTTCCGCATAGTGTTTCTTGGTCGGGCCATTTTATATGACTGTTCATCGGAGACCATGACTGCCTGCGCAGGCGGATTGCTGGGAGTGAAATGTACCCCCGGTTTCACAGAGAGGTTGCTACGAGGACTAATTGGTGGTAGGTGTGCTGCCCAGAACCTTGACGCTGATCTTCTCCTGTTCGGGCAGGCTCGGGGCCGGATCAATCCAGTGGATAAAGGATTCGGTGACCCGCATAAAATCGCCATGGTCTTCCTTGCATTTGTCGCAGATGCTCAGGGCATTGTCACGGTAGGCAATGACTTTGGAAGCGGCGTCGCCTTTTTTGTCGACGGCGGCCATCTTGCGGCATCCGCACTCCAGGCGGACAACGACCACTCCTATGGCATCCGGACTCCCCTCTATAATCCCCTCAATCATGGCCTCTTCTGATTTTTCGGCAATCATGGCCTGTTTTTTTTCTGACTTGCTGATTTTTTTACTCATAACTGGTCCTTGTCTGCTCAGGCGGCCAGGTCACCATGGCGGCTGATAAATGATGGCAGGATATCCTTGCAGAGATAAATTCTCAAGGCATTGTCTGCTCAGTCTTCACGTGGTAGGGCACGGGGAAAGAGATTGGATTGTTTATCTCTTGAACCATAAATGATAAGTGGTGTCCGGGTCAACAGAATTTGGTTGTTTGAGCGTCTGTTACCGGTTGCCTGGAATTGTTGTTTCCTGAGGCATTCACTTACTCTCTTTTGAGTTCTTGTTATCCTTTCGATCTTCTGATTTACATGCTTTTTACTTGACAAAAAACAGGCCGTGAATTATTGCAAATCAGTGCAGAGTAATAGTTCTGCATATGAGATAATTCAGCCCGAAAAGTATGTTTCATACTTGTTTTTAATTCTTAATTTTATGGAGGTGTATCATGGCATGGGATATCGTTGTTGATGAAGACAAATGTGTAGGTGATGAGGAGTGTGTAAACGCTTGTCCGGCTCAGGTTTATGAGCTTCAGAATGGCAAGGCCGTTGCAATAGAGCCCGACGAGTGTCTTGGTTGTGAGACCTGCGTTGAGGTTTGTCCTGAAGGCGCCATCACTGTTACTGAAGTCTGATTTATCCAGTCAGCAGTTGAATCGACAAGCCCATTCCCTGTCATGGGGAATGGGCTTGTCGTGTTTTGTACGAGGTGAATCAAGAGGGTCCCAGGCAGCATGTCGTCTTGGTTCAAACCGAGTGCGGCACAGCACAATTGAGCCAGCCCAATTCGTAACTATCCAGCACCCCATCCGGAGTCTCGCAAGCTCGCTTACCCGCTTCGGCATCGGCCTGCTCATGTACAAATCAGTACACTTCGCAGACCTCTTTCTCGCATTTGTGGCACTCCTGGATAGTTACAGTACACGGTTTTATATTCGTTTCCGGCTTCAAACTGGATAGTTACCCCAATTCTTATGAAAAGCCTATTTTCATATAATCAGGTCACGGTTGATCTTGATGCCCTGCGTGCAAATTACCGCTTTGTTCAGCAGCGTGTTGGGCCGGGGGTGCAGATCATGGCCATGGTCAAGGCAGATGCCTACGGTCATGGCATGGTTGAGGCGGCTCTTGCCTTTGCTGAGGTCGGGTGTCGTCATTTTGCCGTGGCTGAACTCTTTGAAGGGGTCTGCCTGCGTCAGGCCGGGGTAGATGGGCTGATTCTGGTCCAACTGGGTTGTGATTCGTCTGAGATTCAACACCTGTTTGATTATGATTTGACCCCGGTGGTCTTTGATACGGAGGCCCTGCAAGTCCTGTCCCGGGCCGCACTGGCCAAATGCCGGGAACTGGCCATACATCTTAAGATTGACAGCGGGATGGGCCGCCTGGGGGTGCTGCCCCATGAGGTGGAAGCCTATGCTGCCAGGATTGCCGAGCTTCCAGGATTACGGCTGACCGGGCTGATGAGCCATTTTCCCCTGGCCGATGATGTGTGTTCGAACCAGACCCGGGAGCAGTTTCACCAGTATGTCTCTGCCTGTAGCCGGATCACTTCTGACGAGACCGTTCTGCGTCATATTGCCAATTCCGGGGGGCTTCTCTATTTTAATGAGACCTGCGGCGCTCTGGTCCGGCCAGGACTCTCCCTGTACGGGTATTATCCAGATGGAGAACAGGGCCGGCAACGTGAACAGGGTGAGCAGCTGAGGCCGGCCATGCGGCTTGAGACCCGGGTGATACAGGTCAAGACGGTTGCCGCAGGCACCGGGATCAGTTATGCTCATCAGTTTGTTACCACACGGAAAACGCGTCTGGCTGTTTTGCCCATCGGCTATGCCAACGGTTTTCTGCGCAGCCTTACGGGTCAGGCTCAGGTCTTGATTTGTGGCCAGCGAGTCCCTATTGTTGGCCGAATCTGCATGAATCTGTGCATGGCTGATATCACCGATTGCCCTGATGTGGCCGTGGGTGATACCGTGGTGGTTATGGGCAGTCAGGGCGATCAGCTGATTTTGGCCGACGAGATTGCAGACTGGATGGGGACCATCTCCTATGAGGTCCTTTGTCTGTTTGGAAATAATAATGAACGGCGCTATGTAAACCGCCTGGAAGAGAAGGGATGATTCGTACACAGATCAAAGAATTGCTGGATGTGGCCTTTGCCCAAGGCGTGGAGCAGGGGCTGTGGTCCGATCAGGGGGCTGGTAAGTTTACCCTGGAGATGCCCAGGCGCGAGGGCCAGGGTGATTTTTCCACCAATATGGCCATGGTCCTGGCCGGGATCGAACGCTGCAATCCCCGCCAGCTGGCTGACCGGCTGGTGGATCTGCTCACGGACGCGACAGGCCCGATTAAGCGCATTGAGGTGGCCGGCCCCGGCTTTGTCAATCTCTTCCTGAAACCCGCTGTCTGGCAGCAGGTCCTGGTCCCGGTTCTGACCCGAGAGAAACAGTTTGGCCATTCAGAGGTTGGTGGTGGGCGCAAGGTCATGGTCGAGTTTGTCAGCGCCAATCCCACGGGACCTCTCAGCATCGGTCATGGCCGCCAGGCTATTCTTGGTGACGCTATTGCCAGATTGCTTGAGGTCACCGGTCATGATGTGTTTCGTGAGTACTATTTCAACGACGCCGGTCGGCAGATGCGTGTCTTGGGTGAGTCCACCCGGGCTCGTTATCTTGAGTTGCAGAATCTTGCTTTCCAGTTTCCTGAAGATGGCTATCAGGGTGAATATATCCGTGATATTGCTCAGTCGCTGCTCGACGAGCAGGGGGATGCCCTCAACGACCATGAAGACGCTCTGCCGTTTACCGCCAAGGCCGTGGACATGATCTTTAAAGATATCTCCGGGACCCTTGAGCGGATGGGGATAGCCTTTGACAACTATTATAACGAGCACACCCTGTACGAAGACGGCCACATCGACAATGTAGTCCAGGAGCTGCGTGACAAAGGTCTGGTCTATGAAAAAGATGGGGCGGTCTGGTTCAGGACCACTGAGTTTGGACAGGAACAGGATCGGGTGATCATCAAGAGCACCGGCGAACCCACCTACCGTCTGCCTGATATTGCCTATCACCGCGAGAAGTTCCGTCGCGGTTTTGACTGGCTGGTGGATGTCTTTGGATCAGATCACATTGCCACGGTTCCGGATGTCATGGCCGGGGTCACGGCTTTGGGGTATGATGCCTCCAAGGTTACTGTGGTTCTGCATCAGTTTGTGACCCTGACCCGGAACGGCCGTCAGGTCAAGATGTCAACCCGCAAGGCCACCTTTGTCACCGTGGATGAACTTCTTGATGAGGTTGGGGCCGATGTGGTCCGCTTCTTTTTCCTGATGCGCAAGGCCGACAGTCAGCTTGAGTTTGATCTTGATCTGGCCACGCAGGAGAGCCAGGAGAATCCGGTCTATTATGTCCAGTATGGTCATGCCAGGCTTTGTTCCATTCTCCGCCAGGCCGAGGAAAAGGGGATCGTGCGTCCGGACTTGGCCGAGATCGACCTGTCCCTGCTGGGCGAGGTCGAGGAGTTGCAGCTGTTCAAGGCCATGGCTGCCTTTCCCGCCCTGATCAGGGAAGCGGCTCTGGACCTTGCGCCACATAAGGTGATTTACGGACTTATGGACCTTGCAGGTCTGTTTCACAGCTACTATAACAAGCATAAGGTCCTGACCGAAGATCTGGAGCTGTGTCGGGCGCGCTTGACTCTGGTGGCCGGTATGCGTCAGGTCTTTGCCAATGGTCTGGAAATATTGGGGCTGAAGGCCCCGGACAGGATGTAGGCCACCTGTTCCTGTTACGGGTTTATCTCTCATGGCCGCTGTAAAAAAAAAGAAAAAAGCCAACAAGATCAAATTTGAATTGAGTCTGCCTGCCATTGGCGGGATCGCGGTGGTCTGTTTTTGTATTTTTTTGTGGATGTATCTGCTGGGGATCTGGACCGGTCAGAGTCTGCTCCAGAAATCCTATGGAGAGAGCGGGATGGATGCGATCGACCCGTCAGCTGCCAGAAGTCTTCAGCCGGTGCTTGAAATCAGTCCGAGCAAGAAAAAAGAGGTGATCAGATGATCAGGAATGCGTGTATGAATGATGTGAAAAGCATTCATATTCTGTTGAATCATTTTGCCGCAAAAAGTCTGCTCCTTGGCCGTTCCATCAGCTCGCTCTATGATCATCTCCGTGATTTCATTGTTTATTGTGATAATGACGGTCGGGTCATCGGGGTCTGTGCCCTGCACATTACCTGGGAGAATCTGGCTGAAATCAGGAGCTTGGCTGTGTTGGAGGAGTTTCAGACCCGGGGGATCGGGGCACAACTGGTGGCTGCCTGTCTGGCTGAGGCCAGAGAACTGGGGATCGCCCAGATTTTTACCTTGACCTACCAGGCGGGCTTTTTTCGCAAGCAGGGCTTTGCTGATGTGGACAAGCGTGATCTGCCCCACAAGATCTGGAGTGATTGCATTAACTGCCATAAATTTCCAGATTGTGATGAGGATGCCCTGCTCTATCGAGTTGAGGGGGGAGAGGGTGAAAACTGATTGCCTGTCTGTACTGATATGAAAGTTTATCGAAGACCATGACTGACCATGCCGAAGGAATGCACTTTCATTGTTGGTTGTGGCTGGCCAATCTGGTCCAGCCCTGCTGGTTAGTTGTTTAACGTAGCTTTATGTGTTGATCTGAAAACGGAACTGAAATGATAGGAAAAGTCTTAACAAAGGTCTTTGGCAGCAAGAACGAACGGGTCCTCAAACAGATACAGCCTCTGGTCCGGCGCATCAATGAGCAGGAGGCGGCATTGACCCCTCTTTCCGATGAGGAGTTGGCCGCCAAGACCATTGAGCTTAAGGAACGGGTTGCTCAGGGTGAAACCCTGGAAGACCTGTTGCCCGAGGCCTTTGCCGTGATGCGTGAGGGTGGCCGTCGAGTTCTGGGCGAGCGCCACTACGATGTCCAGTTGATCGGCGGGATCATCCTCCATCAGGGCAAAATTGCAGAGATGAAGACTGGTGAGGGCAAGACCCTGACCTCAACCCTGCCCGTGTACCTCAATGCCCTTTCCGGAAAAGGAGTGCATGTGGTCACGGTCAATGACTATCTGGCCGCTCGTGATGCCGATTGGATGGGACAGGTTTATCGTTTTCTTGGACTTTCCGTGGGCAAAATCGTCCATGGTATGGACGATCAGCAGCGGCGTGAGGCCTACGCGGCTGATGTGACCTATGGCACCAACAATGAGTTTGGCTTTGATTATCTGCGCGATAATATGAAGTTCGAACTGGCCGAGTTCTGCCAGCGTGGTTTTAACTATGCCATCGTGGATGAGGTCGACTCCATTCTCATTGATGAGGCCAGGACCCCGTTGATTATTTCTGGTCCGGCCGATATCTCCACCGATCTCTATGTCAGTGTCGATCAGTTGATGACCCACTTCAAGCGGGATGAGCACTATATGGTGGATGAAAAATCCCGCCAGGTATCATTAACTGAAGAGGGTGTTGCCCTGGGTGAAGAATTACTGGAGGTTGATAATCTTTATGATCCCTCGAGTATTGAGCGGCTGCATCATCTCAACCAGGCCCTCAAGGCCCATGTCCTGTTTCAGCGTGATGTGGATTATATCGTCAAAAACGGCAAGGTGGTGATTGTCGACGAGTTTACCGGACGGACCATGGAGGGCCGCCGGTACAGTGACGGGTTGCACCAGGCCCTGGAGGCCAAGGAAGGGGTGACCATCGAGAAAGAGAATCAAACTCTGGCCTCGATTACCTTTCAGAATTACTTCCGGATGTATAAAAAACTGGCCGGCATGACCGGAACGGCCGATACCGAGGCGCCTGAGTTCAAGAAGATCTACAATCTTGACGTGGTGATCATGCCCACTAATCAGCCCATGATCCGGAAGGATTTTGCTGATGTGATCTACAAGAACGAGGCCGCTAAATATCGGGCCATTATTGGAGAGATCAAAGAATTGCATGTGGCGAAGCAGCCAGTTCTTGTGGGAACAATCTCAATTGATGTCTCCGAGAAGATCTCCCGGATGCTCAAGAAAGATAAAGTGAAACATGAGGTCCTGAACGCCAAACACCATGACCGTGAGGCAGAGATCATTGCCGGAGCAGGACAGTTGGGCAAGGTCACCATTGCCACGAACATGGCCGGTCGTGGAACCGATATCAAGCTGGGTGAGGGGGTCAAGGAGGTGGGCGGGCTGCATATCCTTGGAACCAGCCGGCACGAGTCGCGCCGCATCGACAACCAGTTGCGTGGCCGTTCCGGTCGGCAGGGTGATCCTGGCTCTTCCCGTTTTTTTCTCTCCCTTGAGGATGACCTCCTGCGTATCTTTGGCTCCGGTCGAATCTCCGGAATCATGGACAAACTCGGCATGGAAGAGGATGAGCCCATCGAGCATGCCATGATCTCCAAGGCCATTGAGAATGCCCAGCGGAAGGTGGAGGGGCACCATTTTGATATCAGGAAGCACCTGCTCGAATATGATGATGTCATGAACAAGCAGCGTGAAGTGATCTACCGTCAGCGGCGTGAGGTCCTTGAAAATGATGATCTGTCAGAGATTATCGACGATATGCTGGTTGATCTGGCCGCGAAGGTGGCGGTTGATTTTGCCCATGAGCGTCAGGCTTCCGAGGACTGGGATTGGGCGGGACTGTCCGAGCGCATGCAGGATACCTTTCATTTCCCCTTTGCACTGGCAGGCGAGCAGCGCATTGGCCTGAACGCTGATTCCCTGCGTGATCTCCTGAATGAGCAGGTGCGGGTCGCTTATCAGATAAGAGTTGAGAAAAATAGCGTGGCCGGCCAGCGTCATCTGGAGCGGATTATCCTGCTGCAGATGGTCGATAATCACTGGAAAGAGCATCTCTTGTCCATGGATCACCTGAAAGAGGGGATCGGGCTGCGCGGATAT
Source organism: uncultured Desulfobulbaceae bacterium (assembly GCA_937910875.1). Lineage (GTDB taxonomy): Bacteria > Desulfobacterota > Desulfobulbia > Desulfobulbales > Desulfocapsaceae > Desulfatifera. The sequence goes on along the minus strand of CALENA010000159.1, from coordinate 12,964 downwards.
GGACAGAAGAACCCACTCATCGAGTATAAACGGGAAGGGTTTCAGATGTTCATGAACACCATGGAAACGGTGAAACAGCAGACCGTTTCAGCCTTGATGCGGGTCGAGCTGGTTCAGGAGGGTGATGCCCAGCGCCTGGAAGAGGAACGGCGGCGTAAGCGTGAAGAAGAGTTGCGGCTGAGCCGTTTGTTGGCTCCGGGGCTAGAGCCGGAGCCGCAGCAGCCTGCAAAGCGTGAGGGCGACAAAATTGGCCGCAACGCTGATTGCCCCTGTGGCTCGGGCAAGAAGTACAAACGATGTTGCGGAAAACTCAGCTAGAAAGGCCTTGCGGGACGGGCTGCATCCTGACGGCCCCGCCCCGGCGTGGATCAGCACCGCCGTCCAACCCCGGGGCCACGGCGTGGACTCCACCGAAGTAGACATTTTTTTCGCTCCATTCATTGACCGGCCCAAGTCTTTTCAGGGAACTGAGGGTTGCCCGGGAAAAGCCAGGTTCCACCTGAAAGACTGTGCCATCCCAATGCAGTCGGGGAAAATCAATCGCCTCCTGCACTCCCATCCCGCAATCGATGACCAGGGTAATGACCTGGCTGATGGCGGTTCGAATCCGCTTGCTGCCGCCGCTGCCGATCACCAGCCTGACCTGATTATTCTCCAGAAGCAGAGAGGGTGACATCATTGAAGAGACGCGGATTCCCGGGGGGCTGCAGTGAAAACCATCGGGATGGAGATCGTCTTCGCCCATCATGTTGTTGAGCATGACGCCACAACCCGGGGCAATGTAGCCAGACCCCTCGCCGTTTGAGTTTGTCATGGAGGCCACGTTTCCCTCCTGATCCACAATGCTGATGTGGGTCGTGCCTCGGCTGAAGGTCCTGGTCGCGGAGGGGTCTGTGCGTAATCTCAGGCGATGTTCGTCCACGGCCAGCTGTACCTGGGCGTGAATCATGAGGTAGTCGGGGCTCAGAGGGTCGAGGCCTTCCATAGAATGCTTCTCAAGTTCCTGGAGGGCCTGGCAGATCAGGGTTCCGCCCAGGGACGGGTCGGGATTACTGAGAAATTCCATAGTTCGATACCCCCCCCTCAGAGGTTGACGCTCCAGGACCTGATAGTGGGTCAAATCCGCAGCGGTCAGCAATCCCTCCATGGTTTCCATTTCCTGTTCGATCTGCCGGGCCATAGGTTGTTCATAAAAGGTCCGACCTTTGTTCTGGCTCAGCTCTTCCAGAAAGTTGGCCATCTCATGGTTGTAAAACAGTTCGCCTGTCCCCAGAAGTCTACCGCCGGGTGAGTAAAGCCTGCGGCTGCGGCGGCTCAGGCTGAGAATGGGTCTGAGCAGGGTGTGAAAATACCCCTGGTGTCGGCTTAAAGGAACGCCTGTCCGGGCGGCGTGGATGGCCGGGGTTAGGATTTTTTTCAGGGACAGGCGGCCAAGCCTGTCATGGACATGGAGCAGTCCTTTGAGGGTTCCAGGAACGGCCACTGAGCCAAGGCCGATATTGAAGTCCTGGTCTGATCCGGCAAAGCTGACCGTGACCGGAAAGAAATGGGGTTCCAGTTCAGAGGTGTTCAGACCCAGTCCCGGGGTGTTGGTGAAGAAATCAAAAATTGTGGGTGCCTGATTGCAGGGGCGGGTCAGGAGAAAACCACCCCCGCCGAGGCTGGTCAGGGTCGGTTCTGCAATGGTGCTGACAAAGCCTGCGGCAACAATCGCATCAAAGGCATTCCCCCCCTGGTCAAGAATATCGATGGCCACCTGGCTTACCAGGGGATGGCCGCTGGCAGCAATGGCCCGGGGCCGGGGCAGCGGTGTCTGGTATGGAGTTGTTTCAGTCATGGAAGAAGGTGATGGTCCAGTCATGCTGGTTAGAGCCAGAATTCACTCTGGAGAGTGTGGATCATGGTCTGGTATGATCCGTGTTGCCGGTACAGACGTCGCTGCCGGTCCGCACTGGTTCCATTGTGGATGATATCCAGACACTTTTCAAGATAATCTCCGCTGTTCAAGACCTCTGCTACCGGACGCACAAATTCAAGAAGGTCAAGGGCTGCCTGCTGAAAGCTCATGTGGCTGTCCGGTTCAGAACCAATACGGGTCCCGGCAAGTCCGAAGCGGCTCGCATGCCATTTGTTGTGGCGGATGATCTCATCCATGGGCTGCACCTCCGGGGGATATTCATTGAGTGTGGCCACCAGGGCCTGGATCAGGGCCGCAAGGGCCAGAATATGGCCCATTTTTGACGGGAGGTCGCAGATACGAATTTCAATGGTTCCAAAATCGGGATGAGGGCGAACATCCCACCACAGTTCATTGATTCCTTCCAGGAGGGTGGCCTCGCTGAACAGGCTGATCAGCTTGGTAAACTGCTCCCAACTTGCAAGTTTTTGGGGGATACCGTTCCGGGGCAGGGCGGCAAAAATATTGCTGCGATAGGAGTGGAAGCCTGTGTCTTCACCTTCAAGAAAGGGAGAAGATGTAGAAAGGGCCAGGAGGGTCGGCAAAAAACCGCGCAGGTCATTGCAGATGCGGATCAGTTGTTCGCGGTTGCTGAGGCCGATGTGGACATGCAGGGCCTGGGTCATCATCCGTCGCCCTGAAAGTTGTAACTCAGACATCAAGGTATGGTATCGGTTGGACGGGAAGACCTGCCGGTCTGAAACCCTGGCAAAGGGATGGAGACTTGCCGCATAGGGCAGACAGTCACATTGTCCGGCCAGTTGGTCAAGGGTGGCGTAGAGCAGTCCAATTGAATCCTCCAGTTCCTGCATGTCATGGCAGACAGGGCTGCTGAGCTCGACCATGGATTGAATGAACTCGGCCTTTATATTGTTTCGATATTCATCCGGAACCAGTTTCAGGAGTTCAGGCCCGCAGGGCTTGAGATCGAATGAATTTGGATCAAGAAGCTGAAATTCAAGTTCGATGCCGATGGTCAGGGGGGTGCTGGGGTGAAATTGAAGGCATCTCATCGGGGACCTCCGGCATAAGCGGTGGAGTGCGCCAGGGCAAGCAGCGCACAGCGGGCCAGGTATTCGGCTCCGATGGGCAGAACGTCTTCGTCAAAATCAAAGCGTGGGCTGTGGGCGGCCACGTTGACCAGATCGTCACGTCGGGCTCCGAAGCGTGCCAGACAACCAGGGATCTGGCTCAGATAGAAGGAAAAATCTTCACCGCCCAGACTTGGATGAGGTTGGCCTTTGAGTCCGGCCTTGCCCACGGTCTGACGTGCGGCCTTTCTGGCCAGAAGAGTGCTCTGTTCTTCGTTGATGACCGGTGGATAACCTGGGAATATGGTGATGTCGGCCGTGGCTGTGTACAATTCCCGCATGGCCATTACCATCCGTTTAAGTCCGGTGATGATCTTGTCTCGGCATTCAGGATGGGTGGTGCGGATGGTCCCGGTGAGTACAGCCTGGTCGGCGATGACATTTGCGGCATTGCCTCCCCGAAAGTGACCCACGGTGACCACAGAAGGAAAAGAGGGATTGACCTCACGTGAGACCAGGGTCTGGATACTCATCACCAGGAGGCTGGCCACCACGATACAGTCCACGGTCTCGTGTGGTTTAGCCGCATGGCCCCCATGGCTGAGGATGGTGATTTTGAATTCATCGGTATAGGCACAGATCAGGCCTGGCTGGACCGCAATCTCGCCCACTGCAAAGTGGCGATCGATATGGCCGGCAAAGATTGAACCGACACCTTTCAGCGCCCCGTCGGCGATCATTCGTTCAGCCCCGCCTTCCTTTTCCTCAGCCGGCTGAAAGATCAGCACGACTCGACCCTGCAGGTTCTCCTTCAAAAGCAGGGCTGCGGCGCCAAGAAGCATGGCCACATGGCCGTCGTGGCCGCAGGCATGCATGATTCCAGGATGTTGAGAGCTGAAATCAAGACCTGTCTTTTCGTGGATCGGCAGACCATCCATGTCGGCTCGCAGGGCCACGGCCAGCTTATCTGGTTCATCTGATACGTTCGGGCCGAGGGTGGCAACAAGTCCGGTGCCGGCAACACCTGTCCGATGAGAAATAGAGAGTTCATCAAGTTTGCTGCTGATATAGTGGGCGGTCTTGAATTCCTGGGTTGAGAGTTCAGGATAGCGGTGCAGGTGGCGGCGGATATCGCGCATCCAGTTGTTGAGCTCGCTGCCGATTTGAAGACTGTGGCTCTTCATAATGATATGGGTGTCTGTAAAGAGGCAGTTGGTGCATTAAAATAATTGATAACCATTCCCTGGAGCAATTCTATCAAAGAACAGCAGTGAATGGCAAAGAGTTATTTGGTTCCTCGCTGTTTGGACTGGTTAATACCAAACAACCCTATAGCCCCAGTTAAACATGGCCAGCTTTTGAGCGGGGGGCCCACCGTAGGTATAAACGCTCTTTCTCTTTCCATGTTATTCGCTCGAGTGTAACGGTGACCGGCCAAACAACTCAATCGCGGCTATCCGCCCAGAACAGCGAGGAGCCATTTGGAGTATCCGGAAATTTTTTACTGGCAGGATGCTGGATGGTAATGGTAAGTTCCTGCTTCCGGCAGAGTCAAAGGTGTCTGCTGTGGCTAAGTGAAGTGGCAGAGTGAACTGCCGTGAACCTGTGAACAACCTGTGCTGTGTTGATGTATTATGATTATTCAAGGATTTAAAACCGCAGCTGTGGCTGCGGGGATCAAATATCAGGGGCGTCTCGATTTGGGGCTGATTTTCTGCGAAAAACCGGCCGTGTGTGCCGGGGTGTTTACCACGAATCAGGTAAAGGCGGCCCCTGTGGTCCTCGATCAGGAGCGTTTGAAACAGGGGCGGGCTCAGGCCATTCTGGTCAACAGCGGGTGTGCCAATGCCTGTACCGGAGAGCCCGGTATGGCCGCGGCCCTGAAGAGTGGTGCCTTGTGTGCCAGGGCCTTGGGAATTCCTGAGGAGATGGTCCTCCTTTCTTCCACCGGAGTGATCGGCGCCCCCCTGAACATGCAGGCTATTGAGCAGGCCATCCCCGGATTAACTGCTTCCCTGGGGGAAGAGAATTTCGATCTGGTATCCCGTGCCATCATGACCACTGACACCGTGCCCAAGACCGTCCAGCGGATTGTCCAAATCGGAGGGAAAGAGGTCAGGCTCATGGGAATGGCCAAAGGCGCGGGTATGATCATGCCCAATATGGCCACCATGCTCGCCTTTGTCATCACCGATGCCCAGATTGGCTTTCCACAGCTGCATGGCGCCTTGGTCAAGGGAGTGGAGCGCACGTTTAATCGGATCACCATTGACGGTGATACCAGTACCAACGATATGGTTCTGGTCATGGCCAGCAATGCGGCTGACAATGCGTGGATCGATGAAGAAAATGTAGCAGGATTACGCATTTTTGAGGATGCCCTCGAAGACCTGCTCAAGGATCTGGCCCTGCAGATTGTGAGTGATGGTGAGGGAGCGACCAAGACCATTACCATCCGGGTTTGTAATGCCAGGAGTGAAGAGGCCGCCGAGCAGATCGCCAGGACCGTGGCCAATTCCAGTTTGGTCAAGACAGCCTTTTTCGGCGAGGATGCCAACTGGGGCCGGATCTTTGCCGCCATGGGTCGCTCTGGTGTTCGTTTTACACCGGAGCGTGTCGATATTGCCTTTGGTGATGTGGTGATTGTCAGGGATGGGCTGGCCGTGGGCGGGGATAGCGAGGCCCGGGCCGCTGAAGTCCTCAAGGAACGCCAGATCCCGGTGAGCATTGATCTCAAAGAGGGCGCCGGTTGTGTTGAGGTCTATACCTGTGATTTTTCCGTTGACTATGTGAAAATCAACGCCGATTATCGGACCTAGCCCGTCATGGCCTCTGCTGCCAACGCGGCTGAACCAGTTGCGCGCCCCTTTTCTCAGGCCCTGGTTCCGCTCTTTTTTCTGAGCGCGCTCTTCTTTTTGAACTTCAGTGCTCGGGTGATCTTTTCTCCCCTCCTGCCCGGGATTGAACAGGAGTTCGGCCTTGATCACAGCGGTGCTGGTTCTTTTTTTCTGCTTATCTCCAGCGGCTATTTCATTTCTATCCTTGCCTCTCCCTTTGTCGCTGCCCGTCTTGGACATTGCTGGACCATAATCCTGTCGGGGCCGGCCTGGCCATGCTCTTTGCCAGGCAGAATGGTAAAGGCAGAGCGATCACGGGTGGCTGATGCTGGTCAAGAGTGCTTGGAACGGGTATGATGACAGAATCTGGCTGGTCTATGCAGCAGTTGTTTGATTGATGGAGAGGGAGAGGCACAGATGAACATTTCTGAATTTGGGCGGAAGATGACCTGTGGTGCCGGAATCCTCAGCCTGATGGATGATCTGGGGCAGGCCATGGCCGCCGGAGACACGATCATGATGGGTGGAGGGAATCCAGGCCATATTCCGGCCCTTCAGGAACTGATGGCTGCCCGATTGCGTCGGATCGCAGACGATTCTGACTTGCTCAGGCGTATGATCGGTATCTATGATCCACCTTCGGGTGAGCGCGAGTTTGTTCAATCAATGGCGGCTCTGTTGCGCCGGGAATATGGCTGGCAGGTGGGACCTGAGCATATCTGTCTGACCAATGGCAGTCAGAGCGGTTTTTTCTCGCTTTTCAATCTTTTTGCTGGTCGCTTTGGTGATGGCACCTGTAAAAAGATTCGTCTGCCCATGGCCCCGGAGTATATCGGTTATGCCGATCTGGGGCTGACAGATGATTTTTTTGTTGCCACCCGGCCCACCATTGATCTCCTTGACGACCATCTCTTCAAGTATCGGGTCAATTTCGCTGACATGAACATTGGAGAGGAGACCGGTGCTATCTGTATCTCTCGTCCCACCAATCCTACAGGGAATGTGATCACTGATGGGGAGGTGGCGGAACTGGATCGTCTGGCACGCCGGCATGATGTACCGTTGATCCTTGATAATGCCTATGGTCTGCCGTTTCCGGGGATTATTTACACTGAAGCGCAACCGTTCTGGAATGAGAATACCGTGGTCTGCCTCTCTCTGTCGAAATTGGGGCTGCCGGCTGCCAGGACAGGAATCGTCGTTGCCCGACCCGAAATTATCAGGGCCCTGACGGCCATGAATGCGGTGATTAATCTGGCTCCTGGTAGTTTCGGGGCCATGCTGGCCATGGATATGGTTGCCAGTGGTGATATCCTGAACTTTGGGCAGCAGGTGGTCCGGCCCTTTTACCAGGCCAAGGCCGCCAAGGCCGTGGCTGGGTTCCGGGAGGCACTCAAGGGTGTCCCGTATCGGATTCATAAACCTGAGGGGGCCATGTTCCTGTGGTTGTGGTTTGAGGGGTTGCCGGTCAGTAGCCTGGAGTTGTATGACCGTCTCAAGGCGCGTGGGGTCCTGGTGGTTTCAGGACATTATTTTTTTCCGGGTCTTCAAGGTGGCTGGCAACATAGCCGGGAATGTCTGCGGGTGACCTATTCGCAGGATGATGACCAGGTGGCTCAAGGGATCAGACTGATCGGTGATGAGGTGAAAAAGATTTACGGTTGTTAGGGCTTGGTACAACTGATGGAACAGGTGATTCTGGAGAGAGTATATTGTGCGCTCTGTGAAAATTGATGGTGAGGGATAGGGTGCGATTATGAGTTGGAGTTACAAGACAGTCCATTTCGGATTGAAGAAAGAGGGCCTTCTGGGCGGTGCTTTTTTGGATGAGGTTGAGTTGGAGGAGTCACTGAACGAGTATGGGCGCTTAGGCTGGGAGCTTGTCTCGTTGGTGGATGTGCAGGATGGTCTGATGGCAGTGTTTAAACAATCTCTGAACCGTGAAAGTGAGCGGGAAATGGTTCAGGATGAGCATGGGGTAAAGCGATCAGGACCTGAACCAGTGCAGGAGTCCACTTCAGGGGCGTATCATGGGCGAGACGTTGAGCAATTCCAGGAAGTACCTGAAGAATCACGATCGGGACAGGAACGTTCTGATTCATTCACCTCGGTTGGGCGCCAGCGTGGTCCAGGGTCCATGCGCATCGGTTGATCGTTGTGGCGCCTGTGAAGGGTTCCTTGTTTGGATCTGCCCCTGCTGACTAAGGGTGGATAAAAATTACCCACCTTTTGAGTCGTGTGGGTAAAGAATGTACAGTCTATCTTTTGTGGCTCCACTTGATGGACGGTGACCTTTTTTGATTTTATTTGACATATTATTGCGTTAACCTGCGATCGATGGGTTGGCATGGATGTTGAATATTATCTGTTATCTTCATTCCCCTCTCCTGTAGCGCCCGTCCGATTTGATCGGATGGGCGCTTTTTTTTGGGAGAGTGCTGTGTGGTTATACGAAAAGGCTATACCCTCAAGGTGTTAGGCTGGGTCGCATGAGGGAAGTGAGTGCTTGGTTTCTGTTTGTTCGAAAACTTTTTTGCTGGAATTGAGTCAAAAGAAGTTGTTTCCGGAGCATGGCCTGAAATTATGGCATAGTTCATGCAAGAACGAGCAGGAGGCTGCCTGGTGAAGGTAAAAGAATAAGGGGCAATAAGATCAACCTTGTAATCTTGTCTGGAGGAGTTTTTATGAAGAAGTCATTGATAGTAGCAGTTGTTGTTGCAAGCCTTACTGTTGTGGGTCTGCAGCAGGCCTCGGCCGATTGGGGCCGTGGTGGGTCTGGGCCTGGAAATTGTGGCGGCCCGTGTGGAGCTGGGGTTTCTCAACTCAGTGAAGCAGATCAGGCCAAATTTGATAAATTTTTTGATGAAACTCAAGGGTTGCGTAAAGAAATGGTCATGAAGCAGAATGAGCGTATGGCTCTGATGCAGTCTGATAATCCTGATCCTGCCCGTGCTGCAAAATTGGCAGGCGAGCTTTTTGACTTGAGGGCATCAATGCAGAGCAAGGCCCAAGCCGCTGGAATCCAGGGCGCGGGTGGACGTAATTGTGACGGCCCCGGGCGCGGTAATTACCATGGCGGCCGTGGATATGGGGGTCAGGATAATAATTAATCCTTTTTCTCATATGTCTTTTCAGGGCCCATCCGATTTGAATCGGGTGGGCCTTTCTCAGTTGTGCACGGGTGGTTGATAAATCCAGCCCGCGTTATGCAAGAGTCACCCCGACCAAGGGTAAGATAATCTGAATTGCAAGGGGGCTGCTGTGTCAGCCGGGTCTTTATTATATTTCTGATCGTTGAGATTGCTGCAGGCGGTAAAACACAGAGTGTCTCGATATGGAGTAGTATTAGTTGTGCATTCCTACTATATATTGCGGTATGGTTTGATATTTGCCTTGACTGAGTCAGGTGAAGACGATACAATTTGCTCAGTTGTTTGATGGCGCAAAAATTGTACCCCCTGGGGTAAGAATTCATGCCCGTCAGATCAGCTGATGGTCATTCAGGTGTCCAGAGTATGGACGGTAAGAGGGAACGCCGTGTGATTCGGTGACGGGCCCGCCGCTGTGACCGGTGACAATTCCCGATTAGTGCCACTGCAACCAATGATCTGGTGTGGGAAGGCGTGGGATGCGGTTGAACCGGGAGTCAGAAGACCTGCCTGGATGAGTGGCTTCTCCATTGGAGAGAAAGTCTGTCAATTGCCGTCGTGGATCAACGGTAATCGCAACTGATTGCGTGGATAATTTGGGATATCCTCGGGTCGATGTTCTTTGTCGGTCTGGGGATTTTTTTTGCCCGGGCCATATATCGGGGACTGTCAAAATACAGCTTGGCCATTCTGTATTTCAAGAGTTCCCTGTCCATTCTTATCCAGGAGGTTTTCATGCGTATCAGTGAACGGAGTATGACCAAAATTGTTTTAAGCCAGGTAAAGGACTGGGACAGCTTTCAACGTATCTTGCGCTTTCTCCTCTAGAGAACGCTGGGTCTGCAGACCAGGAAAGGTGGAAAATCCCTTCCTGGTCTGCGGACCTGTTCACCCCAGACCAAAGAAGGTGCCGACCTGGAAGACAGTCAGGGCCAGGATGTAGGCAAAGAGGGTGTTAAAGGCGATGGAAAAAGCGGCCCATTTCCAACTCCCCGCTTCCTTTGCGATACAGACGACTGTAACGAAACAGGGGGCGTAAAACATGATAAACAGCATGGCTGAGATCGCGACCACACGGTTCCAGTGTGGAGATTTGAGCAGTCGCTCGCCCAGGGGCTGAGAGTCTTCGGCGTCTATCTCGCCCATGGAATAGGCTGTCCCCAGAGTTGAGATGATCACTTCCTTGGCGGCAAAGCCGCCCATAAGGGCGATGTTGGTGCGCCACTCAAAGCCTGCAAGTTTTGAAACTGGTTCCAGGGCTGAGCCGATTCGCCCGGCCATGGAGTAACGCAGAGTGGTTTCTGATTCAAGAATATCGATGGCTGCCAGCTGCTCCTGCTGATTCATGGCAGGTTGTCTCAACTGATTAGGTGGTATTGTTGGATCTGGAATCTCCACGGCTGTGTTGCTTAGGATTGCCTGCCGTTGAGCATCAAATGCAGCCTGCTGATTCTCGGGCAGGCCTGGATACGTCATCATTGCCCAGAGGACGATGGAAAAGGCGAGGATTACTGTGCCGGCCTTTTTGATGTATTGCCAGGTTCGTTCCCACGTGTGGATCCCCAGACCCCGCAGGGTTGGGAAGCGGTATGGGGGCAGTTCCATGACAAAAGGGGTGGGGGCGCCCCTGAGTACGGTTGAACGCAATATTTTAGCTGCAATGAGTGCCACCAGCCAGGCCAGGAGGGTAAAGAGCATCATGTAGATGGCCTTGTGCTCGCCAAAGAAGGCGCCGATGAGCAGGGCCAGAACCGGGACCTTGGCCCCACAGTTCATAAAGGGTACGGTGAGCAGGGTCGCCATTCGTTCCTTGGGTGATCGCAGGGTTCGGGTTGCCATGACCCCGGGGACAGCGCAGCCTCCGGCAATACCACCGGAGATGATAAATGGCATGACCGAAGAGCCGTGCAGCCCGAAGATCCGGAAGATCCTGTCCATCATGAAGGCCACACGAGCCAGGTATCCCGAGTCTTCAAGGAAGGAGATTCCAAAAAACATAAACATGATCAGGGGGACAAAACCAAGAACTCCACCAACACCATCGATGATGCCGGAGATGAACATTGAGCGCAACGGTCCTTCCGTCATCGAATTGCGTATCAAATCACCCAGCCAGACAAAGATACTTTCCATCCAGGCCACCGGGATCTCGCTCCAGGTAAAGGTGAACTGATACAGCCCGAAAAGGATCAGAATCATGGCCACCGGGCCAAGAAAACGGTTGGTCAGTATCTTGTCTATTCGGTCAGTGGTGTAGAGTCTGTCATGATTAAAGCGTTGGCTGACGACCCCCTGACGGAGGATGGATTTGATGAAGCCGTAACGATGATCGGCAATAATCGATTCTGGATAGACTTCAGTGGTCTTGAGCAGGTGTTCCGAGACGGCAGTGACCAGTGTCTCGATCTCAAGTGCGGTACTCTTTGATTCCACCTGACCTTTGGCCAGGATCAGGTCATCATGTTCCAGGTACTTGATGGCGGTGAACCGGGCCGGATAGGAGTGGGTGAGGAAGTTGCGTTCATTGATCAGGGCCAGAAGGGTCAGGATTGTTTCATCCAGATCTTCGCCATACGAGATGTCACGGGGACACCATGACTTGTCTTCCTGAGCGACAGTCAGGGCTGCAGCCATAAGTTTGTCAGTTCCCTGACCATTGCGGGCGATGATTGGAACCACGGGCACTCCGAGCAACTCGGCCAGTTTCTCGGCTTGAATCTCAATCCCCCGGTCCTTGGCCACATCAATCATGTTCAGGGCTATAACCAGGGGGACACCAAGTTCCAGAAACTGGCAGGTGAGATAGAGGTTGCGCTCGAGGTTGGAGGCATCAACAATATTGATGACCACTCGGGGCCGTTGATTGACCAGATAGTCGCGGGCCACCACTTCTTCTTCTGAATATGCGGTGAGAGAGTAAGTCCCTGGGAGGTCTGTTAGGGTGAACCGTTGATTGCCCAAGGTCAAGGAGCCTTCCTTGTAGTCGACGGTAATTCCGGGATAGTTGCCCACGTGCTGACGGGCGCCGGTGAGGTGATTAAAGAGGGTGGTTTTGCCGGCGTTGGGGTTACCGGCCAAAGCCAAAAGGATCTTTTCCATGAGGATCTGTCGTGTCTGTTATGAAATAACGGTTGCGTTCAGCGTCAGAGGTGATGTGTATGACGGGCTGAGGCAAGGGTGGTCGGAGCGGCTCTCAGTGTGATTCAACTCTGGTCTTTATCGTCACTCGGGCAAGAGTTTCCGCAACCTGAACAGCTGCAACTGCAGCCACTGGAAGGAGTCTGGCTGGTTGCCTGCTTGTACTGACGGTAGAGTCTGAGGCCGATAAAAATGACACAGACTGTGACAATAAGAATGATGATGAGGGTCTGGCTCATGGTCGATTTGAATCTCCATATGTTAGGAAGTCCTAATTGGGAAAGCCAAAAAAAATTAGGGAAGAACTTGTCAGTTATAATGAAGTGGTCACCAGGATATTCTTGATGCTTTCCTGGTCAAGACTCAAAGTGGAGCCATGAACCTTCAACAGACATTGCGATCCTCCATGCCTAGGGCAGACCAGTTCAATCTCCTCACCTGGATAAACCCCCAGGGCGGCCATGCGTGCACAGAGCTTGCGGTCTCCAGTGACCTTGCAGATCTTGACCGGGCCTGAATGGCAAGATTCGGACAACGGGGTGAACTCTTGTGAAACTCCGGTCTTATTGTCTTTTTTATGCATGGGATCCATGCAACAATATTTCTTCTTCAATTTTGTGAAAGTCATATGGGCTCCGCATAAAGAAGATAATTAGGTACAACAAACTTTAAGGGCTGTCAATATTTTATCAAGGCTTTATTTAATGGGGTGACGGGTTGTCCAGGGCCAGGGATCAGGGGAGATTCAATTGAGTGAAAGGAATGAGAGACTGTGGTGTCGAGTCCCTTTATATGAATAATAATGTAATATGGAGTTGAAGGAGGATAAGGTAACTCAGGCCGACTGATTAA
>CALENA010000158.1 GCA_937910875.1 uncultured Desulfobulbaceae bacterium | reverse complement strand
TCTTTTCTGAAGATACCTATGTCCTGATCGGCGAGATCGTCAAGGCGCACGGCATTCGCGGGGAACTGAAGCTCTACTCCTTTTCCGGACAACCCGAGGCCATTGCCGGCTATCCTGAACTGACCCTGGTCAGCCGGGACGGGAAAATTTCATTACCGGTGTCCATCCTGCGCAGTCGGCCCCAGGGACACAGCGCGATTCTCGCCCTGAACGGCTTCAAAACCCGTAATCAGGCCGAGGAGCTGGTGGGCCAGGGAGTGCTGGTCCGCAAAACTGATCTGCCGGACCCGCAGGGGGATGAGTATTACTGGCACCAGTTGCGGGGACTGAAGGTGGTCACCACAGATGGCCGGGAACTGGGAATTATCCAGGAAATTTTTTCAAACGGTGCCCAGGACCTGCTGGTGGTCCGCGGACGCAGCGGTGAATATCTGATTCCCATGCTCTCCGAGATCATCCGCGCCCAGGACCACGAACAACTGATTATAGAGCCCCCTCCCGGACTGCTGGAGATCAACAGCGGCGAGGAGGTATTCGGGGAGCCAAGCCCCCATGATATTTGACATCCTGACCATTTTTCCCGAGCTGCTGGACTCACCGCTCAACGAGTCCATTCTCCGCCGGGCCAGAGAGCAGGGCCAGATCCGGATCGAGACCACCGATATCCGCGACTTTGCCTTGGACAAACACTCCAGCACCGATGATCGCCCCTTTGGCGGCGGTGAAGGAATGGTCATGAAGGCTGATGTCCTGCAGGGCGCCGTCAATCACGCCCGCGAGCAGAACGGACCGGGCCGGGTTATTCTCCTCAGTCCTCAGGGTCGTGCATACACCCAGGCCGTGGCTGAAGAGTTGAGTCAGCAGGAACATCTGATCCTGGTCTGCGGCCGCTACGAAGGCGTTGACGAGAGATTCCGGGCCACCTGCGTGGACGAGGAACTCTCCATCGGTGATTACATCCTGACCGGCGGTGAACTGGCGGCTATGATCATTGTCGATTCGGTAACCCGTCTTCTGCCAGGAGTTTTGGGTTGCGCCGATTCGGCCGAGCGGGACACCTTCAGCCGCGGGTTGCTCAAGCATCCGCAGTACACGCGGCCAAGGGTCTTTGAGGGTCAGGATATCCCGGAGGTGCTGCTCTCAGGGAACCATGCCCGGATTGATGAGTTCCGATTCCTGGCCTCTGTTCGCCAGACTCTGGAACGGCGGCCTGAACTTCTGGCTGGAGTGAGCTTCAGCGCAGCAGAGGTCAAGGTGCTGAAGCAGCATGGACTCCATGGACAGATCATGGCCCTGCAGTCGGAGAGCGCATGACCGGCAAGCGTCCTCAGGTTGATATTGCCCTGGTGCACCATCCGGTCGTGAACAAGCACGGTGAGACGATCGGATCGGCGGTCACCAACCTGGACCTGCATGACATCGCCCGGGCAGCCAGGACCTTTGGAGTTGAAAATTATTATGTGATCACCCCCTATACCGACCAGCAGGCAATGGTTCGGGAGATATGTGATCACTGGCAGACCGGACATGGCGCCACCCGGAACCCGGCCCGCAAGAGTGCCCTGGAACTGATCCGGATCAGTTCCTCGCTGGACGAGACTCTGGAGAGTATCAGCCGGCAACGGCTCGTGCGCCCGCTGATCCTGAGCACCAGCGCCAAGCCCCAGAGTAACACCTTGAGTTATGACGCAGCCCGGGAATTGATTGCCTCGGGTCGCCCGCTGCTCCTGCTTTTTGGCACGGCCCATGGACTGGCCCCGGAGATCAGTGCAATGGCTGATCACTGTTTACCGCCGATCAGCGGCAGTACAAATTATAATCATCTGTCAGTGCGTTCCGCCGTGTCGATCATCTTTGATCGCCTCCTGTCGGTGTCGACCTGACATGGAATCAACCAATAAACCAGGCAACATTTTTTAACCATAGGAAAGGCCATGAGCAAAATCATTCAGAAAATCGAACAGGAGCAGATGCGCTTTGACCACCCGGACTTCCGTTCGGGCGACACCGTCAAGGTTCACATCCGCATCATTGAGGGAAACAAGGAGCGGGTCCAGATCTTTCAGGGTGTGGTCATCAAACGTCAGCACACCGACATGAGCGCCTCCTACACCGTGCGCAAGATCTCCCACGGCGTCGGCGTTGAAAAGACCTTTGCCCTGCACAATCCCCGGATCGAGAAGATCGAGGTCCTGACCCTCGGTCGTGTCCGTCAGTCACGTCTCTATTACCTGCGCGACCTGCGCGGTAAGGCGGCCCGTATCCGCGAGCGTGGATTCAAGGGATAATGCCTCGCGGGCGTCAGTCTCACCCCCTGTGAACCGATGGAGAAGATTCTCTCTTCCATTGTGCCCAGGGCAGACGACACCTACCTGTATGAACGGACCCTGCATGACCATGGTTTAGCCATGGTCGCAGGGCTCGATGAAGCTGGACGGGGACCACTGGCCGGCCCAGTGGTCGCCGCCTGTGTCATCCTGCCACGGGACTGCGCCCATTCACTTTTTCTTGACTCCAAGAAACTCACGCCCAAGCGTCGTGAAACACTTGCTGCGACCCTGACTGCAATCGGAGCTGTCATCGGAGTCGGAACGGTTTCCCATCAGACCATCGACCAAATCAATATTCTGCAGGCCTCCTTATTGGCCATGAAACGGGCCGTTGACGACCTGCTCTCCCAGGGTATTGCCCCTGACTTTCTCCTGATCGACGGAAACTTCCCCATTCCGGCCACCATTCCACAACAACCGCTGGTCAAGGGTGAATCCAAAAGTGCCTCTATTGCGGCAGCCTCGATCATTGCCAAGACCCGGCGCGATGCTCTGATGGCCGAACTGGATCGTCAATACCCCCTCTATCAATTTTCCCGACACCAGGGCTACCCGACCAAGGTACACCGCCTGGCCATCATCCAACACGGCCCCTGTCCCTGTCACCGCCGGACCTTCAAGGGAGTCAAAGAATTTGTCTGAAGAACGGCTGGCACTCGGACGCCAGGGGGAAGAACTGGCCGCCTCCCACCTCAAGCAACTGGGCATGACGATCCTTGACCGAAATTACCGGCAGAAAATCGGAGAAATTGATATCATTGCAAGAGATGGGGAATGCCTGGTCTTTGTCGAGGTCAAGACCCGGAAGAGCACCCGCTTCGGGGCACCGGCCGAGGCAGTGACCCTGAAGAAACAGCAGCAGATCAGCCGCACGGCCATGGTCTATCTGAGCCGCAAGCAGCTGCCGGACTGCCCGATCCGTTTTGATGTGGCGGCCGTGCTCCTGCCCGATCAGGGCAGACCCACCATCGAGCTGATCAAGAACGCCTTTGAGACCGTTGAATAAACTTTTTTCAGCTCACGTTTTTTTGCTGAACGAAAATTTTCTCAGCTCTCGAAAGCATAACCTTGATATTTCTTGCCCGGCTCAGTATCAACGCCAGCAGCAGAGTATGAAACTCAGGCGTCGTATGAAAGAGAATGGCTGAGCCAGCCCATTCCGGAAAAGACATTTACGTGGAGCACATGAGCAAGATTGCCATCAGCATGGGCTGTCCGGTGGGCATCGGCCCGGAGATCATCCTTAAATATTTTGCCACGTCTGCCCCGGACCAGACGTGCAACATGGTGGTCATCGGTGATCTCGGGGTCCTAGAGCACTGTGCGGCCACTCTAGAGATCCCCGCCAGACTCAAACCCTGGCGGCCCGGGCAGGAACTGGTTGCTGGTGAAATCCCGGTCCTTGAAACCTCCCGCCTCACACCCGAGGATCTGGTCTGGGGCCGGCCGACAATCAAGACCGGGCAGGCCATGGCCACCGCCATCGAGCAGGCCGTCCACTTCATCAAAGAGGGAGTTTTTTCGGCCTTGGTGACCTGTCCCATTTCCAAGGCAGCCCTGCACGACGCGGGCTATCATTTCCCCGGCCACACCGAAATGCTTGCCCATCTCAGCCACAGTTCCCAACCGGTGATGATGATGGCCGGCTCCCGTCTGCGAGTGACACTGGCCACGATTCACTGTGCTCTGGCTGAGGTGCCGACACTGCTGACCAGCCGGGGCATAGTAGATCTGATCATGATCACCCATGCCAGCCTGCAACAGGACTTTGGCATCCATCAGCCCCGGATCGCCGTGGCTGGACTCAACCCCCATGGCGGCGAGAGTGGACTTTTTGGCCATGAGGAGGATGAGATCATCCTGCCGGCCGTGCGCCTGGCCCAGGCTGCAGGGATCACAATCAGCGGCCCTTTTCCACCTGACACCGTCTTTCACCGGGCGGCCGGTGGGGCCTTTGATGCCGTGGTCTGCATGTATCATGACCAGGGCCTGATTCCCTTTAAACTGCTTCACTTCAGCGACGGGGTCAATGTCACGCTTGGCCTGCCCTTCATTCGTACCTCTGTGGATCACGGCACCGCCTACGACATCGCCGGCCAGGGCAAGGCTGCGACCTCAAGCCTGGCTGCCGCCATTGAGCTGGCCATCCGGATGGAGTACAATCGCCGCAACTTCAACCCAACACCTTGAGTCCCAGGGAAGACCCGGAATCAGAGACCATGTCCCCATTACTCCAGAAAGGAATCCTGATCGTCTTTGAAGGAATCGACGGCAGCGGCAAGTCGACCCAGTTGCGGTTACTCGCTGAGACCCTTGAGCAGCAAGCCTACCCGGTTGTGACCACTCGTGAACCCACCGACGGTCCCTTTGGCCGAAAACTGCGGGCCCTGTTCAGTCAGCGGGATGCCATGACCCCTGAAATGGAACTGGAACTCTTTCTGGATGACCGCAGGGACCATGTGGAACGCCTGCTCGCACCGGCCCTGGCGCAGGGAAAGATTGTCCTTTGTGACCGGTACTTTCTCTCCACCGTGGCCTACCAGGGAGCGGCCGGTTCTGATCCCCAGGCAATACTGGCCCTGAACGACTTTGCCCCCAGACCGGACCTGGCCCTGATCTTCTGTGCATCGCCCCAGACCGGGACCCACAGAATCACCAGCGGTCGGGGGGAAGAGCTAAACGACTTTGAACAGGAGGACAACCTGAGCCGGGTCGCAGCCCTCTTCGACAGCCTCGACCTTCCCTACATCAAGCGGATTCAGGCAGATGGCACCATTACAGAAATCCAGAAACAGGTGCTGGCCGCGGTCCAGGATCTGCTCAGCTGCCAGTTTTCAGGAGAGCGATCATGAACCACAGCAGTCCACTGCTCCTGAGTCTGCTGCTGATCGCCCTTCTCAGCATTGGTGGCTGCGCCAATCTCTCACCCTCCCCTGCAGAAGCACCACCAGAGTCGCTCTCCCAGTCGTCTCCAGACACCCCAGTTCAGAGCGAGGTCCTGCCAAGCCCCCGCGCCTGCGCGTACGCCGCCTTTCTTCAGGGCGTACAGGCCGAGCGGAATCGTCAGTACAACGAGGCACGACTGGCCTATGAACGAGCCCTGACCTGTGACCCACAGTCCAGCCTGGCCCGGGACAAGCTTCCGGCCCTGCTGTTCAAACTGGGTCACAAAGAGGCGGCCATCCAGCTGCTCAACACGACCATTGCCGAGAATCCCACCGATATCGACAGTCAGCTCTTCCTGGCCCGACTGCATATCCACAGCAAGAATTACGATGAGGCCATTGATCTCTACCGCGCGGTAATCCAGCTGGAACCGGAAAACGAGACCGCCCTTCTCTCTCTGGGGTATCTCTACACCCAGCAGAAACGTGAGAAAGAGGCCAGAATCCTGTTCCAGAATGTCCTCAAACGAACACCAGATTCCTATTTTGCCCACCTCTATCTGGCTCGTCTCTACAGCCAGGACAAAAACTCGAAGCAGGCGGCCATCTGGTACGAGAAGGCCTTTCAACTGAACTGGTCACCTGAATTGGCGTATGAGCTGATTGATTTCTACAGCCAGGTAAACAATACCGTCCGAACAGAAGAGCTCTACCGTGAATTAAACTGGAACAACCCCGAGGACGATCGGGCCGCTTTGGGCCTGATTCAGACCCTGCTCCTCAAGGGTGGTGAACAAAAGGCCTTGGATGAGCTGGAGAAGCTGCGACAGACCAGTCCCAACCCCACAAGTATTGACCTGATCACCAGTCGGCTTCTGCTCCGGACCAACAAGGACGAACAGGCAGCCCAGATCCTCGAACAGCTCCTGGCCCGGGAAGAATCGGCTGAAGCCCGCTATACCCTGGCCATTATCCGCCAGCACCAGAAAAAACTCAGCCAGGCCCTGGGCCATCTCCAGCAGATCGATCAGGAAGACGCAAGGTACGAGGATGCACTCTATCTGCAGGTCAGGATTCTTACTGAGAGCAACAGACGTGCCGAGACCCTGGCACTCCTCAAGGAGGTGACCGCCAACGCAGACAGTGCCCCTCCCGGGTTTTTTGGCCTGCTGGCCTCATTTTACATGGACCAGGATCAACTGGACAAGGCCCGTGAGACCTTGGACCTGGCCCTGGTCCAGTACCCGGACGATCCCAGCCTGCATTTCAGCCTCGGGATCGTGTTGAACAAACAGGGACGGGTGGATGATGCCCTGGCCACCATGGGCCGGGTCATTGGCCTGGACCCTGATCACGCCGAGGCCCTGAACTACATCGGCTATACCTGGGCCGATCGCAATATCAACCTCGAACAGGCCTTGACCTACATCGAGCACGCCATGGAACTGCTACCCGACAGCGGCTATATCCATGACAGTCTTGGCTGGGTCTACTTCCGCCTGGGCGACATCAACCGCGCCCGAACCGAACTTGAACAGGCCCTGATCCTGACCCCGGATGACCCGTATATCCATGAACACCTGGGTGACGTCCTGCACAAACAACTGGAAGCAGACGAGGCGGCTGAAGCCTACCGCAAGGCCCTGGAACTGCTCGATGACACCAAAGCAAAACAAAAGATCCAGGACAAGCTGAATGCGCTCTGATCTCCAGACCGGAACCTTCCCCTCTCCCGCTCTTACCGTACTCCTGCTGCTCCTGGTCCTGATACAGGGTTGCGCCGGCAGACCGTGGGACTCCACCGACTCACACCAGGCGGAGGTCCAATTCGAACAGCTGGTCCACGATATCCAGCAACAGGAACAGAAATGTTCGCAAGGGCTCACAGCCCAGGCCATTTTCCACTGGCAGGCCCCGGCCACCAGCATCAAGCTGAACGGTTCACTGCACCTGCTGGCTCCGGATTTTGTCAAGGCCGTGGCCCTGTCCCCTCTCAACCAGCCCCTCTTTATTCTGACCTCAAACAGCACACAGTTCCAGGCCATTGACATCCCGGCGGCCCAGACCATGGAAGGAGCTCTTAAAGCCCTGGTCAGACAATACGGGATCGCAATCGAGCAGGTTGAATTGGGGAACTGGCTGAGTGGCCGACTCGGTTCACAAATCGAAACAGTACAACCTCTGGGATGGGACAGGGAGAAGCGGGGATACTGGCTGGTGATCAAGGAGATCATCAGGAAAGAGAAGATCGTCAGCCGGATGCTGATCGACCCTGCAACACAGGAAATTCTGGCCCGGGTTATTCTCAACAGTGAGCGTCAGGCCATGGCCACCATCAGCTATGGCGACCGGGACCAGGAACAGGCCTGTCAACCGCCCAAAACCATTAAAATCAGCGACCTGCCGTACGGTGCAGGACTGAGCATCAGACTGAGCCGGGTCACACCCGGTCCGTCCAAGCTCAGTTCGAAAGAATTCACCATCCAGATTCCGGATTCGTTTACCCGACAGATCCTGCCCTGAAATCCAGGCAAGAAACTCCCTCAGGCACAAGCAGAGGAGGGAGTTTCGATCACGTTTGAAAACTCTTTACTGACGGTCTAACCATAAATCGATTGATCTGACCAGAAAGGAAAAGGGGCAGGAACAGGAAGTTCCCTGACCGGCGTATCTGAACCACGGGCGACGGATAAGTCGTTCATGGTTCGGGCGAAGCGTAGTCGGACAGGAACCTTCCCGTTCCTGCCGGGCCAAGCATACGGACAAAATTCTGCCTGTTCATTCAGGCGATACACTCACCCGAACCAGCAGACGCCTACTCCTACTGACGAGGATTAACAATCAAGGCAAAGAGATTATCTTCCTTGAAAAAGACCTGCTTAAGCTGATAATTTTTGTCTCCGGTGAGATCAATAATGGCCCGGACCTTATCCGGATTCCGTGAATCCTCAACCCGGATCAGAGAGACATACTTGCCGCTGGCCGGAATGAGTTTGGAGACATTTTCTGCCACCTGACTGCGGGAAAACTCACAGATAACCTGTAACTTCCCATTGACCTCACTGGAGGTCACAACCGGTGGCGCAAACTCATTGAGCTTGAACAGGACCATTTCACCCTCACTCGAGGTGTTCCCGAAGAAGATATCACTGATGACAACAAGGTTGCCGCTGAACGGTTGATCCGGCATACGGGTTAAGGGCTGCTGAATGGACGGAACTGGTGGTCTTTCCTGAACAACCGGAGGCTGATACGTCTTCGGCACGATTGGCTGCTGCATCTGAGGAACTTCAACAACCTGTTTCTGGGGAGGCTGCGGCCAGACCGGGGTGACCGGGGCCATCTGCTGCTGGACCTGAGCCGGTTGAGACCCACGATAGAACACGGCATAGCTCAACTGGCCGGCCGCTCCATTCATCTGTCGATAGTCATACTCATAACCAGGCACCAGATCGATAACGACCCGGGTCTTTATTGGCCGGGTATGGCGACCAAGCCGGACACGGGAGATCATGCGGCCCCGGGTTTCAATCCGGCTCTGAATGGTGGCCGCGGCCGGCACTCCGATAAAATCAAAAATCAGCCGGGGACGCTGCCCCTTGAGCATAGAGACCTCGGGAGAATACGTACCGCTCAACCTGAAGTTGATCATCTCCTGCTGCCCATTGGTCGTCTGAAAAATCACTTCCTGCAGCGCGGCCTGAGAGTCTGCGGCAGCAGCCTGAGAAAAGCAGGGGACAACAAACACCGCCAGCAAACAGAGAATCTTAAGGAGTTTCATGTCATGTACCTTTTTTATCGAAACCTTTTGTTATTCAAACGCCTGGTTATCCAATAATTTCATAATAATTGGAGGGATGGATCAGAACACGTTTTGAAACAGAGGAGAAGCGCCGACCTGAAAAATACGCTACAACAGGGTCGACCCAAATAATGCCACCTCTCTCTTGTATGAGTCTATCTATTTTGAATACATCATCTTCTCTTGAAAAGTCAACCTCTTTTCAGTAAATGAAGTGGTTGTCATGGATGTTTTGCTCAGCCCTGACGTCAGCCGAAAACCATTCAGGACTTCCATGCACCATACCATCTCAGCAACTGTGTAGCAGAGAGCAGACCGCCATCAACCATTAACCGCCCAACAGGATTCCCGTGAACAATCTTCTTTCCCTTGTCAATAAACCCGGCCGCTATCTGGGCCTTGAACACAACGCCGTAGGTAAACCCTGGGACCAGGCCCAAATCCACTGTGCTCTTGTCTTCCCGGATCTCTATGAAATAGGCATGTCCCACCAGGGACTGCAGATCCTCTACCACCTGCTCAACGGCCAGGAACAGATGCTGGCCGACCGCAGCTACTGCCCGGACAAAGATCTGGAACAACTCCTGACCACCGAGCAGGAGCCTCTCACCGCCCTTGAATCCGGCCGCCCACTCATTGATTTTGACATCATCGGCATCACCCTGCCCTACGAACTCTGTTACAGCAACATCATTACCATCTTCAAACTGGCCGGCATCCCCTTGTACGCCAAGGATCGCAAGGACGGCTCTCCACTGCTCCTGGGCGGCGGCTCCTGTTCCATGAACCCGGAACCGGTGGCCGACTTCTTTGATGCCATCTTCCTCGGTGATGGCGAGGAGGGTATCATCGAAGTCGCGGAAATTGCAGGGCAGGCCAAAAAAGAGGGCTGGCCCAGGGAACAGCTGCTGGAGACACTCAGCCAGGTCCCCGGAGTGTATATCCCCTCGCTCTTCAGCCCCGAATATGACGATCAGGGCCGGATCTCCGCCATCACCCCGAACTCGCCTGCCTGCGCATCAGTCACACGGCGGGTCCTGCCCGATCTGAACCGCATCGACCACCTGACCCACCCTCTTGTCCCCAACAGCAAGATCGTTCATGACCGGCTCGGGGTTGAGATTGCCCGTGGCTGCACCCGCGGCTGCCGCTTCTGCCAGGCCGGGGTCATTTACCGGCCAGTCCGCGAACGCAGCCCTGAACAGATCATGGAACTGGTTGACACCGGCATCAGCGACAGCGGTTTTGACGAGCTGGCCCTGCTCTCGCTCTCCACCGGAGATTACTCCTGTCTTGACCAGCTCCTGCCCTCACTGATGGACCGCTTTGCCGACCAATACGTGTCCGTGGCCATGCCCTCCATGCGGGTCGGGACCCTGACCCAGGGGGTCATGGATCAGATCAAACGGGTGCGCAAGACCGGTTTTACTCTGGCCCCGGAGGCCGGCAGTGAACGATTGCGCCGGGTGATCAACAAGGGAATCACCGAAGAGGACCTGCTGACCACCAGTCGCGACGCCTACGGACTTGGCTGGAAGGTGATGAAACTCTACTTCATGATCGGCCTGCCCACCGAGACCCCGGAAGACATCGATGCCATCAGCGACCTGGCCCAGAAGACCCTGGCGGCCGGTGCCGGCAGTCCAGGTCGACGCCAGATCACGGTCAGTATCGGCACCTTTGTCCCCAAACCCCATACCCCCTTTCAATGGGCAGCACAGATGACCATGGCGGAAAGTTATACGGCCATCCGCCGTCTCAAGGCCATCCTGCCCCGCAAGAACATCAACCTCAAGTGGCATGACCCGGAACAGAGCTTTCTCGAAGGGGTCTTTTCCCGGGGCGATCGACGACTGGCCCGCCTCCTGGAAAAGGCCTGGGACAGAGGGGCCCGGCTCGACGGCTGGTCAGACCACTTCCAGCTCAAGCTCTGGCAGGAGGCGGCCGAAAAGGACTGCGGCCTCGATCTCGATTTCTATCTGCGCCCACGTGACCTGGACGAAATCCTGCCCTGGCAGCACCTGAAGAGCGGGATCAGCACCGACTTCCTCAAGCAGGAATTAACCAAAGCCCAGGAAGAGGCCTACACACCGGACTGCCGCTACCACGGCTGCCAGCTCTGCGGCCTCTGTGACTTCAAGACCCTTAGACCCGTGGTCCAGAATCCGAAACAGATTCCTGCCGTCCCTTCGCAGAAACCTGCTCAACAGGTCCAGGTCACAGAGCCCGGCCATTTCAAATACCAGGTAACCTACCAGCGGCTGGGAAAGATCTGTCTGCTTGGCCATCTGGAAATCCTGCAGCTGATCTTCAGGGTCGTTCGACGGGCCGGGCTTGAAACCCATTTTTCCCAGGGATTCAACCCCTCACCCAAGATTTCCTTTGGCCCGGCCATGCCCGTGGGGACCGAAAGCCTGTGTGAATACTTCATCATGGACCTGCCCGCTCTCCTGGACAACCCGCACCAGACAACAGAGGATTTGAACTGTCAGCTGCCGGAAGGATTGATGGTCACGGGCATTGCCCTGCACAGCGGCAAACTTTCCCAATCTCTGCTGATCGGCTATACCATCACCTGCCCCCGCCCCTTTTCCCAGGAGGAGTCAACTCGCCTCATGGCCTTCCTGGCCAGTGGCAGCCACCTGCTCAGCCGGACCCGCAAAGGAAAGACCAAGGCCGTTGATATCCGGCCACTGGTCAGTCAGGGCCGGATGACGGGCCCAGACACTCTGGAGCTGGAGCTGATTTCAACGGCCGGTCAACCTGGCATCAAGCCGCAGGATTTTCTCTCCCAGGTCATTGGCCTGGATGACCACACCACCAGCAGCTGCCAGGTCCTGAAGACGACCTGCCAGGCCATGACCGAACAGGCGGACTCAACAACGTAACCAGACATAGCCGGACCCAAATGGCCAGCCACAACCAATCATGAACGGGAGAGTTACAAAACAACTGCACAAATCGTTGCACAAGACATCAGGCCCATGGTAAACAAGAGGTAACTGTTCAGCGGCACCCCATCTTCGCCCATTCTGACCTTTTCGCATACACAAGTATGCTTCAAAGTCCAGAATGAACGATCCTGGCGCACTGATGACCAGTTACAGTTCCCGGTTTATGGCTATTCCTTTGTATTACAGTGAATAATTACATTCAGCATATATTTTCAACCCTGATCATTCATCCAGAGTGGTTCACTACAAAAAAGGAGCAAATGAGATGAACAAGAAAATAGTCCTCCGCGACGACCAGATGCCGACCCAATGGTACAACGTGGCCCCCGACCTGCCAGGTGGATTACTCCCCCCTCTTGACCCTGAAACCATGCAACCCATGGGCCCTGAAAAACTGGGGGCCGTCTTTCCCATGGGGCTGCTTGAGCAGGAGATGAGCCAGGAGCGTTTTATCGACATCCCGGAAGAGGTCCAGGAGGTGCTCAAGATCTGGCGGCCCTCTCCTCTGGTCCGGGCCCGGGCCCTGGAGCAGGCCCTGGGCACCAAGGCCAAAATTTATTTCAAAAACGAAGGGGTCTCACCCGTGGGCTCCCACAAGCCCAACAGCGCCGTGGCCCAGGCCTATTACAACAGCCGTGAAGGGGTCAAGCGTTTGTCCACCGAGACCGGAGCCGGACAGTGGGGAAGCGCCCTTTCCTTTGCCACCAACAAGTTCGGTCTTGAATGCAAGGTCTATATGGTCCGGGTGTCCTTTGACCAGAAGCCCTACCGCAAATCCATGATGCAGACCTTCGGGGCCTCGATCGTTTCCAGCCCCAGTGAAGACACCCAGATCGGCCGCCAGATCCGGGCCGAATATCCCGACACCGCCGGTTCTCTGGGAATCGCCATTTCCGAGGCCCTGGAAGACGCTGCCTCCCGGGATGACACCAAGTATGCCCTGGGCTCGGTTTTAAACCATGTCATCCTGCACCAGTCAATCATCGGCCTTGAGGCAAAAAAACAGATGGAGATCGCTGGTGACTACCCGGATGTCATTGTCGGCTGCTGCGGCGGTGGCTCCAACTTTGCCGGCCTGGCCGGTCCCTTTCTTCCGGATTACCTTGAAGGCAAAAAGATCCGCTTTGTGGGAGTGGAGCCTGCCTCCTGCCCGTCACTGACCATGGGCAAACTGGCCTACGACTTTGGTGATGTGGCCCAGATGACTCCTCTGCTCAACATGTACACCCTGGGTCATGACTTCATCCCACCCGGCATCCACGCCGGTGGTCTGCGCTATCACGGCATGGCCCCGATCGTCTCAGCCATGGTCCGGGAAAAGATTATCGACCCGGTCAAGGTTCACCAGCTCGAGTGCTTCGAGGCCGGAGTCCTGTTTGCCCGGACCGAGGGCATCATCCCGGCCCCCGAAACCTGCCACGCCATCCGCGGGGCGATCATCGAAGCCATGCGTGACAAGGATGAGCCCAAGACCATCCTCTTCAATTTTTCAGGCCACGGCCTGATCGACATGGCCTCATATGATAAATACTTCTCCGGTCAACTGCACAACTACGAATACCCGGAAGAAGACATTGCCAGATCTTTGGCTAAATTGCCCAAAATCTAACCAGCATGGCTGGATAAAATTGACCAGCCACAACCAACCATGAACGTTTGTTTCTTCGGCATGGCCAGTTATGGTCTCTGATGAACTTTCGGATAAAATCACATCTTCCCGCATCCTTCCCTTTTAACAAGGAGGCAAGGGTGCGGGATCCAGTCCCTACCATGTGGCGCCCTCTCTTCACCATCCTGCTCGCTTCTGCCCTGCTCATCCTGAGTCTGCTCTTTTGTTTTCGACCGGCCCTGGCCCTGACCCATGAAACCGACTCGGCGGCCCTGCTGATTGAGCATGGCGGCTACCTGCTCAGCCAGAATGGCCGCATTGTTCGTGGTTATCACATTGACACCCCGTTTATTCCGGCATCAACCGTCAAACTGGTCACGGCCCTGGCCGCCCTGGAAATTCTGGGAAGTGAACATCAGTTCACCACCCGCATCTACCAGGATAAAGCCGACAATCTCTATGTCCAAGGCGGCGGCGACCCCAGCCTCACCTCAGAAGAGATCAGCCGCATCAGCCAGAACCTGCACCAACTGGGAGTCAGACAGATCAAGGACCTGATTCTTGATGATTCGGCCTTTGCTCTGGAGGGTCCGGTGCCTGGCTCGGAGAACTCGCCCAATCCCTATGACGCACCCGGCAGCAGCCTGGCGGTCAACTACAATTCCCTGCCCCTGATCGTCAATAACCATGGAGAGGTCCGCAGCGGTGAGCCGCAGAGTCCGACCCTTGATCTCAGCCGCAGGATCGGCCGCCACCTGAAACCCGGCTGGCATCGGGTTAACGTGGAGGCCTACCCGGGTAACGGGCAGATCTCCAACACCCTGCGCTACAGCGGCGAGCTGTTTCTGGCCCTGCTGGCCCAAAATGGGATCACCGCACAAGGAAGCCTGCGCACAGGACCTGTTCCGGACGGGGCCCGACTGCTGCTCAGCCACCACTCAAGCAAAACAGTCCGTGAGCTGATCCGCGATATGCTCAAATACTCCAGCAACTTTATCGCCAACCAGCTTTTTCTCGCCTGTGGCGCCAAGGCCCAGGGCGGTCCAGCCACTTGGGCCAAGGGAAGGAAAACCATTAAGGGCTTTCTTCAGAACCGGCTGAACCTCTCATCCGGTGAGCTTTACCTGGTGGAAGGCTCAGGCCTGTCACCCGAAAACCTGAGTACTGCCCGGGCCATGGTCCGGGTCCTGGAACACTTTTTCGCCCACAGGGATCTGCTGTCCCGCAAGGACTCGATCCCCCTCAAGTCAGGGACCATGAAGGGGGTCTACTGTTATGCCGGCTACCTGCCCCTGGATGGTCAGGCCCAGCCCTTTGCCATCCTTCTCAACCAGAAGACCAATAACCGCGAGACCATTCTGCGAATCATCCGCCCATAGAGGTATCTTTTTCCTGTTCGACTACAGGACCTGAAAAAAATATTTTGGTAAACCCACGCAAAGGGGGGGTGAGACCCGCACCTGGATTTCACCCCCCCTTTTTTTCCTCTCCAGCCCAGAAAGCAGACTCCCTCCCCGAACCAGATATCTTTTCTGCGGATGAATCCGCAGAAATTGTTACGACGCCATCATTTATGGGTCGCCCGCAGGATCTTGGCCAACTCCTTGATTTCGCCCAGGTCCTCGGTCATCATGTTCCAGCCGTACCAGTAGGCATAATCCGGATTGACATGAAAAAAGGCTTGATAGGCACGCATCCGGTGTTTCATGTACATCCTGAGCAGGACCTGGTCGATATGCGAGAGGTCATCCAGCTTCTCATTCCAGGCCGCGCCATTGGTATGCATGAAGCTCAACAGGAACGGATAGTTAAAGGGATAGCCCTCAGGTTTTTTGATGATCCCGTCTTTATAGAGAGCGGCCACGGTCTCAATCCCCTCGGCCATCAGTCGATCGGCCTTGCCGAGAATGGCATCACCCATTTCCAGCTGCTCTCGGGCATAGCTCTCGGAATGACACTGGGTACAGGTCTTCAGCATCTTATTCCGCTCCTTTTCCCATGAGGCCTGGTCCAGACGGACCATATCCACGGACTTGACCGCATCCAGGATCGGAGTAGCCGCCCCGGTCTCAGGATTCAGGACACCCAGGGCCTTAAGAATCGTGACCCGGTCGGCTGCCTCCTGTTTGTCTTCCGGCAGCGGCAGACGGACACCGAGAAATCCCCAGGCCGTGTGATTCTCATGCGTCCCGTCAGGGAGATGACAGGTCTGACAAGTGGGAACGGCTGAGCTGTCCGGCAGGTTCCCCGCCAGTTTGGCAAAATATCTGGACCCGTGCTTGGAACTGGACCACATCTCCCACTGCGGATGATCATAGCCCATGTGGCATTGCTGACAGGCATGGGGGTCCTGTGCCTCTTTTTTGGAAAAGCTGTGCCGGGTATGACACTCATCACAGGAATTGGTCTGATAACGGTAGCCCTTGGCCAGCTGATCCTTGATCTGGGCCTCAGTCTTGATGCCCATGTTATGACAGCCGCCACAGCCCCGCCCACCCTCGATCAACTCATCAGGGGCCATATGGGTGGCTGGAATGGCATTGAGCGAAGACCAGCCGAAATTGTGTTTACCATGGCTGAAAGAGGTAAACTGCTCCTCATGACACTCGGCACAGACCTTTTCCGATGGCATCACCGCCTTGCTGGAATCCTGCGCCGTGGTATGGGCTTCCCCGTGACAACTGGCGCAGGAGATGTCATTCTCGGCATGGCGGGACGATTTCCAATCCTGGACCTGCCCCGGTGAAATTTCACTGTGACAGTCAACACAGCTGTCTGCTGCTCCCGCCACTCCACTGCTGGCCAACAGGGCCAGTACCCCGAGTCCAAACGCTGTCCGTAATCTGTTCATTTTTCCTCCCCTGATCAATGAAACAATGAATAATTTCCCGGACTCGTCCGGGACTCCACACACTCCTGTCAACGGAATACCAGGCCCCGTAGAGTACGGTCGACCAGCAATGTCAAACTCTCCCCTCTAGCATTAATCCTCTGGTCTGCGGCCTTGGACTCCCTTGAAGAATCATAATGATTCATCGAGATTCCAGGACAGAGATCCATGGTGGTGAGCCTGACCGGTGCGAAGAGAAAGGTCCCTGTCCGGCTATGCTTCGCCCAAAACATGAGCGACGTTCCGTCGCCCATGTTTCAGATACGCCGGCCAGGGACCTTCCTCTTCACACCTCTTCCTTGCCACATCTCTTTTCATTCATGCCCCGGGGTCATTTATATGAAAGTTCAGCAGAGATCATGATTGGCCATGCCGGAGTAACGAACTTTCTTGGTTGGTTGTGGCTGGCCAATTTGGTCCAGCCATGCTGGTTAGCTGGCGACCAAATATGATCCGTATGCTATAGTCAGACTACAGAACCAAGCTGCACTTTACAATGACGCATCAGCAACGATCACTCCTGCCATGGATATTATCAGCCACAGCCTCTGGGGATACGGCCTGTTCGGCCGCACCCGCCCCTGGCTGGCCCTGGGTTTCGGGGCCATGCCCGACCTGGTCAGCTTCGGGGCCTTTGCCCTGATCCGGGTGGTCACCAACAATTACAGCCCCGGCAAACCGCCCCTGGAGATCATCCCGGGCTGGTGTTTTTTCCTCTACGACCTGAGCCACAGTCTGCTCATCGCCAGTCTGCTCACCACCCTGGTCTGGCGATGGAAAAAGTCAGTGGCCGTGGCCATGCTGGCCTGGCCCTTCCATATCCTGCTGGACATCCCCTTCCACACCCGTTACTATTTTCCCACCAAGCTGTTCTATCCACTCAGCAACTGGTTCTTTGACGGCATCGCCTGGAGCCAGCCCGTGGTCTGGTTCCCCAATATCGCCGGGGTCCTGCTGATCACGACCTACCGCCTTTGCCAACGGCGACGGGGCAAAACTGAATAATCCCACCGACGAATCCTACCTGCCAGCCCCTCATGCGGCCAGGAGCTGGTACACCTTCCTTTTCACTTTAACCAAGGACTTCCCATGAACGATCGCCTGCAGGAACTGATCGCCGCCATCAGAGCGATGGAAGAAGAACTGATCATTGAACTCCAGCAAAAAGAGGCCGAATACTCGTACGAGATCAGAAACAAAAAGGTCTATTTCGAACAGGCCATACGGCGCCGCCACCGTTACCTTCTGGAAACAGCCCGTTATTACCTGCGCCACGCGGCCCTGGTCAACATCCTCACCGCTCCCTTTATCTGGGCCTGTCTGCCGCCGACCCTGCTTCTGGACCTGGTGGTCTCTTTCTATCAGTTTGTCTGCTTCCCCGCTTACAACATCCCCAAAGTCAAACGCAGCAACTATATTGTCTTTGACCGCCACTACCTCAGTTACCTGAACTGGATCGAAAAGATCAACTGCAGCTACTGCGCCTATTTTAACGGCCTGATCGCCTATATCCGGGAGATCGCGGCCCGAACCGAGCTCTACTGGTGCCCGATCAAACACGCCCGCCGAACCAGGGCCATCCACAGCCGCTACCAGAATTTTTTTGACTACGGTGACGCCGAACGCTATCGCCGGGAACTCAAGAAGGTCCGCGCCGCCATGCGTAATTTCTCCTGACAGAAACAGGGCTGCCCCCAACGCACAACGCCCCGGCCAGAAATCATTCCAACCGGGGCGTTGCCTTCTCACGGCCACAGCCGGATATACAGTTCAAATCAAACAGATAATGACACCACTGTTCCATGAAGCTCTTTTCAAGGTGAACAGAAAGGGTCAGGCCGTCATTCGTGAGGCCCATCTCCTCCCGAGACTATTCGACCTGACCCCTCCTGCTTACTTGGAGTAGGAGCTTTTATCGCTCATCCCCTTCCGGGACTCCATATTCAAAGTCCCATTTTTGACCGCCTGTTTATTCCACTCCTGGAGCAGAGTGGCCTTGAACTGCTCTTTCTCGGTCACCAGCTGGGCCAGATTGACACCGGCAATGGCCTGGGCCTTCTCCTTGGTGGAAAAATCCGGGGCCGCATAGCCGACCGCGCCATATTTCGCCAGGACCTGGACCAGTTTCAGACGGGCGGTCTGGGCAATCTCATTGGCCACGGCCAACAGACGGAGGGTCTCTTCCGGGGCATGGAAAAAGGAGGCGTGGCTGGCAATGGAATAATCCCAGCGCCACTGCCCATGTCGGATATCCTGGAGGATCGCTGCCATCTCGGCCTCGGTCGCTCCCAGTTCCCATGCCTTGCCGGCCTCGAGATGGGCCTTGGCCAGATTATCCATGGCAATGGCCATCAACTGCTCTTTGCGTTGAAGCTTCTGTTCAACCACGGTCCGGAACTCTTCCTCGGGCTGGTCATGACAGTTCAGGCAGGTATTGCCAATATCATTGAGCGGACTCTGGAGATTATGGTCGGAGTAGAGCTGACCATCCTTGCTCTTGCTCGGCATATGGCAGTCGGCACAGGAGACTCCACGCCGGCCATGGATGCCGGTGGTGTACATCTCATACCCCGGATGCTGGGCCTTGAGCATGGGGGCCTTGCTGATCTTATGGGTCCAGTCCTTGAAATCGATCTCATCATAGTACTCTTCCATGGCTTCAGCACTGAGGCCTTTGGCCCAGGGAAAGGTGACCACGCCCGCGACCTGTTCCTTCCCGGCCTTGTCGGTCCAGGGAGTCTTCTTGAAGTAATACTCGGCATGACATTGGGCACAGACCAGGGAGCGCATATCATCACCGGTGATCTCAGCGACATTCACCCCGCTGGCCTCAAGACCTGCCTTCAGGAAGGGTCGGGACAGGGCCAGCTCACCGGTCTGACTGTCGTGGCAGTCGGCACAGCCAATGGGATTGACGATCTCGTGGCCATACTTGGCCCACTTACCGGTAAAGTACTCTAACTCCCCGACTTCAGCCATCATCCGTGGGACATCGGGCGACTTGCAGCTCCAGCAGGCCGTGGGCATGGGGCCGGTGATCGGGCCCACCGGGGCGCCGGTTCGCAGGGAGTTGATATTGTCCTGCAGGGCATAAAAATGGCCGCGCGGGGCATTGTAATCCTTGGAAAATCCATACCCTGCCCAGAGAACAGCCAGCTGCGGTTTCTTGGCGAGCATATCATCGATCCGCTCGCTCTGGCTGGTCTGACGCCAGGATTCATACTGAAGAGGAAAATGTTTGGCCCACTTTTCGTTATGATTTTCAATCCCCTCCTTCTTGATCATAGTCTTGGCCGTGGCCGTGGTGGTAAAGGCTGCCAGGGTCAGGGCGGCAAGGGTCAGTGTTGAGCCGACCAGCAGGACCTTGTACATTTTCTTCATCATTTTCCTCCGTTGAATAGTGTTGAACTCTGCGGGGCACATCCTGGGACATTCCCGGCCATCCCATTAAAGACAGAACCAGAACGTCCATTTCCATTACAAATAGATATTAGCAATAAGCAGGCCAGAAAAGGCAAAGCACGATCGCCCAGGAGTAGGGCTCTGGAACCACAAAGGAAAAAAAGGAAAAACGTTTTGTCTGAATCACCCGGGACCGGGCAGAGCGCAGGTGATACCCGCAGGCGATACCTTATGGTAACGGGCTAAAAATACGTTTGCTACCGAATGGTAGCAGGGGCAAAGATACAGAACGCTCCTGCCAGCAGGAGAACAAATGCTCGCTCCAGCCCTTGGGGGGGTTCCGGACAAAATTGTTCAACACCTGCCAATGGATCAAGGGGCCAAGGCTCTCCCGAACTCAAGAAACACCTGACCAGCCAAGCCAGGGATTCAAGGCCAGATTGACGTTACAATAGCGGGAATCTGGAGTCACCTCCAGACCAAGCCAAGGGGGAGAGGGGAATTGTTGGTCGGCCTGTTCCAGTTCAATTTCGGCCATAATCAGGCCAC
Source organism: uncultured Desulfobulbaceae bacterium (assembly GCA_937910875.1). Lineage (GTDB taxonomy): Bacteria > Desulfobacterota > Desulfobulbia > Desulfobulbales > Desulfocapsaceae > Desulfatifera. The sequence continues at coordinate 18,701 of CALENA010000158.1, read as the reverse complement.
TATTGTCAGCCAGAAACTCATCGACCTCCCAGACACGACCAGCAAAGTCGATCTTGTGGCGGACCTTTTCCACCAACCGGCCACCACAAAGCGCGAGAAGTTCACGGCCATCAGCCAGTGGCAGAGAATACTCGAATTCCGGCCGGACAATACCGTTGCCCCGTCCCTTGATGGTCAGGCTGGCCGACCCTTCCTCGATCCGAATTCTGACCACCCGTTCGGGATCAACACTCAGGTATCCCTGGCAGATGGAGCGTCCCCGGGTCACCCCACGCCACGACTCATCCGTCACCAGAAAACGGCGTTCGATCTCAACGGCCATGCACATCCCGCCAAGAATCAGGCCCATCGCCTGGAGAAGTCCTTTCGAACATCTCCGCCACGAGCCAGGGCAACGGTTGCTCAGGCCGGTGTGACCAGAGTAATGGTATCATTCTGATTGGGAATAAGACAGAAAAATCTAAAGGGTTCATCAGTGTCATCTGTTCTTGTTCAATCCAGCGGAGCAGTCCCCTGTTCTTCTTTGGCCAGCTGACTCTTGATCCAGCCAGTCCGGATATAATATTGCTGGCCACATTCCTGCCACTGCACGCAACTGTCATCCTTCAATTTCATGGGATACTGTTTCAGGCTCCGATCCACCCGGCAGAGCCCGGACAAGACATCTTCCAGACGGAAAAAACGACAGCTGAGACAAATCGGGATTTTTTCATTCAACATGTCCAGGACCTCTCTTTTTCAATTCTAACCAGCATAGCTGATCCAGATTGGCCAGCCACAACCAACCACGAACGTTCGTTCCTTCGGCATGGCCAGTCATGGTCTCCGATAAACTTTCATATCAAGGTGCCACACACGGACAACACAACAGCCCACTTTGTCATCGATCTGCTTACAAAGTAGGCTGTCACTCGCAGAACTCTTTCATACGTCTGCCAAGCAGCTAAGCAACCAGGCCCCCGGCTGAACACACCGTTTTCCTCCCAGAATCGGAGCCTCCTGCAAGAAGACCATTTCGCCCAACCTCTGTATCTGACCAAAAATGGAGAGAGGTGGGGACAGGAAGGTCCCTGGCCGGCGTATCTGAAACATGGGGGCGGAACGTCGCTCATGTTTTGGGCAAAGCATAGCCGGCCAGGGACCTTCCTGGCCCAACCGGGCAAAGCTCACCACCATAACCCTCTCTTTTAAAATCTCGCTGAAAAGATACCATATTACAAGAGACTCCTCAGAAAGTTACTTCCGCCCCTCAGTCAAAAACAGGCCACCGAACTCAGGATGCGTATCGCTTGAATCATAGGCATCCAGCCCAAAGAGGTCAATGACGCAGTCAGGAAAACCGTGTCCTCTCAAGGCCTGACGAAAGACCCGGGCAGAATCAACCACAATGCGCGGATCGCCTTCCCGGAAGCGATTATAGACGATGCCCAGGACACGCAGGCCGCGGCCATGGGCCAGTTCCAAGGCCGCCAGGGTATGATTGATGGAACCCAGACGGGGACTGCTGACCAGGACCAGGGGCCAGCCCTGCTGTTCCAGATAATCGAGCAGGGTCACCTCCCGGGTCAGGGGGACCAGGAGACCACCCGCCCCCTCAACCAGCACGGTTTCATAACGCGCGGCCAGGATTTGGGTGGAGTGGCTGAGCACAGCCGGGTCAATGACTTTTCCTGCAAGTTCAGCGGCCAGATGTGGTGAGCAGGGTGTCTCAAAGACATAGGGGCAGGTCAGGCCCTGTCGGTCTTCTTCGCAGGGCTCCAGCCCCATGATCCGGCGATGGGTGAGAAGATCCTCGGCCAGGCCGCTGCAACCGGTCTGAACCAGCTTCTGGGTGATCACCTGCTGGCCACGGGACAAAAGATAGCGGGCCAAAAGACCGGTGGCCACACTCTTGCCGATATCGGTATCAATACCGCTGATGCAGATGACAGGCGGGATCATCATCTCTCCCCTGGACCTTCCCGTCGCCGGGCAATAAAAAAGAGGGTCGTGTAGGTCACCCCCACTCCCGCCGCGGTGCCAAAACGGGTCTGATAGTCCTGCTCAAATCGCCGCAGGCGACCCTTGTTCCACTGAAACTCAGCCACTCCGCCCACTCCGGTGGCCCGCAGATGGTGCAGCACCTCACGGGGATGGTCAAAAAAAAGCTGCTCGTCCCGTGACTCCTGCACCTCGATAACAAAAAATTGCTCAAGAATGGCCCTGATGGCCTCAAGCGAGCGATACCTGAGGCCAACACCGGTCAACGCCTTGAATTCAGACAAGGTTCCAGGGCCAAAGAGCGATATGGCCAACTGGCCACCCGGCCGGATGGCCGTGGCCAGTCGAGTCAGCAGGGTTGGCAGATCCACAAGCCACTGAAAGGTCGAACTGGAAATGACCAGACTGAGATCCCGGGGCAACATCTGCTGTTCAATATCACCGGGCAGCCCCTGAAGATGACCCTGCCAGGCCCCGGACAGACGCGCCGGAACGGCCTTGACAAACTCATCCACCAGATCATTGAGAAAAAACGTGGCCGGCGCAAAACGACGGCAAAAGAGTTCGCTCAAGATGCCGGTGCAGCAGCCGATCTCCAGGACCCTGTCTACCGTGACCGGTGGGCAGCTCTCCAACAGATCCAGGAGGCGCTCCCCCGCCTGTTTCTGGACCGTGGCCTGTTCGTCATAGGTCATGAGACTGCGCCGAAATGACCGCCTGATCCTCGCCTTGTTCAACAACTCAGGCATACCCGGTCCCCCAGACTTCAGCCAACAGCTCGTCCCAGCCTTGCCAGCGGTAAAAGGGGAAGTGGGGCGCCGCAATCTCCACTATCTTCCGGTCCGGCCGCCCCTTTTGTGCTGATGGGAGTTCCTGGTCCACCTGCCAGAAGGCTCGCTGGTTCTCCGTGGGCATGATCATATCCTGATCGCTGATCAGGATATGATCATAGAGTGCATCGGTCGCTGACCAGCACTCCACCTGAGCCTCCAGGGCGATCAGTTCGGCCAGCTGTCCGGCCAGAGAGCGGGCCGGCCGGTGGGCCAGAAAGCGTTCCAGAATCTCTTTTTTACGGCACATGCGGCGATAAAATTTCAATCGGGCCTTCTCATCAAACTGTTCTCTGGTGGCGGCAAAGAGGGCGGGCGGGATACCAAACCGATCATCAATGGGGCAAAGCGTCCCGTTGATGGCCAGGGCCCGGTCAAAGACGTGCGACTGTCCTGCCAGAAACTTTTGCGCCGCCCAGACCCCCATGGACCAGGCCAGCAGGATTGTCTGATCATACCCGGCAGCAGATCCGCTCAGATCGCAATCCAGCCCAAGATGGCGATAATCAGAAATGGCCAGGACATCACAGTCGCGGGCAGTCAAAGGGGTCATGGGAGTTGAATCCATGGACCAGCCATTGAAGAAGACGACCAGGGTTGAGGCCCCGTGGCGATGCAGCCACTCACCGCGCATGAATTGTCCCACTGCCCGCGCGCATCTCCTGAGCCAGAATGTCAAGCAAGGGGGCAAGGTCTGGCCACTGCATCTCGGCGGTGAGCGACAGGCGAAAGCGGGCCGTCCCCTCGGGCACGGCAGGTGGCCTGACCGGCAGGACCAGAAAACCCTGCTCCCGCAGCGATTCGGCCAGACGCACGGCATCCGAGTCCTGGCCGATCAGGACAGGGATGATATTCGTCCTGCCGGCCGTGGGTATGCCCCGGGCCAGCAGCTCCTGACGAACACGATCAGAGAGCTCCTGCAAACTCTGTCTTTTGCGGGCCAGACCCAGCTGATGATGAAAGACAAAACGATTCCAGTGCAAGACCACCGGCGGCAGGGCCGTAGTGAAGATCAGCGACCGGCTGTGATTGATCAGATAGTCCCGGATCTCCCGGCGACAGACAACAAAGGCACCCATGGAGGCCATGGCTTTGCCAAAGGTTCCCACCAGCAAATCCACCTCGCCCAGGACCCCCTGGGCCGCGGCCTGCCCCAGTCCCTGCTCTCCGTAGAGCCCGAAGGCATGGGCCTCATCAAGATAGAGATCGGCCGCAAATTCCTGTTTGAGCGCCACCAGGCCCTGTAGATCAGCCACATCACCATCCATGCTGAAGACCGACTCGCTGACAATCACCACCCGCTGATAGCGACCGGACGACTGAATCAGCAACTGACGCAGGTGCTGATGATCACCGTGATTGAAACGCCTGTGCTCGGCCCGGCTGAGACGAAGGCCGTCGTGGAGTGAGGCGTGGTTGAGCTTGTCGGAGAGGATCAGATCACCCCGGCCATAGAGGGCGGGCAGGATGCCGATGTTCGCGTGATAGCCGGAGTTGAAGAGCAGGGCCGCCTCCTGACCATAGGCTGCAGCCAGCTCGTCTTCCAGATCGTGGGCCATGATGCAGTCGCCACCCAAGAGACGGGAGGCCGTGGCGCCCAGGCCATACTGCTCAGCCAGCTCCAGCCCTCCAGGAGCAAGACCGGCGTAAAAGCGGCTTAACAAGTCAGAGTCACCGGCCAGCCCCAGATAATCGTTGGAACTCAGGTTGAGCAGTTCCCGTCCCTCGCAGGAGACCCGGCAACCGTGCCGCCCACTGAGCGGTTTCAAGGCCCGGAGACGACCACGCGTTGCAAGACGGGAAAGCTGTTCCTGATAACGACTCGTCATCCCCCCTCTCAATCGCGGTGCAAGTCAAATCCCAGGGCCGAGAGCACTGCCAGGTCCTGAGACAGACCACTGCCTGCCGTGGTCAGGTAATCACCAACAATGGCCCCGTTGGCCCCACTGACGAAACCGCTGTACTGATCAGCACCCAGCTGGCCGCGCCCCCCGGCCAGACGAATCACGGCCGTGGGGTTGATCAGACGGAACAGGGCCAGGCAGCGAAAGACCTCGTCCGGACTCAAGGGCTCAAGGTCGGCCAGGGGCGTACCAGGAATGGGGGTGAGGAGATTGATAGGAATGGAGAGGATATCCAGTTCCCGGAGCTCAAAGGCCAACTCCAGGCGCTGAGCCATGCTCTCACCCATCCCGATAATGCCGCCGGAACAGAGCTCAAGCCCTGCCGCCCTGGCAATCTGAAGGGTCTTCACCTTGTCTTCCCAGCTGTGAGTCGTGCAGATCCGGGGGAAGAACTCCCGGCAGGACTCAAGATTACAATGGTAACGCACCACCCCAAACTCACGCAGACGCCGGGCCTTTTCAGGGGTCAGAAACCCCATGGAGGCACAAAAGAGGAGATCTGTGGCCTGGGCCAGTTCCTGGTAGATCAGCCCCTGCTCGGCCAGTTGTTCCAGGCTGAGCGAATGACCGGCCGTGACCAGCGAAAGTCGCCTGACCCCCCGCGCGTCAAGCTCTCTGGCCTGGGCCAGGGCTTCGGCCGGGGCAACCCCCTCGTACTCGGCAATCTCCGTCTGATAACGGGCCGACTGGGCACAATAGCGGCAATCTTCGGAGCAGCGGCCGGAACGGGCATTGATGATGGAGCAGAGATCGAAACGCTGTCCGTGCAGACGCAGACGGACCTGATCAGCGGTTTGACACAACTCCTCCGTGTCAAGCGTGTTCGCCAGTTCCAGGGCCTGCGCGCGGTCAAGCAGCAACTCGCCGGCGGCTATCTGATGAGTGATCTGTGCAAGGTTCATACAATCAAACGATCGAGAAGCGGATCAGGCCAGGGCTTCCATGCACCTGGCCAGGGTCTCGGGAGTGTCGACCTGCAGGGCTCGACAGCTCCCCTTGGGGGCGATCTTGCGGATCATCCCGGAGAGTACGGTCTTGGGCCCGACCTCGACAAAGGTGTCGACCCCATCGGCCAGCATTCGCTGAATGATTTCAAACCAGCGGACCCGGGAGGCGATCTGTCCGGCCATCATCTCCCTGATCTGCGCCGGGGCCTTCTCTGGCCGTGATGAGACATTAAACAGGACCGGAATCAGCGGAGGATGAAAATCAATTGTGGCCATGAACTGACTGAAATCAGGTACAGCACCGGCCACCAGAGGACTGTGATTGGCCACACTGACCGGCAGCGGAATCACCTTAGCCCCCTGTTCACGGGCCTTCTCGCCCACAACGGCCAGGGCTCCGCCCTCACCCGAGATGACAATCTGGGTCTCGGTGTTATGGTTGGCCGCCGTCACAATACCCGCATCCGCGCTTTCAGCAATCAGACCTTCCACCTGAGCCATGGTCAGACCAAGCAGGGCATGCATGGCCCCGGGATTCGCCTGTCCCTCACGCTCCATCAGGGCACCGCGCCGGGTCACCAGACGAATGGTGTCTTCAATACTCAGAACACCTGCACCACACAGGGCTGAATACTCACCCAGGCTGTGTCCGGCAAAACAGGCCACAGGCCCGCCCCATGCCTTGTGCAAGGCCTGCCAGCAGATCAAATTGGTGACCGTGATAGCCGGCTGGAGGTGCACGGCCCGGGTCAACTCCTCCATGGGGCCTTCCAGACAGAGACGGCGCAGGGGAAAGTCACACACCGATTCGGCAAGCTCCATGACTGCGGCACAGTCCGGATCACTGTCAATAAAGGCCTGCCCCATGCCCACATACTGTGAGCCCTGACCAGGAAAGAGAATAGCTGTCTTCATGGATTATTTCCTTTAGATTAAAGCAGGATAAAACAAACCGGAGGCAATTTTTCAAGGCACTGAGGGCGTCTCTGTCCAGAGTCACGCCCCCGGACAGAGCAGGCCAGTCAGGCCCCCTTTTTTTCGGCCCTGGATTCCAGGACATTGGCGAGCAGAAACAGGCCAACTCCCACACAGATGGCCGAATCAGCCACATTAAAGGCCGGCCAATGGGACGTACCCACATAGAGATCAAGAAAATCGACCACGGCCCCATGCCGCAAGCGATCAATCAGGTTGCCCACGGCCCCTCCGGCAATCATGGGCAGGGCCGAGGCATAAAGATGATGGGCCTGGCGCAGACGCAGCCAGGCAACCACCAGGACCACCAGGGCCACGACCCCGAGGACCAGGAAGAAATAATGGCGCCAGGCCCCGTCCACCCCGGCCAGAAAACCAAAGGCAGCCCCCCTGTTCATCACCAGAGTGAGGTTAAAAAATCCAGGGATCAGCTCGAGTGACTCATAGAGGGCAAAGTTGTTCAGGACCCAGAGCTTGGTCAACTGGTCAACCACCATCATCAGGGTGGCCAGGAGCAGAAAACGCATCAGGCGCCAGACCCTGCCACATCACCCATTTCGATCAAGACCGCAGAGCAGCGGCCGCACAGCTGGGGATGGGCAACATCCTGCCCCACGCTGAGCGAACGGGTCCAGCAGCGTTCACACTTGCCCCCGGCGGCCGGACGCACGGCCACACGCAGGCCGGCCAGCTCCTCACTGACCAGCGGCTCCAGCCCCAGGGCCGCAAAGTCCTCACAGGCAGACAGCTCTGAGATGATCGAGATCTGTTTGAGGGTCTGCCACTCGGCCTGAACAAAATCCTGCCACTCCCCCTCCACGGCCAGCAGCACCTCGGCCTCCAGGGGGTGACCAATGACCTTGTTTCGCCGGGCTATCTCCAGCCCCTTGGTGATCTCGGAGCGGACCGCAAAGAGCTTCTCCCACCGGCGCTCAAGAACTGGGTCACGACGAGATGGCAGCAGGGCCGGAAAATCGGCAAAAAAGACACTCTCCTCCAGCGGCGCATCAGAGGCCTGACCATAGAGAAATTCCCAGGACTCAGCCGCAGTCACACTGAGGATCGGGGAAAGCAGCCGGAGCAGACCATCGAGGATCTCATGGAGCACGGTCTGGGCAGACCGGCGCAGCACTGATTCCGGGGCAGAGCAGTAGAGTCGGTCCTTGAGGACATCAAGATAAAAGGCGCTCATGGTCACGCCACAGAAATAGTTGACCCCCTGATGGATGGAGTGGAACTCATAACGCTCATAGGCGCCCAGAATCCGCTCCTTCAGGGCCTCATACCGAGCCAGAGCCCAACGATCAATCTCGGGCAGATCTGCCTGGGCCACCCGGTCACGCCCAAAATCAAAGTCACCCAGATTACTGAGCATGTAACGGATGGTATTGCGAATCTTACGATAACTGTCGGCCACCTGAGCCAGGATCTCGTCCGAGACCTTGACATCGTCACGGTAATCCTCGCTGGAGACCCAGAGCCTGAGGATCTCGGCCCCGAACTTCTCAATCACCTCGCCTGGAGCGACCACGTTGCCGATGGACTTGGACATCTTCTTGCCCTTGCCGTCCACCACATAGCCGTGCGTAAGGACTCCCTTGAACGGGGCCCGGTCACGATTACCGACGGACGTCAGCAGCGAGCTCTGGAACCAGCCACGATGCTGGTCACTGCCCTCGAGATAGAGATCGGCCGGCGAGCGCAGCTCGGTCCTAGCCTCACAGACCGCAGCATGGCTGGTTCCGGAATCAAACCAGACATCGAGGATATCCTCCTCTTTGACAAACTCGGTACCACCACACCCGGCACAAACGGCGTTCGCACCGATAAACTCCGCGACCTCGTGCCGAAACCAGGCATCGGCCCCTTCTCTGCGGAAGAGCTCATCGACCTTACGGACCAGTTCAGCACTCTTGACCACCTGCCCACAGCTGCGACAGCTGACCACGGTGATTGGCACACCCCAGGTCCGCTGACGGGACAGGCACCAGTCTGGCCGGTTCTCGACCATGGACTGAATCCGCTGCATGCCCCAGGACGGGGTCCACTGGACCTTCTCGATCTCAGCCAGGGCCCTGGTCCGCAGATCATTCTCCTCCATGGAAATAAACCACTGCGGCGTGGCCCGATACATGACCGGTTTCTTACAGCGCCAGCAATGGGGGTAGCTGTGGCGGATCGCCTCGTCATGCAGGAGCGCACCCGAGGCGCGCATATCCTCATTGATGATCCGGTTGACCGCCGGGACCTGCTGTCCAACATAGGGCCCGGCCTCGGCCGTATAGCGGCCCTCATCATCCACCGGAGAGAGAATCTCCATGTTATAGCGCAGACCGGTCTGATAATCATCGGCACCGTGGCCGGGCGCGGTATGGACACAGCCGGTGCCCGCATCCACGGTCACATAATCGGCCAGGACCATCAGCGAGTTGCGGTCCAGAAAGGGATGGCGGCAATTCCGCCTCTCCAGGGCCTGAGCGCCAAAGGTTGCCTTGACCACAAACTCACTGATTCCGGCCTCGCTCATCACCCTCTCCACCAGATCACGGGCCATGATCAGGGTCTCATCGCCCACGGCCACGGCCGCATAGACCAGGGTCGGGTGAAAGGCCACGCCCAGATTGGCGGGCAGGGTCCAGGGGGTGGTGGTCCAGATCAGGACCGAGATCCGATCACCGCTCAGGGCCGGATCAATGTCCGAGAGATCATCGACCACCGGGAATTTGACGTAGATGGAAGGTGAGGTGTGGTCGTAATACTCAACCTCGGCCTCGGCCAGGGCCGTGGTGCAGGTGGAACACCAGTAGACCGGCTTCTTGTTGCGAATCACCGAACCGGACAGAAGAAAGCGGTTGAACTCGGCGGCAATGGTGGCCTCATAATCATAGGCCATGGTCAGGTAGGGATGGTCCCAGTCACCCAGAACCCCCAGACGCTTGAACTCATCACGCTGGGTCTTGACCCATTTTTCGGCGTATTTACGGCAGGCCCCACGCTTGGCCAGCTTGGGGATGGTCTTTTTCTTCTCGCCCAGATCCTTGTCGACATTATGCTCGATGGGCAGGCCATGACAGTCCCAGCCCGGAATATACGGGGCCTGAAAACCGGCCATCCGCCGTGATTTCAGGATAATGTCCTTCAAGATCTTGTTAAAGGCCGTCCCCAGATGGATATGACCATTGGCATAGGGCGGACCGTCGTGCAGGACAAAGAGGGGCCGATCGTGGCCATACTCCTGCAGACGACCGTAGAGGTCTTCGGTCTCCCAGCGTTTCAGGTATTGCGGCTCTTTCTGGGCCAGATTGGCCTTCATCTTGAACCCGGTTTTGGGCAGGTTCAGGGTATCCCGATAGTCCATTTCAGTCTCGTTCTGCGTTGTCACGTTGCCATCTCAATTATTGTTAGTCTGTCATGATCTCCGATAAACTTTCGGATAAACCAGCATGGCTGGACCAGACTGGCCGGCCACAACCAACCCTGAAAGTTTGTTCCTTCGGCATGGCCAGTGATGGTCTCCGATGAACTTTCGGATAAAACTGTTAAATTTACCAAGTAGGGGCCAAGTTGCAAGGGGAAAGTGGAATTCAGCCCTTACGGCCCACCTTTAATTTGACAGATTCCGGCTCTTTCATTAAAGTGCCAATAATATCATTCCATTTAATCATTCAGACCACTGCCCAACCACAGCGAGACAATCGCTCAACCAGACCAGACAACCATGACCAAAGTAATTGCCCTGGCCGGAAAAGGCGGGACCGGCAAGACCACCACCGCAGCCCTGCTGACCCGATATCTCCTGAAAAAAAAGCTGACCCCGCTCCTGCTGGTCGATGCCGACTCCAACGCCAACCTCAATGAACTCCTGGAGCTCAAGGTCGGCCTGACTCTGGGAACCATCCGCAGTGAGCTCAAGGGCGACCTGCCGCCCCACATTACCCGCGACCAGTTTATGGAGATGAAGGTCCACCAGGCCCTGATTGAGGAGACCGGCTTTGACCTGCTGGTCATGGGCCAGCCGGACGGCCCGGGCTGCTACTGCGCCGCCAATCAGCACCTGGCCATGACCATGGACAAACTGGCCGACAATTACCGCTACATCATCGTCGACAACGAGGCGGGCATGGAGCACCTGAGCCGGATGAATTTGAGGAGCATCGATCACCTGCTGATTACCTCGGACCCTTCGGCCCGGGGCATCCTCACCGCCAAGCGGATCTCAGACATCACCACCCCGCTGAAACTGGAGGTCAAAAGCCAGTACCTCCTGATCAACCGGGCCCCCCAGCCCTTGTCCGCTCCCCTGGAGAACAAAATCAACGAGGCCGTGGCCCAGTCCGGCATGACCCTGGGCGGCATCATCCCCTCATCTGATGACCTGATTCATCAGGAACTGAGTGGCGAGTCCTACCTCAAGCTGGCCGATGAGACCCCGGTCATCAAGACCGTCGAGGCCATTTTCGACAGAATCTTTGCCGCCGATTGACCAGGCAGCCTCAACCACAGCCAGCCATGACCGAAACCACAGCCCCTGCGACCCTGCCCATGACCATGGTCGAGATGATCAAGGTCGCCAAGGATTACCCACCCAAGGTCACGGCACTCTCTGATATCTCGCTCTCCATCCCTCGCGGCGAATTTCTCTTTCTGATCGGCATGAGCGGGGCCGGCAAGACCACTTTGCTCAAGCTGATCGCCGCCATGGAACAACCAACCCGGGGCCTGATCGAGGTTGCGGGCTGTGACATCACCAAACTCAAAGGCCGGAGCCTGGCCCTCCAGCGCCGCAGGATCGGCATGGCCTACCAGGACTTCAAACTTCTGACCGAACAGACCGTGGCCTACAACATCGCCATTGCCATGGAGGTGGCCTACCGCAAACCGCAGGAGATCCACACAACCGTGCGCGACCTCCTGGAACAGCTCCAACTGGCCGACAAACACGACACTCCGGCCGGCGAACTCTCGCGCGGAGAACAGCAGCGAGTCACTCTGGCCCGGGCCGTGGCCAACGACCCGGAACTGCTGCTGATTGACGAGCCCACCGGCAACCTCGACACCACAACAACGGTCCGGGTCATGGAACTGCTGCGTCGCCGGCACACGGCTGGGGCAACACTGATCATCGCCACCCACGACCCGGCCATCTATCAGGGCAGCCCCCACCGGACCCTGGAACTACACAGGGGCAGGCTCCACACCCTGAACCCGGGAACAGACCCGCAGATAGGCAAGGGGGAGCAGGCATGAATTTCTGGCTGGCCGTCTTCCGTCAACTGGGCCGGAATCTCAGACAGACCTGGACCTCACAACTGATGACCCTGATCACGGTCAGTCTCTCGGTCCTGATCTTCTCATTTTTCTACCTGATCTACTGCAACATGCTCAGCGCCGGTGGCCGTCTGGGCAATGACCTGCGCCTGATCGTCTATCTCGAAGAAGAGCCAGGCCCGGAGATGCAGGAGCAACTTCGCCGTAGGATCACCGATTTTGAACGGGTGGAGAAGATCCGCTTCATCTCACCTGAGCAGGCCCTGGATCTTTTTGCAGGACAACTGGGCCAGAACCGCGATCTGCTCACGGATGTCCCCAGCGACTTCCTGCCGCCTTCCATGGAGGTCACCCCGCTCAAGAACCTGCGCGGCCTCCATCAGGTCAGTCTGCTGGCCGACTTTCTCGACACCCTGCCCGGGACCATCAAGGTCCAGTACGGCCAGGAGTGGGTGGAACGCTTCTACGCCTTCACCCGCCTGCTGTCGATCATCGTCCTTCTGAGCGGCACCCTTCTGGTCCTGACCGCCACCTTCATGGTCTCATACACCATCCGTCTGACCATTCTCGGCCGCGAAGACGAAATCGAACTGCTGCGGCTGGTGGGCGCTACCAACGGCTACATCCGCACCCCCTTTCTCCTGGAAGGAGTGCTCCAGGGCTGCATGGGCTCGGCCCTGGGTCTTGGCTCCCTTTACCTGCTCTTTCAGTGGACTCTCAACCATTTTTCAGGGCCCTCAATCCTGAACATCTTTTCACTGACCTTTCTTTCCCTGCCGATCCTGGCCATCATCATCGGAACGGCCATGGCCCTGTGCGGCATCGCCAGCCACATCTCCATGCGCCGGGCCCTGCGCATCTAAGCCGGGAGCAAAGGAGCAATGGAATGACCATCCGCTTTCGGCCCCCATTCTCGGCCAGGAGTCTGACTGCGCTTACGGCCTGCGCCTGGCTCCTGCTCTTGACCTCGACGCCTGCCGCCCCGTTGATCGACATTCTGACCGAAAAGAAAATAATCAAACATGACCTGGCCCTCGTCCCGACCAGGACCACACTGCTGCCCAAGAACACCAGCCTTTTGCAGAAGATCAACATCCAGGCCGAAAAGGAGGCCCTGAAGCACGACCTGGAACAGGGCCAGGCCGATATCACCCTCCTGCAGGAGGAAATCAGCCAGCAGGAGCAGGCCATCCACAACAACAGGCAGCAGGAACGCGACCTCCTGGCCGAACTTGCGGCCCTGGAACAGACGCTGGCCGAGCAGCAGGACAAGGTCACGACACTCGAGGAAAAACAGACGGATCAGCAGGAACTGATCAAGAGAAAGGAAGGAGAAATCGCCCGAATCAGCGTCAAGAAACAGGCCGTCCTGGACCATCTGCAGAAACGCCTCAAGGCCTATTACACCATGGACAAGATCGGGGCGGCCAATGTTGCCTTTTCCTCGGAGACCTTTCCTGAACTGCTCAGTTTCCACGATGCCTTCAACACCCTGCTGGCCTACGACCAGGCCATAATCACCGGCTACCGCGTCACCATCAGCGAACTCCAGGAGGCCCTGACCCTGGTCGACCGACAAAAAGAGGTCCTGGCCAACTTCATCCTCGAATCGCACCAGCAGCAGGATGAAATCAGCCGCCTCAAGGAACAGCAGCAAGACCTGCTGAGCCAGATCAGGACCCAAACCAGGCTGCACCAGCAGGCCGTGCAGGAAATGGATCGCGCGGCCGACAGTCTCTCTGCCTCACTCGCCACCCTGGACCAGAAAGGCCAACTCCTGGAGCAGGGGTTTCTGCTGAACAAGGGCCTGCTGAATCCACCGGTGACCGGAACCATCCTGGTCGGCTTCGGCGACGAAAAAAAGAACCGGATGGGCATCAAGGCCGTCTCCACCGGAATCTCCATCGAGACCGGCCATGGGACCACGGTCCAGGCCATCTTCGAGGGACAGGTGAGCTTTGCCGCCTATCTGCGCAACTACGGCAACACCGTGATCATTGACCACGGCCACGGCTATTCATCCCTGGTCAGCCGGATCGAGACGATCCTGGTCAAGAAGGGGCAGCAGGTCTCCACCGGCGAGGCCATTGGCCGCAGCGGCCCCACGGCCACCCTGATGGAAGACGGTCTTCTTCTGGAAATTCGTAAGGACCAGAAACCACAGGACCCACTTGCCTGGCTCAACCATAAAAAACTGACCCGCCCATGAACCGATCCTTTGAACCACAGGCCAGAGTGTTTTTCCCCACCACGCCCATCTCTTTTTTTATCCGGAGACCACCTGCGAGCACCCCCATCATGAAAAGATTTCTTTCAGTCAACACCGCGTCCGTCATTTTCAAAGTTTTCAGGAGCTGCTGCATCATTTTCATCATCTTGCTCCTGCTGACACCAATCCCGGCCAGTTCCGAGTCGGTTCCTGATACCAGTTCAACCTCAGAATCAGAGTCCATCCAGGAGAGAAAACGTGCGACCTACCAGCAGCTGGAGATCTTTGCCAATGTCCTGGGGCTGCTCGAAGATAACTATGTGGAAGAGATCAAGATCAAGGACGTCATTGAAGGGGCCATCAGCGGCATGCTCCTCTCGCTTGACCCCCACTCCTCCTACATGACCAGCAACGAGTTCAAGGAACTGCAGGAAGAGACCCGGGGCAGTTTTACCGGGATCGGCATCGAGATCACCATCGTCAACGGGATGATCACCGTGGTCTCTCCCATTGAGGGCACCCCGGCTGACCGGGCAGGCCTCAAGGCCAAGGATCAGGTCATCAAGATCGACGGCGAAGCCACCAGCGAGATGACTCCCACAGAGGCGGTCAAGCGTCTGCGCGGACCGGTGGGGAGCACAGTCACTGTCTCGATCTACCGTGATGGCTGGAAGGAGCTCCAGGATTTCGTCCTGACCCGGGACCTGATCCCCCTGCAGAGTATCAAGGCCGTGTTCATGGAACCTGGCCTGGCTTATATCCGGATCACCAACTTCCAGTCCCAGACCACCATCGACTTGGAAAAAGAACTGGACCGCCTGCAGACTGAACAGCCGATCAAGGGCATGGTCCTTGATCTCCGCAACAATCCGGGCGGATTGCTGGACCAGGCCATCTCTGTCTCCGACATCTTCCTTGACCAGGGTCTCATCGTCTCCACCCGGGGCAGACACGAAGATCAGACCATGAGCTTTGAGGCCGAACAGGGTGACAGCGCCAACGACTATCCGCTGGTTCTGCTGATCAACGAAGGATCGGCCAGTGCCTCGGAGATCGTGGCCGGGGCCATTCAGGATCAGAAACGTGGTATCCTGGTGGGCAGCAAGTCCTTTGGCAAGGGGAGCGTTCAAACCCTGATCCCCATGCCCGAAGGTGCAGGCCTGCGCATGACCACGGCCCGCTACTACACCCCAAGTGGCCGCTCCATCCAGGCCACAGGCATCAACCCCGATGTCGAGGTCCCCTTCCTGCCCTATCATGAAGAAAACAAGGACAACGAAAAGGGCGAGACCCTGCGTGAGGCCGACCTCAAAAATCACATCGAAGGCGCCAGACAGGATTCCAGGAGCCGGCCTGCCAGCGAGAAAACAACTGAAAATCGTGACCTGAAATTGCTCCAGCAGCAGCTCCAGCGTGACAATCAACTGCGCTCGGCCCTCAACATCCTCAAGAGCCTCGATCTCTACAGCCAATACCGCCAGCCGCAGCCCCAGGCACCGGCCACCTTGCAGCAGCCATGACCCAGGGCATCAGACACAGGATCTACCACTTCGTCAACCCCTCACAAAAGGGAGATTATCTCGGCCGTTTGTTTGACGTACTGATCATCTCCCTGATCCTGCTCAACATTGCCGCCGTCATCATGAGCACGGTGGAACAGCTCCAGCTCCGCTACCAGAGGGCCTTTGATCTCTTCGAGCTGATCTCGGTCATCATCTTCTCTGCTGAATATCTGCTTCGCATCTGGGCCTGTACCTGCGAAGAACGTTATGGGCATCCCCTGACAGGACGCCTGCGCTTCATGTTCACGCCCATGGCCCTGATTGATTTTCTGGCCATCCTGCCCTTCTACCTGCCTTTTTTCATGGCCGACCTGCGCATCCTGCGGGCCCTGCGACTGTTACGCCTCTTTCGGGTCTTCAAACTCGCCCGTTACACAGACTCGCTCCGGCGGATTATCGCCGTTTTTGTCGATAAACGCGGAGAGTTGACCGTGGTCCTGGTGGTGGTCACCACCATGCTGATCCTCTCCTCCAGCCTGATGTACCTGGCCGAGAACGAGGCCCAGCCCGAGGTCTTTTCCAGCATCCCGGCCGCCATGTGGTGGAGTGTGGTCACTCTGACCACGGTGGGCTATGGCGATCTCTACCCCATCACCCCGCTGGGCAAGGCCCTGGCGGCCGTGATTGCCCTCCTGGGCGTGGGCATCGTGGCTCTGCCCGCTGGCATCATTGCCTCAGGTTTTATCAGGGAAGATCTGGAAGAGGACAAGGAAAAGGGCGAGAATTCTGTCTGTCCCCATTGCGGCATGGATCTCAACATTGAACCTCTGGGCACGACCGGGAGTGGCACGACCCCACACCCATAGTTCAGGGTAAAAATCTTCTTTTTTCTATTTTTTCCTTGACACCTGCCGTGAAAACCACCGATACTCCGCTCAAGATTTCGATATCACAGGATTTAATCAAACAATCCCCACAAAAACTGACTGTGCCACCAGTGGCAGCTCTCATCATCACGGCCAACCGCCATGAAAAAAACACCTGACCAACTTTCTCAAGAAGAGACCGCCGCCCCGCTCTCAACACTCCCCCCAACACCAACGAGTCCTACGAGTCCTATGGGTCTCATGCGAAACCTTTTCAACAGGTTCATTCAAATATGTCTTGATACCACTATCAGCGGCAAACTCATCGGGATGCTGGTGGTCTCCCTGCTCAGTGTCCTGATCCTTGTTTTTTTCAACACCAATGCCCTGGAAAGAATAGCCGAGAGAAATCGTCACATCCAGAATAACGCCATCCCCAGATACCAGATCAGCAGCCAGCTGCTGCAAGACCTCAACGCCATCAGCACGGCCATGATCCAAGGCCTCAACAATGGCAATCTGCCGCTCGCCAATGGAAAAGAGAGCGCAGACTGGCACCTGGACGAGATGGAAGACCGAATCAACTCACTCCTCCACGACAAAGAGAATCCGGCCAAGACAACAACCCATTCGAAAGACAGCCCCATAATTGAGGACGCAGTCCATGCAAACCTTGATGAGATCGCCCAAAGACTTTTCGACAGTCTCCAGATCGCCCGCAGCAACTACCAGGCCTTTTCCACCTGCCTGTCCACCCACTGCCCGACGGACGAGAAACAGGCCCTGATAACCGACCTCACCCAGTCCCTGGATCTCCTCCACACCCTGATCATTGCCAAGACCGCAGAAATCAACACCCGTCAGGACACACTCACCACTGAGCTTCTGGAGATCATCGATGGTGCCCAGGCCAAGACCTACACCATCGGCCTGATCATTGCCCTGGTGTTGACTATCGCCACCACCCTCTACCTGCTGGTCATTGTCCTCCCCCTGCGCAATATCCTTGATAAAATTACGGCCATTGCCAATGACCAGGGCGATCAGGCCAAACACATTGAGGTCAAAAGCAATGATGAGGTGGGGCAGCTGGCCCACCAGTTAAATACGCTGATCGACAACATCTTCAACCTCAACGCCTTCAAGGCAATTATTGAGGAAGAAGAGACGACCACAGCCGTCAACAAGCGGCTGGCCCACCTTCTGGAAGACCGGTACAAGTTACAGGACCTCTATATCTACGAACAGAGCGGCAATAAAAACAATCTGACAGTCGCCTATGCATCAAACTTTAAGCATGTCTGCCATCCGGATATCTTTGACAATGCCCAACGCTGTCGAGCCAAACGAACAGGTCATGCCATCTGCTCTCTTGAATTCCCCAATATCTGCCAGGAATTCCCCCATGGGGATCTCTTTGAACATCACTGCATCCCCATGCTTGCCAGCGGAAAGGTCGTCGGCATCGTCCAGTTTCTCTTCAGAAAGGACAGCTCACCCCAGGCACGGAAAAAATTCCTCCAGCTCGTCAAAAAGGCCTCCCGTTATATCAAGGAGGCCACTCCGGTCATCGAGGCCAAACGCTTTGCCTCTGCCCTGCACGAAACCACCATGCGTGACGCCATGACCGACCTCTACAACCGGCGTTTTCTGGAGACTTACAGCGATACCCTGGTGGCCAGTACCACCCGGCGAAACAGCAGGGTCGGCATCCTCATGTGCGACATGGATTACTTCAAGGAGGTCAATGACACGTACGGCCACGAGACCGGAGACATGGTACTGGTGAAGACGGCTGAGGTATTAAAGAGTTGCGTGCGAACTTCAGACCTGATCATCCGCTACGGCGGTGAGGAATTCATTGTCCTGCTCATCGACGTCAAGAACGAGTCCGACACCCTGGATCTGGCCGAACGGATTCGTCAGACCATGGAAAGCACCATCATCAATGTTCCCGACGGCACCCTGCAAAAAACCCTGAGTATCGGGGCAAGCGAATTCCCCAAAGACACCGACGGCTTCTGGGAGGCCATCAAGTTTGCCGATGTCGCCCTGTACAAAGCCAAGGAGGCAGGGCGCAACAGGGTGGTCAGGTTCACGTCCGAGATGTGGAAACAGGCCGAATACTGATCCGGAACCGTTATCAGAGCCAAGGTCTGCTGCCCAAGGCAGTAAAACGAAATGATAACAAATCACGAGCAACCATCATCCAAACCATCG
>CALENA010000157.1 GCA_937910875.1 uncultured Desulfobulbaceae bacterium | reverse complement strand
TTGGCTCGTCAAATAACAAGTAAGATGCGACAGTTTAAGCTTTACGCGGTACTAGGCCATTGGTCTTCCGGGTCATGGCACCATAGAACAGGCGATATGATTTCCTCGAAAGCAAGAAAAAGGGAAATCAGAGATCGGCGGGAGAAAAAGACTGGGCCGCGGCAACGGAATCGGCACCAAGAAACAGCATGAACAGACGGTCCAGACCCACGGCAATCCCGGCAGCCTGATCCACCCGGGCCAGATCCTGCAAAAAATGCTCAGGCATGGTCAATGCGGGACGCCCAAGAGCTGCCATCTGTTCGAGTTCCCGGGTAAAACGGGATCGCTGCTCCACAGGATCACAGAGCTCTGAAAAACCGTTAGCAATCTCGACTCCGGCCACATAGAGCTCAACGCGCTCGGCCAGGTGCGGCTGGCCCGGTTTGGCGCGGGCCAGTGAGGCCAACTCCACCGGATAATCGACCAGAAACAGGGGTTGCTCCCAGCCCAGATGCGGCTCAACATGCTCCACCAGCGTCTCATCAAACAAATTTGCAGCCAGGGCCTCTGGCAGAGGGATGGGACTCCAGCGGGCAAAGGCCTCGCCCACACTCAGGCGCGGCCAGGGCGAGCTCAGACCAATGGCGCGGTCAGCCACCACAAGGCGTCCCCTCCCATCCAGCCCCGCAACTCCCACTTCCGCCAGACAGTTGACCAGCGCCCCCACCAGCCATTCACAATCCTTCATCAGATCGAGATAATCGGCGTCCTGCCGATACCACTCAAGCAGCGTCATCTCCTCAAGATGCAAACGACCGCGCTCATCTTGCCGAAAACACCGGGCCAGCTGAAAGATGCGTGTGCAGCCCCGGGCCAGCAGACGCTTCATGCACAGCTCGGGCGAGGCCTGGAGAAACCAGGCCCCTGCGGCCAGGGGTTGAATATGGGCCTCAGGAATGAGGGATGGCTGACGGATGGGGGTTTCGACCTCGAGAAACCCGAGGTCGACAAAAAAATGACGAATGGCCTGAAAAAAGGCAGCGCGGGCACGCAGCCCCTGAAGATCAAGCATGGAACACAATCACTCCTTGACCCGGGTCACATAGGCCCCGGTCCGGGTATCGATCTGAATCTTATCGTCCTGCTCGACAAAAGGCGGGACCTGCAGGACATAACCGGTCTCCACGGTAATCGGTTTGGTGTCTGAACCCGAGGTATCCCCCTTGACCCAGGGATCTGCCTGGGTCACCAGGAGATTGACAAAGTTGGGCATGCTGACATCAATGGGACGGTCCTGGAAAAAAAGGACATCCACCTCCATGTTATCGACCAGGAAGTTGATATTGTCACCCAACTGCTCCCGGGTGACAAAGAGCTGCTCAAAGTTCACGGTATCCATGAAGTGATACTCGTTTTCCTGGTTGTAGAGATACTGCATCTTGCGCTCTTCCAGGGCCGGTTTTTCAAACTTGTCGTTGGAACGGTAGGTCTTGATAAACTGATTCCCGCTGATCATGCTGCGCATCTTGCAGCGATACAGGGCCTGCCCCTTACCGGGTTTAGAGAATTCAAATTCAGTAAGGATATAAGGCTCGCCGTCGATCTCAATCTTGAGGCCTTTCCGTAAATCAGAGGCACTGTACATGGTCATCTCCTTGTCGTCCGCCGGAACGGAATAATAGTTCTCCACACAGCATCGGCCCATGGGGCCAATCAATCCTAATAAACTTGTAACGAGAGAGCGTTTCAACCGGGATGTCCGGCCATTCATCTCTTCAGGGCACCTTGTGAAGGTGTCCTTTATCTGACCAGGAACGGGAAGAGGAGAGGTCAGGAGCGTAGCCGGACAGAAACCTTCCTGACCTCACCGGGCCAAGCTCCAGAACCATGAACCTATATCTTAAACGCTCAACGAATAGTCACCAAAATCTTGCATTATAACCGTAACCGCAAAGAACCCGCAACAGATTATCAGCCAGAAAAGCAACTTCTCGTTTTCTCATATCATTTCATTTATTACCGACACAACCGGCCTGGAACCAGCAGTCAGAACTTCTCCAAATACTGCCCCTTAAAACATTCCGGGGTCGAGGCCAGAGGCCGCTTGATCATCGATTCGGACGGGGTGGTGCCGATTGAATAGGCGCCACCCCCCACCGCAGCTGACAAAACTCCCCGTTCCGCCCTCTGAACACATTTTTTCCATGCGTCTCCTGGCCAGTCCCAGTATACTCTGCTGATATTCTTGCCGGAGGGATGTGTCTGTCCGGCTGTTCCCCGAACCAAGCCACTCACGTTTTTTCTTTTTTCCGGGAGTTGTTGGATGATTCGCGTCGGTATTCTCTCCGATACCCATCTCTATCAGGACAGCGCACTGTTCAAAGAGCAGGTTGCACAGGCCTTTGAACACTGCAGCGTCATTCTCCACGCCGGGGATCTCTGCCATCTGGCCCTTCTTGAGATCCTGGCCGACCAGGGCAGACGCGAAGTCCATGCCGTTCATGGCAACATGTGTCTCTTCGAGTGTCAACAGGTCCTGCCGAGCAGTAAACTCATCACCCTGGCCAACACGAAGATCGGTCTCTGCCACGGGGCCGGCGGACCCCGCTCCACCATCGAGGAACGAGTCTGGCAGCTTTTTCCGCAGGCCGACTGTATCGTCTACGGCCACAGCCACCAGGCAACCTGCCATCGCAGTGGGGGCGTCCTGTTCATCAACCCCGGCAGCTTTCTCTCCACCGGGCCCTATGGCGATCCGGGCAGTTATGCCATCCTCACCATCGATAAACAGGGCCTGCATGGGGCTCTCTACCACTTACCACGCCGATCACCCACTGCCTGAATTCAATCTCCTGAACCCGGAATCATCTTTCTCCCGACACCCATGAGCCAACCTCTGAAAATAACCCCCATGCTCCAGCAATACCTGGAGATCAAGGAACAGCATCCCGATGCCATCCTCTTCTATCGCATGGGTGATTTCTATGAGATGTTCATGGATGACGCCATCGAAGCGGCCAAGATCCTGGGTATCACTCTGACCTCGCGCAGCAGCAAGGACGAGGAAAACCGCATCCCCATGTGCGGCGTCCCCTACCACGCCGCCCCCACCTATGTGGCCAAGCTGATTCGGGCCGGTAAACGGGTGGCCATCTGCGAACAGGTGGAAGACCCGGCCCAGGCCAAGGGCATCGTTCGCCGGGAGGTGGTGCGGGTGGTTTCTCCAGGGGTGGTCACCGACGACCAGCTCCTGGATGACAAGGACAACCTCTATGTGGCGGCCCTGTGCTACAAACCGCTCAAAGAGGGCTATCTCTTTGGTATCAGCTTTCTGGATCTGTCCACCGGTGATTTTCAGGCCGGTGAATTCGAGGACCAGGGGCTTGAGCCGGAACAGATCCTGGACCAGCTGACCCGGATGACCCCGGCCGAACTGCTGATTGCCGATGAAGAGACAGAGGATCTGGGCCCGCTCCTGGACACTGTCCAGACCCTGCTTCCCGGACTCTGTATCACCAGGCGTCCTGCCACCCTCTTTCATCTGAAGAGCTGCCGCGAACTGCTCATCGATCAGTTCCGGGTCAGCAATCTGGCCGGATTTGGCTGCGACCATCTCCAGCAGGGGATCATCGCCGCCGGCATCCTGCTGGGCTATATCCAGGAGACCCAAAAGACCGATCTCGACCATCTGGAACGGCTGACTCCCATTGACCTTGGCCATATCCTCCAGATCGATGACTCCTCGCGCCGCAACCTAGAACTGACCCAGACCGTGATCGGCGGCAAACGCCAGGGCTCGCTTCTGGCCATCCTGGACCAGACCCGCACCCCCATGGGGGCCAGACTGCTCAAACAGCGGCTGCTCTTTCCCCTTCAGGACGTGGAGCAGATCCGGGCCCGGCTCGATGCGGTGGACGACCTGCTCCAGAACGGCCAGCGCCGCGAGATGCTGCGCACCCTGCTGGGCGAAGTATATGACCTGGAACGCCTCAACAGCCGCATGGTCCTGGGCAGCGGCAACGGCCGGGACATGCTGGCCATCAAACAGTCCCTGGCCCGCCTGCCCGCCATCCAGGAGGCCCTGAGTTCCTGTCAGGCCCTGAAGCTGCAGGATATCGCCCGGGACCTGGATCTGATGGAAGACCTGCGACACCTGCTGGAAGTGGCCATCCATGAAGAGCCACCCGTTACTGTCCGGGACGGCAAACTGATCAAGGAAGGCTATCATCCTGAACTCGACGAACTCCTCACCCTGCAGCGCGACTCCAAGCAACTGATTGCCCGTCTTGAGCAGAGCGAACGCGAGGCCACCGGTATTGCCAAGCTCAAGGTCGGCTACAACCGGGTCTTCGGCTACTTTCTCGAGGTGAGCAAGATCCAGGCCGACAAGGTCCCGGACCACTATATCCGCAAACAGACTCTGGTCAATGCGGAACGGTTTATTACCCCGGAACTCAAGGAGTTTGAGGACAAGGTCCTGGGCGCTCAGGAACGCTGTCTGGAGCTGGAATATCAGCTCTTTTGCGAAATCCGGGCCACTCTGGCCGCGGCCAGCCCCCGCCTGATCAGATGCGCCCAGAATCTGGCCAGGGTTGATTTTTTCAGTGGACTGGCCGAGGTGGCCAGGCTCTATCGCTATCAACGGCCCAGGGTCAATCAGGGAGACCAGATTTCTATCAGTGAGGGCCGGCATCCGGTGATCGAGCGCGCCCTGCCCCCCGGAACCTTTGTCCCCAACGACACCCACCTTGACCAGAGCGACCAGGAGGTCCTGATCATCACCGGCCCCAACATGGCCGGCAAATCCACCATCCTCCGCCAGACGGCCCTGATCGTGCTCATGGCCCAGATGGGCAGCTTTGTCCCGGCCGACCGGGCCGAGATCGGGGTCGTCGACCGGATCTTCACCCGGGTCGGGGCCATGGACGACCTGCGCCGCGGCCAGTCCACCTTCATGGTCGAGATGAATGAAACCGCCAACATCCTCAACAACGCAACCGACCGCAGCCTGGTGATCCTTGACGAGATCGGCCGGGGCACTTCGACCTACGACGGTCTGGCCATTGCCTGGGCCGTGGCCGAGGACCTGGTGGAGAAAAACGGCCGCGGGGTCAAGACCCTGTTTGCCACCCATTATCACGAACTGACAGATCTGGCCAGAACCCGGCCCCGGGTACACAACTACTCCATTGCCGTCCGCGAGTGGAACGAGACCATTATCTTTCTCCATAAACTGGTCAAAGGGGGGGCCAATCGCAGCTACGGTATCCAGGTGGCGGCCCTGGCCGGCGTCCCGGAACGGGTGGTCAAGCGGGCCAGCGAGATCCTGCACAATATCGAGTCAGGCGAGTTTGACCGGACCGGACGCCCCAACATCGCCCGGGAAAGCCACAAAAAAAAAGGAGGCAAAAGTCGACAGCCCCAGCAACTGCCCCTGTTCAGCCCACCCGTTGACCCGGTCATCGACTTTCTCAAGACCATTCAGGCCGATAACCTGACCCCACGCCAGGCCCTGGAAGTGGTCTACGAGATCGAGAGGCTGCTCAAAGACGAGTGACCCGCCCGCCCTGCCTTCTGAATCCCTCTGATCCACGAAAGCTTTTCTTTTGCCAAGGTCAGGCCTTTCTTGTATAGTCAGGAAATGATGGCCTTTGCGCCATGGCACCACCATGCCATACCGGCAGTTTCAGCTCTCGAAGCTCCAGA
>CALENA010000156.1 GCA_937910875.1 uncultured Desulfobulbaceae bacterium | reverse complement strand
GTGTGGGAGAGTAGGTCGCCGCCGATTCTTTTTTATAAAAAAACCCCCTGATGGATTTAATAATCCATCAGGGGGTTTTTTTTATGCCCTTTGCCAGAGGGAGGGCGAAGGCGCATAGGAAATGGTTCCAAGCCGGGCCAAGACGCCCTGACGATTCAAACGATCCGTCAGGGCCGAATCAGTCTCAGAATGGATTCTTGTGCCGCAAGGTTACACGGCACGATTGAGCTTTTGAACTACCAAGGACTATTCAGGACGAACTGTCTGTGGCTGCGTGTCCTGGACTGGTTCCCGAAGCAGGACAGGATCAATGGCCATCAGATCCTTTTCCACTCGCTGAATATTGCTCATCACCTTGTCCACGACATCCACGTCCGGATATTTCTCCAGAATCCCCCTGAGATAGGCACGAGATTCAATCAGGAGTTGAGTCTTGGTCTCCAGATTCGGGGCCCTGGTCGAACGGATAAAAAGATCGGCTGCCTTACGCCGATCTTCCTTGGCGGCCTGAAGAGAAATTTCCTTGATCTTATTCCGGGCCTGTTCATCAAATTCGGTGGTCAGAAGTTTGCTGAACAACTGAATCGACTCATCATACTCCCCACTGTCCAGAACCCTCAGTCCCTCATCCCATTGACGCTGCAACTCCTGCTGCCGGGCTAAGGCCTGTTGCTCCAGATCAAACTCTTCCGCCGCCTTCAACCCTTCAATCTTCTCCTGAATCTGCTGTCTGGTTGTTTCATCTATAATATCCGGAGTGACAGTGGCCAGTTTCTCGGCACTGTCCTGGAAACGTTTTTCCTCGGCAAGGTTATCAACCTCTTTCATGTAGCCCGAAAGCCACTGGTCGGCCTGTCTCTGGGCATCGACCTTGATCCGTTCAGCGTTGGAGATCACCGGCGAATAGGGATATTTATTCAAGAAGGCATCTACGGCCCAGACCAGTTTATAGCCATCACTTTTGGGATTGAAACTCAGGTAATCGCCCAGTAAGGCACCATATTCGCGTAACTCTCCCCCGCCCCCATGACCAGCCACCAGAAGGGACAGCTGGTGATTGGCCCAATCTCTGGCAATTACGGTCTGGTCGATCTGTTGAAGAAGCTGACCATACTGTTTCTGGGCCGAAGCATAATCGCCGGTCACCAGATAAAGATCGGCCAAAGTAGCCCCCAAGATCAGAGGATTTGACTCCGGACGCTTGGATTTACTGATATCAGCCACCACCTGAGCCAAAACAGGAATGGCTGCCTCATGACGACGTAGACTGACCAGGGCCTGTCCATACTGCGCCCGACTGGTCACAGACAACTGGGCCCGACGGATATCAGGCACCTGCTGCCAGGCGTCCACCACACCAGCTGAATCACCTGTTGCGGTGCGCTCTGCAATCAACTCCTGCACAGCCTGCACATCACTTGATAGACTCGTGCCCCGGCTCTGGTTACCCGCCAGGAGCCTTCCACAACGACCTTCAACAAAACGAATATCCGCCTGCTGGAGATCAAAGATCGATTCACTGCTGAAATCCTTACCAGGCTCTGCTCCAGGTCCAGGTCTATCCCCCCGAAAAAGGCCATACCCGGTAAGAACTTTCTGCAGATCCTGGTAACAGTCAATCATCTGAGAGGAACGAGCCGAATCAACCGAAACAGGACCACTCTGGCCATCAAGCACATTCCAACGCTCCTGCTTCCGGAGATATTCATCAATACGGCCATCGACAAAACTTCGAGCCTGAGCACGATACTGCTGACCCCCTGCCAGAGTTTCCAAAGTCTGCTGCGGCATGACCTGAATTCGAGTTCCCCCGCTGGTCTCTGCTGCTGAGCCACCAGATCCTGGCCGGACCGATATCTCAGGGCGCGCCGGGGCAGCAGGATCAGGCAGGATAAGCTGTTGCTTGCCTGGAATACAGGCCGCAAGGAACAGACAATCAGCAACAAGACACGCTGTCAATATTCGTTTTACAGTCATATGCAAACCAGTCCTTTCATATTCGTAACTGTCCAGCAGCACCACAGCTGCATTGTCATCGGCCTGCTCATGTACTGATCAGTACACTTTGCAGACCTCTTTCGCGCATCCGCGGCACTGCTGGACAGTTACGGTTTCGGGCAAACGCCCGTTTTCGGCAATTACAGTGGATAGTTACTCATATTCAAAGATTCACACAGCCAGAACAAGCCTGGCTGGTGAATATTGTTCAAATAACAACCATCCTCAGACCCACAAGATGCTTCACTCACCGATCAGGCGACAACAGAGCAGGAATTCACAAAAAGAAACGCCCTGTCCCACCTTTTAGCAAAGAATTCAGAAGAAACGGCATCCTGCCAGAAGGCAACTGATAGCACTGACATGCACATGATCATTTATCCAGCAGGACCCGAGTTTCTCTGACCTTGAGGGAAGTCACCATCATTCCACAAAGAAGCACCATTACAGTGTACTCATTTTTTTCCCTGGAAGTCAAACAAATGGACACTGAACTGCAGATCAGGATCACATCATGTCATCCCTTTGACAATCACAACCATCAATGAACAGCAAGATCCTCAACAATCAATTGACCAGATTCACGCCAGAAGGGCTTGAACTGGCGCGCAGCCACAAATTGGCCGCCACCACCCAGGTGACCAAAGGCCATCACCGATGCCTGCTGACGGCGATACGGGTCGACCTCATGGGCCGGTTCAATCAATCGTCCCCCTTCATCGGCCGACACTGCCAGATTGATCTGTCCCAGACTTGGTCGATCAATAATCAATCCATTAAAACTCAGATCAACAGCATCAAGTCGTCCGGCATAATTCTGTTCCACCAGCTGCCCCTTGACCATCTCGATCCAGGCCGGCAAGGCCCCGGCTGATCCTGTAATACGACTGTTATTCCGCTCCATGGGACGGTTATCATCAAAGCCCACATAGACACCTACTCCGTAACCATTCTTCAGAGACAGGCTCCGGCCGTCATCTGTCAGCCCCGGAAGGTAGCCGAGAAAAGAGGCATTGGTGTATCGATTGGCCGTCCCGGTCTTGCCAAGGAGTGGAATGGCCTGATTGAGTTGTTGAAACAGCCCTCCACCAAGCGCTGACAACCGCACCTCGAGGTCAGCAGAACGACCCGTGCCAAATTTAATTACGTTTTCAAGGATATGACTAACGGCAAGTGCCGTTTCAGGTGCCACCGGTCGCCGAATTCTCCGTTTGGGCCGGTAGAGAATCTCACCCGTATCACTCTCTATCCTATCAATCACGGCCAGGACATCTCGACTCTCGGTCTCTTTGGCCCCAATCAAGGTGACCTTGCCGGTGACCAGACCTTCATACATGCGTACTGACTCGAGCAAAGTCACCACATTTGACCCCAGGGGAAAGGAGAGAACGGGTTCAAGCTGGCTGTCAATTCCCAGGGCCTTGGCAAAGGCAACAAGATATCTCAAACTCACCAGAACCCGAAAATCTTGAATTGTCGACAAAACTGCCATACTGTATGACGGCAGCTCATTCAGGCGGCGATATTCAAGATCAACCTGATTATGGACCAAATTCAAGGCAACCGAGGAGAGCCGTGAGCCCAGAGAAACCTCTGCCCAGAAATGGTCCCGCTCCTGAGAATCCATGGGCAGGACCAGCTGACGTAATGACCAGAAACTGACCGACTTCAGATGCTCAGAGGGCTCTTCCAGCCGCTCATAGGTATAACGCTCTCTGAGAGAATCATAATAGAGACCGGCCATCACCGTATGTTCAAATGGATCAAAATGTTCAGCTGGATCATAGGAGACCAGCGAAGGATCTTCCACCCGCATTCTCAGATCGGCCAGTTCTTTCTGTAATTCACTGAGCGCGCGATAATTACCGGCCAGAATTGTTTTTCTGAACCGGAGTTCCTCCACCTCTTTTGAGCTCAGTTTGTCTTCTGAACCTTTTTCAAGAAACTCCTGGAGCAGCAATTGCTCATCGATCTCCTGGATGAAGTCATCAAAGCCCAGGCCGTAATGAAGATGACGCAGAGCGGCGTAGTCGGCAAGACGACCCTCAAACATAAAATCCGCCTCAAGACTGGTAACCGCCCGCTCAAAAGCTGCCTGCCGCAAAAAATCCCGATTGGCAACAATACCATGCTGGTCCCTGATTCGTGTACGGAAGGAGTTGTAGGACTCTTCCTCACTCCCGAGAAGACGTGGTGCCAAGCCGACTTGAGCGGCAACCTGCTGAAACTGCTCCAGGCTCAGGTGATCAGTCAGATGGTAAAGGAGCCAGATGGAGGCCAGGTTTTCAGAATGGACCCCGGCCCAACTCATCGAGACCTCTTCCTGCTTACTGATATGATCGGGCCTGGGGAAATAGGCCTGGCCCTGAAAGGGGAAGATATCTCGACGATTACTGAGCAGGTCCGTGGGACTCCAGCCCAACTGGAGGGCAGCCGCATAGACAAAGGGCTTGAAAGCCGAACCCATGGTCCGACGAGCATGAATTGCTCGGTTAAAAAAACGATTTTCAACTCCACCGGCCATGGCCTTGATCATCCCGTCCTGGAGTATCAGGGCCCCTCCCTGAAGTTGAGGGAATTTTTCCAGATCAAGAAAAATCCGCCCCTGTTTGTCGATCTCACGGACACTGACCCAGACCCGATCACCCAGGCGCAGTTGAGCGGCAAGGGCCTGCCTGTCCTGATCGGTCAAATCACTCCAGCGGTTTCGCTGCCAGCGGGCATAGGCAAGGCTCAGACGGTCCAGACCTCTCGCATCAATTATGCCAATTCCGTTGCTGTGGCCCAGATCAACGCCCAACCGGAATTGTCCCTGAACGTCTTCTGCCCGGGCAGGTGCCTTCACCAGAGTACCAAAGAGAAAAGCGCCCTCACTGAGTTGGCTGTCTCCTCGATAATCTGTGGCCTGCAATTCCTGTTGCACTTCCCGGGCCTCATATCCCCGCAGACGCACGTCAAGCCGCGACAACTCCTGGCGCAGGGCACGCAGAGTTTTTTTCTGCAGGCCTGCGTCCACAGTGGTAATGACCCGGGCCCCGGAAGTAGCAAGATTACCGATCCCCTGCTGCTCAAGCGCGGCCTCGACTTCAGGCTCCGACACCGCCTCGGTGACCATTTCCATCACATAATCTAGGGCAAAACCCATTTGCCCTTTTTTAAACTCAATCTCCTGCTTCATCATGTCGGCAGAGACTTCCGGCGTGATCATCCCTAGATCACGCATCCGCCGCATGACGTAACGGGCCCGGATATTGGCGCGTTCACGGGCCTGATCCGCAGCCACAGCCGTATTTTTGATAAAGGGATTATAATAATTAGGCTGTTTCACACTGCCGGCAATAAAAGCTGATTCAAGAAGGGTCAGATCTTTTGCGTCTTTGTCAAAATAATAGCGCGCGGCCACCCCCAAACCATGACCATTGCCGCTGACATAGAACTGGTTAGCGTAAAACTCGAAGATCTTTTCTTTTGAATAATGATATTCCAGACGCAGGGCAAAGAGGAGTTCTTTGAGTTTGGCCTGATATGATCGAGTGCTCCGTTTAAACAGGTTCTTGGCGGTCTGCTGAGTCAGGGTACTGCCCCCCTGCACCACTCGACCGGCCTGATAATTTTTGATCATGGCCCGGACGATGCCGGCCGGATCAAACCCATAGTGATCGAAGAACTGATTATCCTCAGAAGCCACCAGGGCATTGACAAAATCCTCAGGAATCTCAGCAAATGTTACATACTGACGATGGGCGTCATCAAAGAATACGCCGAGCCTCGTCACCCCATCGCTGTAATAGACAGGACTCTCCTTACCGAGTATGGCCGTGATGTTCTCCTGTTTGATCTCGTCGCCGGGAACGACCACTACCAGCCAGTAGAGTCCTCCGGCCGCGCAACCAACACCTGTAATCAGGAGAAAAAGAAAAAAATAGAAGAATTTACGAATCATTGACCTATCAAAACTTTCCTTAGATCTCAGCACAGGGCAAGATTTCCCTGGCCAAAACTCCGAACAGCGACGAGGCCTGAATCTGAAGATGAACCACAGAGTTTTTCATTGCAATTTCAGGCCACTTACTGTTTAACTAGTTAGAGTAAGGGAAAATATACTTTATTGAACAACGACACGAAGGGGAAACAATAAAGACGGCAGAACCATCAGATGTCGGTTTGTGTCCTTGACCTCTCATACAGCGACAAAGGAGAAGTTAGAGAGTATAAGAATTTACTGTGTTCGTGTGCAGAGCACAATACCGATCTACAGAAGAAACGGAAATATTTTCCAACATCCCTGCCCCAACCTTTAAACAACAATCCATGTCACAGATAATCATCCGACTCTTTCTCTTGATCCCCCTGCTCCTTGTGAGCGCCTGTGGTGGTTATACTAGCAAAGTTGCCCTTGACCCCTATAACCCGGAATACTATCTCACAGATGAACTCACGGCCCTCAGACGCAGCGGAGCCTGGGGCGAACAAGACCTGATCGAGCAACAGCCACGAAACGTCTTCCCGGTCATTGTCAACAATCAGGTGAGGATGTACCTTGACCTGTTCCAGAATTCACAACGCAAGTCGTTTGAGATCTGGCTCGAACGTTCCGGCAGATATCTCCCACTGATCCTCGGTGAACTCCACAAAACCGGGCTGCCACCAGAACTGGTGTATCTGGCCATGATCGAAAGTGGCTACAACGACCGGGCCAAATCATCGGCAGGCGCCACCGGGCTCTGGCAATTCATCGCGAGTACAGGGCGAAAATATGACCTGACCATTGACCAGTACGTGGATGAACGGCAGGATCCAGTCAAGGCAACCCGGTCCGCCATTCGTTTCCTGAGTGATCTGCATCAACAATTCGGCGACTGGCACCTGGCCGTTGCCGCCTACAACGGTGGCCCCGGGAAGATCGAACGCGGTCTTGAACGCTATCAGGCCAGAACCTTCTGGGGCCTGGCCCGCCATGACTACCTGGCTCTCGAAACCAAGCGGTATGTCCCGAAACTGATTGCAGCCATCATCATTGCCCGCGATCCAGGAAAATATGGGTTCACCTCAACAAATCATGCCCCGCCACTCCACTATGACACCATTGAGGTCGGCCCCGGACTCGATCTCACAGCTGCGGCGCTGATCAGCAACAGTTCAGACACCCAACTGGCCCAACTCAACCCCGAACTCCTCAACAAAAAAACCCCGATCAATCGGGCCAGCTACCAGCTCAATATCCCCGCAGGCTCAGGAAGAACCGCCCGTCTGAACCTGGAACGTCTCCATCCGGTCGTCACGACCACCTATAAAAAACATGTTGTCGGTGCCACTGAATGTCTTGCGGACATCAGCGACCGCTATCAGGTATCGCAGGCCTCCATCTGCAAGGCGAACCAGATCAGCGCCAGCCAGCTCTTCAGCGGTCAAAGCCTCAGCATCCCCATTCGCCTGGTCGACTACCGCCTTTTGCCCAGCAACCAGCAATCGGCCCAGCTCATGCGCGGCAACCAACGCGTTGTCCACCAGGTCATGCCCGGAGAATCGTTGACCTCCATCGCCCTTGACTATGATGTTCCCCCTCACCTCCTGTATACCTGGAATAAATCAATCAGCCACAGTGCAATCTATCCCGGTCAGCACCTGGCCCTGTACATGGATCAACAAATTACAGCGCAAGCCATGGCCACTTCCCCGACCAATAACCTGCCTGTCCTGAGCGGCCCCAAAAAAAGCTACGCCAGCAACACCCATATCAAGCAAATACCCAGTCCTCAGGCATCAACATCCGCAAAGCGTTATCAGTCCGTCACAGGCAGTGCATCTCCTGTCCTTATCCTGGCCGAGCAAAAGAAAAAGAGGATCGATGCGCCCAGGGTCCAACCAAAACGATACCACTGGTACCTGGTTCAGGACGGTGACTCTCTATGGGGGATTGCCCAGCGTTTCAATACCTCACCCTCTCAGATCAGAGCACTCAACAACATGAGCTCAAATGCCATTTACCCAGGCAAGCGCCTCAAACTGAATAATGTCTGACTCCAGAGTTTCTTGCAAAATCTTTCATATAACACTAGAATCACACTCCTGCAATCCACAGAGTCATTCAGGACCTCAGAGCACAACACCTGTTTCGCCCCAGTCTCTCTGAAGCAGGCAATCTCCCCCCAGGTGCCACAAAAGAACGACAAACCAATACTGCCAGGCACCACAAAGCAATGAATCAGCCACCTTCCTTTCCATCCCGAAACTACGGTTCCGACGTCCACCTCATCCAACACGGAGAGCGTTCTATCCTCCTGGTCGGGACCGCTCATATCTCCCGTGAATCAGCTGACCTGGTTCGTGAATTGATCGAGAATGAGCGCCCGGATTCAGTCTGTATCGAGCTGGACGACAAACGCTACGAGGCATTAAGTCGTAAAGAACGGTGGCAGTCTCTCGATCTGAAACAGATTATCCGTAACAAGCAGCTCTCGGCCCTGCTGGTGAACCTGTTCATGGCCTCCTACCAGAAAAAACTGGGGGCCCAGATGGGCGTCAGTCCGGGCACCGAACTGCTGATTGCAGGCCAGACCGCAGAAGGGTTAGGCATCCCCATCTGCCTTTGTGATCGTGATGTCCGAGTCACCCTGCGCCGTGCCTGGAAATCAACCTCATTTTTCAAGAAGGGGACCCTGCTGGCCACTCTCCTGACCAGCCTTTTTGACCGGACCGAGGTCAGCGAAGAAAAACTCAACCAACTCAAAGAAAAAGACATGCTGGCCGAGTTGGTGGGTGAGATGGGCGAGGTCCTGCCCGATATAAAAAAGGTCCTGATCGATGAACGGGACATCTTTATGGCTGAACAGATCAAGAATGCGCCCGGCACACGAATTGTGGCCGTGGTCGGGGCTGGACATGCGGCCGGCATCCAACAAGTGTTCAGCACAGACAACCGTCACCAGCTTGCTGAAATCTCACAAATTCCACCAGTGGGCACAGGTTGGAAGATTGCCGGCTGGGCTCTGCCGGCTGTTATTATCGGATCAATCGTGCTTATCGGTATCCAGCAGGGCGCAGCCGATGCCGGTTCCAATATCGCCTACTGGACTCTGGCCAACGGCATCCCCACAGCCATCGGTGCCATGATCGCCCTGGCTCATCCGCTGACTATCCTCAGCGCCTTTGTAGCCGCCCCCCTGACCAGCCTGACCCCGGTCATTGGGGCAGGCTATGTGGCCGCCTTTATTCAGGTCATGAACCGCCCGCCTGTTGTCAAGGAATTCGAGACCGTTACTGAGGATATGGGCTCAATCAGGGGGTGGTGGCGCAATAAACTTCTCAAGGTCTTTCTGGTCTTTATTCTGACCGGACTGGGCTCGACCATCGGCACCTATGTCGGTGGCTATGAAATCATTAAAAATCTGATCGGCTAACACCAGCCAGGAATCCTTACAATGGAAAAGAAAAAGAAAAAAGCAGCCCCGGTCCTCAACAGCCGTCAGAAAAAATATCTCAAGGGATTGGGCCACCACCTGGATGGTCTGGTCTTTATCGGGAAAGAAGGGCTCAGCGAGCAGGTGATCAGCGCCACAGACCTCGAACTCCTGCGTCATGAACTGATCAAGGTCAAAATCGGCAACAACAGTGAGGCGGACAAGCATGAAGTGGCCGAAAATCTGCCCGTGGCCACGGCAAGCGCCCTGGTCCAGCTCATTGGCAAGACACTGCTTCTCTACCGTCCCAACCCAAAACAAGAGCCTGAAAAACGGATCAGTCTGCCAAAATAATTTTCAGCCTCTCCTCAACAGCACCCATAAAACCAGAATCCCTAGGCCGTATCCAGAAGCAACAGGGGCGAACCGAAAAAAGAGATCCTGACTCAGAGGCTGGAATCGCATCCCCCCAGAGAGACCGCTTGACTCTTGTCAGCGGTCTCTTCTCACTCGTTGCCGGGCGAACACGAGCTCCCCCCCCCAAGAGGAATCAAAGGACTGGGCTGGTCCTGGACCGCGACTCTCAGCTGCAGGTTGACCCTGCTGGCTGCCACGACCTCCTGCGCCCTGGCCATTGCCAGCTCAGGCCGGTTGTTGGTCTCGCTGAGATGGGCCAGCACAACTTGCTCCAGTCCATCATGGATCAGTGTCGACAGAAACTCGGCCGCCTGCTCATTGGCCAGATGCCCCTGACTGGAACGAACTCTCTGTTGCAACACCAGAGGATAAGGACCCATTCGCAGTAGTTCCGGATCATGGTTAAACTCGAGGATCAAGCCCTGACAGCCCTTCAATCGCTGACCAATCAGATGTGAGACGCGGCCAGTGTCTGTGCAATATCCCAGACTCACCTGGTCATTCCGGATCACAAATCCAACCGGTTCCTGGCAATCATGGGAGATTGCAAAGGAGCGGATGGTCATATCCCGGATCTCAAAATAATCACCGCTCCCGATCTCGCTGAAACGGCAGGACCGTCCCAGGCGCTTTTCTCCGCCACGCAAGGTCCCTGCGGTGACATACAGGGGAAGACCGCAACGACGAGACAAAATTCCCGCCCCCTGAATATGATCGTTATGCTCATGGGTCAGAAGAATTGCATCAAGATCGTCCAGATCCCGACCGATCAGACCAAGACGCCGTTCAATCTCCTTGCCGGAAAACCCGGCGTCAATCAGGATCGCCGTTTCTCCGGATTCAATATAAACGGCATTGCCCCTGCTTCCGCTCCCCAGAACTGAAAAATGCATGTTCAGACTCCGGTATGGCCGAAACCACCTGATCCCCTGACCGTTTCAGGAAGTTGCTCAACAACCTCCAGGCGGGCACGAACCACCGGGGCCAGGATCAGTTGGGCAATACGATCACCGCGTTTGATGACCTGCACCTCACATCCTAGATTGATGAGTCCGATCCTCACCTCGCCCCGATAATCGGCATCGATGGTCCCAGGCGCATTGATGATGGTCAGGCCCTGTTTGACGGCCAGGCCACTGCGTGGCCGTACCTGCAATTCATACCCCACAGGAATGGCCACCGCAAAGCCGGTGGGCAAGAGCTGAATCTCGCCTGGTTTCAACTCAACAGGTTTTGACACAGCCGCAGCCACATCCATGCCCGAGGCATGCTCTGACTGATAAGCAGGCAGTTCCAGATCCTGGTACTGCTCCGGAATGAGCCAGCAAAATTGTACAATCTGTTCTTCCATCTTTTGGGCCTTGCTCCTGTATGCATGAACAGCAGAAAAACGAATAAAAAAGGCCGTTCCCCGGAAAGGAACGGCCTTTTTTAAGACTGATTTAATTCAAGATCACATCACTTACAGCAGGGCCTTTCGACTGAGACGAATCCGACCACGGCCGTCGACCTCCAGGACCTTAACCTCGATCACATCCCCTTCTTTGACCACATCCGTTACCTTCTCGACCCGTTTATTATCCAACTCAGAAATGTGAACCAGACCGTCAGTACCCGGGAGAATTTCAACAAAGGCACCAAAATCCTTGATGGTCTTGACAATACCCTTATAGATCGCACCGACCTCGGCCTCGGCCGTCAGTGACTTGATCTTGTCAACCAGGGCCTGAGCCTTTTCACCGTTGTGGGTAAACATCTTGATCAAACCGGAATCATCAACTTCAATCTTGGCATCATATTCAGCAGACAACTCCTTGATGATCTTGCCACCAGGGCCAATGATATCACGGATCTTGTCCGGGTTGATAGTGTGCATGAAATATTTGGGAGCATAATCTGAGATCTCGGTCCGAGACTCGCCAATTCCCTTGCGCATCTCACCCAGGATATGAAGGCGTCCCGCCTTGGCCTGGGCCAGGGCCTGACTCATAATATCACGGTCAACCCCGTCAATCTTGATATCCATCTGGAGAGAGGTGATCCCGTCCGTGGTACCAACCACCTTGAAATCCATGTCACCCAGATGATCCTCATCACCAAGGATATCAGTCAGAATGACAATTTTATCATCCTGCTTGATCAGGCCCATGGCCACACCGGAGACCGGTGCCTTGAGCGGGATACCGGCATCCATCATCGCCATACTGCCGCCGCAGACCGTGGCCATGGATGACGAGCCATTGGACTCGAGAATCTCGGAGACCACACGAATGGAATAGGGGAAATCCTCCTGACTGGGCAGAACCGCAGAGAGGCCGCGCATGGCCAGAGTCCCATGACCGATATCGCGCCGGGACGGGCCGCGCAGAAAACGAGCCTCACCCACACAATACGGAGGGAAGTTGTAGTGAAGCATGAAACGACGATTCTCCTCCCCACCCAGGGTCTCTATCCGCTGCTGATCACGCTCACTCCCGAGGGTAGCGGTCACCAGAGCCTGGGTCTCGCCACGAGTAAACAGGGCTGAACCATGGGTCCGGGGCAGATAGGTGACCTCGCAATTAATGGGGCGCACCTGGTCAAAATTCCGGCCATCAAGGCGGGTCCCACCCACCACAATCTGGTCCCGCATGACCTTTTTCTTATAGGCAGACAGGCAATCACTAATCTCTCGGCCACGATTTCCATCCGTGTCCAACTGACTGATCACAGATTTTTTCAATCCGTCATAACAGAGTCCACGATCAAGCTTGTCGGCAGTCGTGATCACCTCTTCCATGCCGGCTCTGGCAATCTCAACGACCTGGGCCATCAGCTCCTCATCGACCTTAATCGGCTCGACCACTCGCTTTTCACGGCCACATGCACCCCGCAGCTCATCCTGAACATCAAGCAGAGGCTGAACCTGCTCATGGGCAAAGAAGATCGCTGAGAGAATCTCATCCTCACTCATGGCATCGGCCATACCCTCGACCATGACCACGGCCTTGCGAGTACAGGCAACCACGATATCCAACCGTGAACCAATCAACTCGTCAGTGGTCGGATTAATGATAAACTCACCATTGACATATCCGACCCGAGCACCGGCCACAGGGCCACCAAAGGGGATATCCGAGATCGTCAAGGCGCAGGAGGCACCGGTCAGGGCCAGGATATCAGAGCTGTTCTGCTGATCAGCCGACAGGACCGTGGCAATGACCTGGGTCTCGGAAAAATAGCCCTTGGGAAACATGGGGCGCAGCGGACGATCAATGATCCGACAGGTCAGAATCTCCTGCTCACTGGGACGACCGATTTCGCGACGGAAATAATTACCGGGAATCCGGCCAACTGCCGCCATCTTCTCCTGATATTCAATGGTCAAGGGCAAAAAACCGAGTTCCGGCTTGTGCTCTTTGGCAGCCACCGCAGTGACCAGGACCATGGTTTCACCACAACGGACCACCACCGACCCAGAGGCCTGGCGGGCAATCTTACCGGTTTCAAACGAAATACTCTTACCACCAATTTCTACTTCAACTTTTTTGTGCATACATTCTCCAGCTGTTCCAACAACAGCAGTTTCAAGTGACAGGTGTCAACAAATTCAGTCTGAAGCAAAAGACCAATCCCGGAGCCCCTCATCTGGGGGACACCGGGATCAGCTCAATAAGCGGACAAGCAAAAACGAACAGACGTCCTGAGTCGCACTCACTTAAACCTTCAAACAACAACGATGCCCCGGACAGAAATCCAGGGGCACCTTTTTACTTTCTAATTCCCAGCTCCTGAATCACGGTCTGATAGCGACTCACACTCTTCTTCTTCAGATAATCGAGCATGCTGCGGCGCTGTCCGACCAGTTTCAACAACCCTTGACGGGAATGATGATCTTTTTTATGGGTCTTGAAATGCTCGGTCAAATACTGAATTCGATCGGTCAAGAGGGCAACTTGAACCTCTGGCGATCCGGTATCGGTAGGATGGGTCTTGAATTTCTCAATGATTTCACTCTTTACTGCTACTGATTGTGCCACAGAGCACCTCCTGTTCTATATCAATTCAATAATATTAGATGTAAACAAAAAAGCCGCGGCCGGCGAAGGTCACAGCGGCAGGTCAACCCGATAGACTCCCGACTACTGAGTATTGTTACACTTACCATGTCCAGCAATTATTGCAACAGATTCCCGACATCGGCCACAGATAAGGCACCTTGCAAAAGCCGCTCACGACCGTCAGCCAGAAGCAGATCATCACCTGGCAGGGCCCGGTCCACAAAGAAGCAACCACTCCGGGTCCGACGCAGGGCAGTCAGGTATGCCCCGCAACCAAGGAGTCGACCAATATCCGCAGCCAGGGTCCTGATATACGTCCCCTTGGAACAAACCACCCGGATGGTCAACTCCACTCCAGTCCCTGAAAGTTCGGTCAGAGGGCCGGTACGCTCCAGGGTCTCAATCAAGACCTGGCGAGGCTCACGTGCTATCTCAATACCACGCCTGGCATAAGTATAGAGCGGTTGCCCCTTGTGCTTCAGGGCTGAGTACATGGGCGGCACCTGCTCCTGCTCACCACGAAAATGGGCCAGGCAGAGCTCTATCTGCTCTGGACTCAGATGAGGCACGGGTTGCCGGGAGACAATCTCGCCTTCGGGATCAAGTGTTGTGGTCTCTATTCCAAGACTCAGGGTGGCCAGATACTCCTTGGTCCCCTCCATAATCATTCCAATCATCCGAGTTGCCGGTCGGGCGACACACAGGATCAGCAATCCACTGGCAAAAGGGTCCAAGGTGCCGGCATGACCGACCTTCTTGATCTTGAGCAAACGCCTGATCCGACTGACCATGGCAAACGAGGTCGGACCTGTGGGCTTGTCAATCAGAAAGACACCCGCCTCAAAGGATTGCTCCAATTCACTCATCAGGCTGTCAGCCACAGAACAAGGTCACTTGGAAAAGCGGACACTGCCTACTCTTCCGCAGCATTCCGTTCCAGAGATGTTTGCAGTGCCAGGAGAAGATCGGCCCGCACCTGCGCATGATCCATTTCTACATACCTGAAGCCTGCGGCGTTGCGATGTCCTCCGCCGCCAAAGAGTGCTGCCACCTGAGCGACATCACACTCACCCTTGGCCCGCATGCTCACCGATCCAGCACGTTCATCGCTTTCCTTGAACAGGACAGCCACCTTGACCGTGCGCAGCGAGCGCGGATAATCGATAAAACCCTCAGCATCTCCAACAGTTGCCCCACAGCTCTCAAGCATCACTGTGGTCAGACGGATCGCAGCCAGCTGTTCTCCCGCATGCAACTCCAGGGTAGCCAGAACCTGCTCCATGAGGCGCAGGCGTTGCAGGCTGTAGTTATCATAGAGAAGACCGGTCGCCTCCTCTGGACGAACGCCCAACTCCAGCAACTCCGCCGCAATCCGCATGGTCCGGGAGGTGGTGTTCTCGTATCGGAACAGGCCCGTGTCAGTGACAATGGCCACATACAGATTAAAGGCACTGGTCGTGGAGGGCACCACGTGGAGGGTCTCCACCAGTTCATAGACCATTTCACCGGTCGATGAACGCTTGGGATCAACCCAATAGACATCCCCAAAGTCGCGATGGCCACGATGATGATCAATCACCACCAAGGGACGAATCGCCAGCAGTCGTTCCTGCTCCCGCCCCAGCCGTTCCGCATCGCCACAATCAAGAGCAATCGAGGCCACATCACCATGAGCTGCGGCAACAAAGTCGGCCAACTCACCCAGATCAGTGGAGGTCAGCTCACAGCCGGGCAGAAAGCAGTACAGATCAGAGACCGGTTCCTCAAGATAACGGAAGACCCGTTTCCCCAAGGACTCCAGGATTTCTGCCAGAC
The DNA here is from genome assembly GCA_937910875.1 of uncultured Desulfobulbaceae bacterium. GTDB lineage: Bacteria > Desulfobacterota > Desulfobulbia > Desulfobulbales > Desulfocapsaceae > Desulfatifera. Next base: position 514 of record CALENA010000156.1, on the reverse strand, counting down.
CCAGCAAAGAGCCCAGGGCATCACCATCCGGATGAACATGAGTCATCAAGACAAAATGATTCGTCGCTTTAACCAGACGGATGATCTGTTCAGGCATCACTGTCATCGGGTCCTGGCTCTCTGGAAATATCCTGTAATAATTCTTCGATATGACGAACCTTATCGGCATGCTCATCGTAAAAGAAATGGATCGCCGGGGCATAGCGCAGGTTCAGGACCCTGGCCAGATGACTGCGCATAAAACCCTGCGCGCCCTGCAATCCCTTCTCGGCCTCTGTCCGTCTCCCTGACCCAGGGGCCAGAATAAAATAGATTTTGGCATGCTTGAGGTCATCGCTGACCACAACGCGGGAAATGCTCACATCAAGCAGACGCGGGTCACGGGCCTTGGTCAGGAGCAGCATAGACAACTCATTCCTGATCACATCAGCCACGCGCACGGCCCGTTTGACCACTCGCCGTTCAAGGCCGATTGAATCGAGTATCTGTTTAGGGTCCCGGCTCTTCATCATGC
>CALENA010000155.1 GCA_937910875.1 uncultured Desulfobulbaceae bacterium | reverse complement strand
CTTATCAGGTGATCAGTCATCAAGGTCCAGCCCTTTGAGTTTTTTGTGCAGATGGCTGCGTTCAAGGCCGATCTGTTCGGCCGTCTGGCTGATGTTGCCGTTGTTTTCGTGCAGTTTCATCTGCAGATAGCGGGCCTCGAAACTCTTTTTTGCCTCTTTGAACGTCTCGGCCAGGTAGGGGGTCAGGGCCTGACTGTCACTGGCCGGGACTGTTTTGCTGACCGGGCTCAGGAAGAGGCGGACATCCTTGCTGTGTATGGTCTGGTCTGGACACATGATCACCAGCCGTTCGATAAAGTTCTTTAATTCCCTGACATTGCCAGGCCAGCTGTGGCCCATCAGGGCCTGCATGGCCCCGTCGCTGAATGCCTTGTTTCCCAGGCCCTTGATTGCCAGGCCCTGCATCAGGTCATCCACCAGCAGGGGGATGTCTTCGAGCCGGTCTCGCAGAGGAGTCAGCTCCAGAGGGACCACGTTCAGGCGGTAATAGAGATCGGCCCTGAACCGGCCCTGCTCGATTTCCGCTTCCAGGTTCTTGTTGGTGGCCGCAAGGACCCGGACGTTGACTTGAATGGTCCGGGAGCCGCCCACCCGTTCGAATTTCTGCTCCTGGAGGATGCGCAGGATCTTGGCCTGGGTGGTCAGGCTCATGTCGCCGATTTCGTCGAGGAAGAGGATACCGCCATCGGCCTGGTCAAACTTGCCTTGCCGACTGGCGTGGGCCCCGGTGAACGAACCCTTTTCGTGACCGAAGAGTTCAGATTCGATCAACTCTTCAGGGATGGCGGCGCAGTTGATCTCGATCATTGGCCGCTTGGCCGATTTGGACAGGCGATGGATGGACTGGGCCACAATTTCTTTGCCGGTGCCGTGTTCGCCGCGGATCAGAACCCAGGCATCGCTGGGGGCCACTCGTTCGATCTGGGCCCGCAGCTGGACAATGGCCGGGGCACGCCCGGTGAGATGGGATTCCTGTTTGCTGTGCTGGCGGAGGATGCGGTTTTCCTGCTCGAGCTCACTCAGGCGCAGGCCGTTGCGAATGGCCAGGATAATCTTGTCATAGGAGAGTGGTTTTTCGATGAAATCATAGGCGCCCCTGCGGGTGGCCTGGACCGCGGTCTCAATGGTGCCGTGGCCGGAAATCATGATCACCGGCAGTTTGTGGTGTTCGTGGATTTTATCAAGGGCGCTCAGACCATCCATTCCCTCGCCCAGCCAGATGTCGAGAAGGACCAGATCCACCTGTCCCTGTTCCAGGATGTCGAGCCCTTGTTCGGCTGAAGAGGCACGCAGGGCAAGGAACCCCTCATCCTCGAGGATTCCGGACAGGGATTCCTGGATGCTCACTTCATCGTCGATGATCAGGATTTGTTTGGCCATGGAAAATGGTCTGTCGGTAAAGGCGATCAGGTTTTGGCTGAGGCTGGTTGTTGTTGGAACAGGGGCAGTTCAATGGTGAAAACCGTACCCTGCGGCTGATTATTGTGCACCCGGATGTAGCCGTTATGGTCTGAGATAATGGTTGAGACAATGGCCAGGCCGAGGCCGGTGCCGGTTTTCTTGGTCGAAAAATAGGGCTCGAACAGCCGGGGCTTGTCATTTTCAGGAATCCCAGGGCCGTTGTCAGCCACCCGGATAAAGACATTTTCCTGCTCTTCGTCGAGGCTCAGTTCGGTATCTATTGTACCGCCCCCGGGTAAAACTGCAACTGCATTGTCCAGGAGATTGATCAGGCAGCGTTTGATCTGTTCGGCGTCAAAGTTGAAGCG
>CALENA010000154.1 GCA_937910875.1 uncultured Desulfobulbaceae bacterium | reverse complement strand
CTGCAAGCCATTCTATTCAGATTGTGACCCCTTATTTTCTGCCTGACAGCGAATTGGTGTCAGGGCTTTGTGTTGCTGCCCTGCGTGGGGTCGAGGTGCAGATCCTTCTGCCGTCACGGCCAAATCTCCGCATGGTGAAATGGGCCTCCGATGCCGGTCTGCCGGAGCTGCTTGCAGCCGGATGCACTGTGTATCAATCGGACCCGCCTTTTGACCATTCAAAGATCATGATTGTTGATCATGCCTGGGTGCTGCTGGGCTCGGCAAACTGGGACGCAAGAAGCCTGAGGTTAAATTTTGAATTTAATGTTGAATGTTATGACCGGGATCTTTCGTGCTCATTGCAGGAAATATTTGACCGGAAAGTCGGATCTGCGCACCACCTCTTGTTGTCCGAGTTGACGTCCAGGAATCTCATCATTACAATACGGAATAAGTTGTTTCGTCTCTTTTCTCCCTATCTCTGATGGGCGTAGAAGATTGGTGATCTCAGGGTAAAACCCATGAGGTCGGCTCTGGTCAAAACCTGAATAAAGCCGATGTGAATTGATGGCCCACTCTCCTGAAGAGAGGGTAAGAATAAGAAAGGAAGAGGGGTATCCCATGAAAAGATTGATTTGCAGTCTCTTGGTTTTTGTTTTTATGGCAGGGGGTTGTTCGACCTATCAAACCCAGTATGTCGGGTTCAGACCACCACAGGATTATGTGAACACTCAGCGGGTGGGTGATATGTCCATTGGAGCGGAGGCCTATCCCAATAAAGAGGTGGCCAAAACGGCCTTTGGATTTGATATTACAGGCGCGGGTCTCCTGCCGGTACAGATAGTCATGAATAATGACGGGGCGGCAAGTTATGAGATTGTAACGGCCCAGACATTCCTGGTGGACGAGACGAGTCGCTACTGGCAGCTTCTGTCAAACAAGATCGCCGTGGAGCGGGTTGAAAAAGCCACGGCCACCGGGGCCATTGCCAAGGGCGCTGGGGCAAAGGCAATGCTTGGGGCCGCAGGTGGCGCTGTCCTTGGGGCCGCAATCGGTATTGTAACCGGGCAGAATGTTGGGTCGGCGGCCGGAAAAGGTGCTGTTATCGGCGGTGCCGGTGGAGCCCTCATGGGTGGAACTCAGGAGGGGACCTCCAAAGACAGGGAGCGAACGATTGCAAGTGATCTGCGAGAAAAGGGCCTTGAGGGCAAGGTGATTCCTCCTGCCAGTCTGGCCAATGGCTTTCTTTTCTTTCCCTCTGAGGCCAAGAGCGCCAAAGAACTTCGTCTCCAGCTCAGAGAAAAGAGCAGTGGGGCTATGCATCTGGTGGTCCTGAAGTTTCAATGACCCCGTGTTTTCCGCGTCCCTAAAACGTCAGGCCAGTACCTGGCTCATCAGTCGGCTAGGATTACCGTGTGGTGGCAAGTGGGGGAAGGGGCAAAAACAGGTTTGTATGCAGGGCAGGGGGCGGTCAGACCAATTGGTCAGGCTGTCCCCCCCCAGCAACCTGACAAGAAATTCGTGTTGCGATCGTTTGAGTTTAGAAGAAACATTCTCGTAAGAGGTCAAGTCTTTGCAAACACAGACAAACACACACCATGAGGCGATTGGCTATATCTTGTGGATTTTCGGATTCATGGGGGCGCACCGCTTTTATTTCGGCCGACCGTTCAGCGGCACCATTTATTTTTTTACCTTCGGCCTCCTTTTCATCGGCTGGATCATTGATCTGTTTTTGATCCCCGCCCTGGCTCGGGACGCGGATCTGAACTATTCCACCGGATATATCAATTACAATACCGCCTGGGTCCTGCTCACCTTCCTGGGCATCTTCGGCATCCACCGGTTTTATCTTGGCAAATGGGTCACCGGTCTGATCTATCTCCTCACCGGTGGTCTGTTTCTCTTTGGCTATATCTACGATTTCTGGACGCTCAATGAGCAGATCTCCCAGATCAACAGGAGAAATCTCCTTTAGACATAGCAAGACAACCCGCTCAGATCTTACCTGTTGGATTAACATCT
>CALENA010000153.1 GCA_937910875.1 uncultured Desulfobulbaceae bacterium | reverse complement strand
CCGCTCCCTCAACACGAGACACCCCATGAGCCGCACCCCCAACACAAGACCCAAGCCCCTGCAGCACGACGCCCCTTTAGCCGAACGGATTCGACCGACCCGACTGGAGGATTTCATCGGCCAGGAGCAACTCCTGGGGCCGGGCAAGATGCTCTCGGGCCTGATTGCTGCAGGCTCCCTGCCCTCAATTATCTTGTGGGGCCCGCCCGGCACCGGCAAGACCACCCTGGCCCGGATTCTGGCCAACCACCTCGATGCCCACTTCGTCCACTTCTCCGCCGTACTCTCCGGGGTCAAGGAGGTGCGTCGAATTGTTGAAGAGGCCGGGCAACTCCGGGAAACCGAGAACCGGGCGACCCTTTTTTTCATTGACGAGATCCACCGCTTCAACAAGAGCCAGCAGGACGCCTTTCTCCCCCATGTGGAAAGCGGCCTGTTCACGTTGATCGGAGCGACCACCGAAAACCCATCATTCAACGTCATCGCCCCCCTGCTCTCCCGTTGCCGGGTCCTGGTCCTCCACAGCCTGAGTGATGACGAACTGAAGACCATCTTCCGCCGCGCCCTGAAAGACGCCGAGCATGGTCTGGGAGGCCACGGTCTGCAGATCACCGACCAGGCCCTGGATCTGCTGGCCGCCTTTGGCGATGGCGATGGCCGCATGGGCCTCAACATCCTTGAGATCGCCGCAGCCCTGTGCCTGGAACGAAATCCGGACAGGGCCCAGACTTTGATTGAAGAGAGTGATATCGAAGAGGCCTCGCAGCGCAAGGGATTGCGCTATGACAAGGCAGGAGAGGAACATTACAATCTGATTTCGGCCCTGCACAAGAGCCTGCGTGACTCAGATCCGGACGGGGCCCTGTACTGGCTCTATCGGATGCTCGAGGCAGGCGAAGATCCGCTCTACATCAGCCGCCGTCTGATTCGCTTTGCCTCCGAAGACATCGGTGTGGCCGACCCCCAGGCCCTGACCCAGACCATGGCCTGCCAGTCCGCCTATCAAACCCTGGGGCTGCCCGAAGGACGGCTGGCCCTGGCCCAGGCCACTGTCTATCTGGCCACGGCACCCAAGAGCAACGCCCTCTATCTGGCCGAAACAGATATCTGCTCCACCATCAGGAAAAGCGGCACCCTGCCGGTCCCCATTCACCTGCGCAACGCCCCCACCAGACTGATGAAGGAACTGGGTTACGGACAGGGTTATCAATATGCCCACAACCAAACCGACGGCCTGGTCGACCAGGAGCATCTGCCCGACTCCTTGAGTGGCCGCCGCTTCTACCACCCCACCACTCGCGGCTACGAGGCCCTGATCAAAGACCGGCTGGAAAAATGGCGACAGATTCTCAAACAGCAGAAAAACAAAAACAAATCATGATTCCCGCGGCGCCTCAGCACCCTCTGGCACTGCTTCGATCTCCATCTCCTCCTCGCCCTCAGGAGGAGCCGTCATACTGGTCATGATATGGGCCGGGACCTTCACCAGGCCGCTGACAATGGACATGATCACCGCGGCCAGATAGGGGATGGACTGCACGGCAAGGACCAGAAGCCACACCTGCAGATCAGGAGTATCCGCCCCGTGCACCTTCACCACCAGATAGATCGACAACCAGAGGGCTGTCATAATCAGGCCCTCCTCACGGGCGGCCATCATGGCTCGGAGCAGGGCATGACTTTTGGCCAGTTTCGGCGTCCGGAAAAAGGGTTTGCTCTTACTGAAAACTCCCTGCAAAATGGCCAGTGAAATCGTATGGGACAGCGACAGGCCGGCAATGGCCGAGGCCAGTGTCTGGGTGACCGTGGCCCCGACCCGACTGCGATAGAGGTGAATCATCTTGGCGATCTTGAAGATAAAGAGGGTCAGGGGCATCCCTGAGAGGATCACCAGAGGCGGGTCAATCAGGCGTGGCCAGGTGATCATGGACGCCGACCACAGCAGGGCTGAAATGGTAAACAGGAGGTTGATGCTGTCCGCAAGCCAGGGGAGCCACCCGGCAACAAAGTGATACCGCTGACCGGCGGTCAGTCTGGTCCCGGCCCCGGTCATCAGTTCACGGGCGTGACGACGCATGATCTGCATGGCCCCGTAGGCCCAGCGAAACCGCTGTTTTTTAAAATCGATAAAGGTATCCGGCATGACGCCCTGGCCGTAACTCTGAGGGATATAGGTGGCCTCATAGCCTTTTTCAAAGATCTTCAGGCCAAGTTCAGCATCTTCGGTGATACACCACTCAGCCCACCCCCCCACCTCTTCCAGAACCGACTTGCGGACCATGGTCATGGTTCCATGCTGGATAATGGCGTTGCGCTCGTTCCGGGTCACCATCCCGATATAGAAAAAACCCCGGTATTCGGCATAACACATGGCCTTAAACATGTTCTGTTTGTCGTCACGATAGTCCTGGGGGGCCTGGACTATCCCGACTTCCGGTCGGAGAAATTGCGGCGAGAGATCCCGCAGCCAGTTGGGAGTGACCACATAGTCACTGTCAATCACGGCCACGACCTCAGCCTCTGGCGCGGTCCGGGACAAGGCGAAGTTCAGGGCCCCGGCCTTGAAACCGGCCAGGGGATCTTCATGAAAAAAACGAAAACGGGCACCCAGTCGCTTACAATGGGCCTGAACCGGCTTCCAGACCGCAGAATCTTTGGTGTTATTGTCGATCACAACAACTTCGAATCTGGGATAGTCCAGGGCGTTCAGGGCATCAAGGGTTTCCATCAGCATCCCGGGCGGTTCATTATAGGCCGGGACATGCACTGAGACCATGGGCAGGTCCTCGTCGGCCACTGCCACAGGGACAAAAGCCCGCCGCCGCCGGGAGGCCCAGATCGCCTCTGCCCACTCATGGGCCTCGGCCAGGAGCACCACCACCACGCAGACCATGCCGATCACCATGAACACACCAACGGCAATGGTGGTGGCAGTCAGATATTGCCGGGAATAGGAATAGACGATCCAGACTCCGGCCGAGGCCGCACCAAAGGCGACAATAGCCAGGAAACTGCGGCCGCGCTTACGCAGAGTACTGCTGTCGATGAGCAAAAAGGCAAAGGTAATAAGGGCAATCACCACCGAAATCCCGGCCAGAATGCGCCACTCAGGGATCTCAACGATGGGCAGGGTAAAGGGAAATTTTGCCTCACGTTCAACATTATATACGCCCCAGTAGGCCCCGACCGCCCCTTCAGTGGAACGCTTCCAGGGTTGATCAAAGGCCTCCATCACATAATAGACATACTCCTCCTGGGCGGCCCGGGCCAGAAAACGGCGCAGAAAAGTCGCCTCATTGGCCATTGAAGCCACTGCCGAGTGGCGGGTGCGGCCGTTGCTCGGCCAGCCAACCTCCGCGATCACCACCGGCTTGCCCGGAAAGGTCGTCTTCAGCAGATTGATGTGATCCACGACATAATCAACCGCCCGATCCAGATGTACCCCCTCCCAGTAGGGCAGCATATGGGTCCCGATAAAATCCACATACTCAACCATCTCCGGATTTTTATACCAGACATGCCAGGGCTCGGCAGTACCTACCGGGACATCCAGGGCATTACGAACCCGCTCGACATAGACCCCGAGTTCCGCAACCGTCAGATCACCACGGAGAACGGCCTCGTTGCCGACAATCACCCGCACCACGTTTTTATAGTTTTCCCGGGCGACCCGGATCAGTGTCGTTATCTCCCGTTCATTTTTTTCAAGATCCTTGTCTAGCCAAGCCCCCAGACAGACATTGATATTATGCTTCCGGGCCAGGGCCGGAATTTTTTCCTGCACACCATCCACCGTATAGGTACGAATGGAATTGGTCCGATTCGCCAGGAGGGCAAGATCGCCATCAACCTCAATCTCAGAAGGCAGGACACTGATCAGGGGACTCTGTTTATCCCGAAACGGTGAAAAGGAAAAACCCTGGATGCGCTCCGGCCAGGGCGCCTCCTGTTCAGGCTGGTTCAACAGTGCCCAAAAACAGAACGACACGACAACAATGGCAATACCGATAAGAAAATTAGCTCGAGTCATGGGGGTCCCAAACAAGTGCGTCTCCTCCCGCCGCAATTGGCGCAGCAGGTCTCAGACGCAATAAAAATCATAATGGTTAACAACTGTTCAGTGGTCATCGGGGCAAGAAAACAGTGGCCGCATCTCTCACAGGTCCTGCCCAGGTAAGACTGAGAAAATGCAGTCACGGTCCGTTTCGGCCTCTCCACTGAAACGATCATTCCCACTGACAAAAGACACCGAGATCTTACATCGGCGCCAGGCTCAATACTTCACAGCCTGTGATATAACTGTCGTCGTCAGTCATATCAAGAACTATCAGGATGCACTCTGTATTAGACCTGCCATTGGCATCGTGGATTGAATTGGATACCTACTGGGGTACAAATTGTACCCCACTTAAAATGATGGGGGCATTTACAAAGCCTCTTGGTGTCGAGGGGAGCAATAGGTTACCCCTTGCAAACAATTGGGGTCAGACCCCTGGAACAATTGGGGTCTGTCCCCTATTACCCACTATTACCTACTTGCAAACAATTGGGGCCTGTCCCCAATTACGAGGTTTTGCGTCATCACCCAGCTCCCCAGAAATATTACGCGTTTGTTACTATTGAGCAAGGGCAGAACTGAGAGGTTGTTTTAGCGGAATATAATGATTATTATGTCCGCTTGAGCATATATGAATTGTCTACTTTCCTGATTTTTTCCTGAACAGACAACCATTCGGACCAGACTGAGCAACACACTTTAACAACGATCATTTCCCATGACTCATCGGCTCAAACGACTCTTTTCCCGCCCTCATTTGACAGTCACACTCGTGGCAGTGCTCACCGCCCTGTTCATCGTCCTGATTGACAACCACCTCTTCTGGCATTCCCTGAGCGTACGCCTGGGGTTGAACAGTGCCAACGACTGGTTTTTCGCCCTGACCGTGGGGGCAATCATCACCCTGGTCCTCAACGCCCTGTTCAACATCGTTTTCTTGAAACCCCTCTTCAAACCCTTCCTGATTTTTGTCCTCCTGACCGCGGCAATGGTCAGCTATTTCATGGACAGCTTCGGGGTGATTGTCGACAAATCAATGATCCATAACGTCCTGGAGACCGATGTCAAAGAGGCCTCGGAACTCCTGACCTGGCCTCTGTTCAGCCATCTCCTGCTCTATGGTGGTCTCCCGGTCACTCTGCTGCTGCTCACGCGCGTAAAATATCACCCCTGGCGACGTGAGTTGCTGGCACGTGGTGGCCTGATTACAGGCAGTCTTGCCCTGATTGCCGTACTGGTCCTTGTGCAATACAAGAACTTCACTCTGTTTGGCCGGGAAAACAGGGACCTGCGCATGTTCATCAACCCCGTCTATGCGACATATTCTCTGAACAAGGTGGTGCAGAAAAAATATTTTACATCGACTGACAAGCCGATTCAGGCAATTGCTCCAGATGCCACCCGGCCGGACAATGGTCCCCGCTCTGTCGTCGTCCTGGTCGTTGGAGAGACTGCCCGGGCCCAGTCTTTTTCTCTGAATGGCTACGAGCGCGACACCAATCCCTATCTTGCCGGGCAGCCGATTCTCAATTTTTCCAATGTCCAGTCCTGTGGCACGTCCACGGCCGAATCGCTGCCCTGCATGTTTTCTCTTTTAGAGCACAGCACCTTCAAGCGTGAAAAGGCCGCCGCTTATGAAAATGTCCTTGATGTCCTCCAGCGCGCAGGGGTCGAGGTGGTCTGGCGGGACAACGATTCCGGGAGCAAGGGCCTGAGCGATCGGGTGACCTACCAGGACTTCAACCAGGCCGATGACCAGGAATTCTGCACCTCCGGCAACTGTTTCGATGAGATCCTGCTCAAGGGGCTCCCGGAAATCATGAACGCCCAGAACAAGGATATGCTGATTGTCCTGCATATCAAGGGCAGCCACGGCCCTGCCTATTACAAGAGAGTGCCGCCGTCGTTTAAGATATTTTCTCCGGAATGTGCCTCCGGTAACATCCAGGATTGCTCACAACAGGAAATCATCAATGCCTACGATACCACCATCCTTTACACCGACTATGTCCTCTCCAGACTGATCAAGATCCTTGAGCAGCAGTCCTTTGCCACCGCGATGCTCTACATCTCTGATCACGGCGAGTCGCTGGGCGAGAACGGTATCTACCTGCATGGCCTGCCCTATGCCTTTGCCCCACCCGAACAGACCCGGGTTCCCATGATTTTCTGGGCCTCAGAGCAGTTTGCGGGCACCAGGCTGCCCGATCTCGCCACAGTGGCGACCCGGACCGGCAACCCATACAGCCATGACAATCTTTTCCACAGCCTCCTTGGACTCTTCGATGTCAGCACCAGGGATTATCGCCCTGAACTTGATCTGTTTCTTACCAACCAGCCAGTGCAGAACCGATCCATGGCAGAAAGCAACCCCCTGAGCCCCCGTCCTCTTCCATGAATCAGAATCTGTCTGACAACCGGGTTTTCTTTATCATCAACCAATGCTCAGGCAGAAACTATCAACAGAACCTGGAAGACAAACTCCTCAGCCGATGCCGGCAAAACGGGTTACAGCCGACCGTTGAGTTCACGGCTCACCCGGGCCATGCAACCGAACTGGCCAAAAAGGCCGCTCACAACCAGTACCCCGTCATCTTTGCAGTGGGGGGAGATGGAACCGTCAACGAGGTGGCCAATGGCCTGATCCACACCCCTGCTGCCATGGGCATACTTCCAAACGGCTCTGGTAACGGCCTGGCCAGGCACCTGAAAATTCCGATGAACCCGCTCAAGGCGTTTGATCTGCTGCACACCGGCACGACCATGTCCATGGATGGAATGCTCATCAACGGCCGCTACTCGTTCAACGTCGCCGGCATCGGCTTTGATGGGTATATCGCGGAACAGTTTGGCCGGAACGGTAAGCGGGGACTTGTGGGCTACCTGATGACTGTCATGCGGGAATTCCCCCGCTTCCGTGAATTTCCGCTGGAGGCGATGGTCGATGGTTCCCCCTTGCACGACCGGCTCTTGATTGCGGCCGTCGCCAACTCATCCCAGTTCGGCAACGGAGCGACCATTGCCCCGGCCGCTTCCATCTGCGACGGCAAAATGGATATCTGCCTGATCCACAAGGTTTCCTACTTCCGGGCTGTGCATTTTCTCACTCAACTCTTTACCGGGAAGCTGGATCGCTCGCCATCGGTCAAAATTTTTCAGGCCACCGAGTTCAATGTCGTTTTGAAACACCCTGTGTGCTACCATATCGACGGTGAACCCTGCGGTGCAACCACCCTTTTTTCAGCCACACTTGACCCAGGTTGTCTCAACATCATCACCCCTGATCCATCGACCGGGAAAGAATAGGTACGGCCAGACAGAGAACCATGTATATCCTCTTCCCTTTCTTTATTCTTCTCTCAGGCGTTGTGGCAGAATACTCGGGCCTTGACCTGGCACTCGTCTCCCCCTTTTATAGTTTCCCGCTCCATACCTGGCCCTTGAAGGCCCACTGGCTGACCAGTCAACTGCTCCATAAAGACGGCAGGCTTTTGGTCGACCTTATGGCCCTGCTTATTTTTATTGTCTTTGTTTTGTCCTTCTTTGTTGAGCGATTCAAGTCATATCGAAAAGGCGCAGGATATCTGCTGGTTGCCAGCCTGCTCGGGCCAGCCCTAGTTGCCATCGGCAAAGATGCAACCCATATCTATTCGCCCTGGGATTTACAGCTCTTTAACGGCACCCAACCGTACATCCGGTTGTTTGATCATGTCCCGGAAGGGGCTCGTGTGGGCCATGCCTTTCCGGCAGGACATTCATCCAGCGGTTTTGCGCTCTTCAGCCTCTTCTTCCTCGCCAAGGAATACAAACCTCATCTCCAGATTCATGCCCTGCTCGTTACCCTGCTCATTGGTTTCAGCTTTGGCCTTGCTCAACAGATGAGGGGGGCCCATTTTCTCAGCCATGATCTGTTCTCTTTGGCCATCTGCTGGATTTCAGCACTTTTCATGTACCTTGTTTTTTTTAGGAACCAGGCCTTCCTCTCATGGGTCAGTACGAGTCCGAAAGAACAGCGGGCCAGACAATAATCAGGAATTTTCACAGTGGGCAGTTCTTCATCATCCCACTCTTATCCTCAAGGCACCACTATAGAATCAACCATGATCATTAACAGTCAGATCTTCCTGATACGCTCGATCAGCCGCACCGCACCTGGAGAGAGCATTTCCTCATTCTCCCAGTTCCGTTCAGGCCTGCAGACCTCACTCGCTCCACAACTGGCCCTCAAACTGCTGGGTATCCAGTTGGTTCTGATCTGCGTGTGGCCATTGCTGGCCAATGGAGCCGATTACCAGACTGGGGCCGATTACCAGACTGGGGCCGATTACCAGACTGGGGCCGATTACCAGAAATGTACCACCATCCTCTCTGACGTGGAGCGACTGGCCTGTTATGATCAGGTAACGGCCCATCTCCCCCCCCCTTCCCCCGCACTCGCACCCGCGCCCGCGCCCGCGCCCGCGCCTCCGGTGCAGGTAGCCTCACAGCCGGGTTCTCGTGTTGCTGCCCTGAATGACTCGTTTTTGGGAAGAAGCTGGGAGCTTGATGAGCAATCGAAAAAGGGGACCTTTCTCTTCCGCGAATACCGACCCGCCTATATTCTGCCACTTCACTACAGCAGCAGCATCAATCAGTCTCCCACGTCTCCTGCGCCGGACCATTCCGTGCTCTCACCTGAACCATCAGCCCATACTGCGGTCAAATATCAACTGAGCTTCAAGACCAAGCTCTGGGAAGACATCTTCGAAGACAATGGCAATCTGTGGTTCGCCTACACACAGCAATCGCACTGGCTGCTCTATAACCGGGACATTTCTTCACCGTTCCGCGAAACCAATTACGAACCCGAGGTCATTTTTTCCCTGCGGACAGATGTTGATCTACCGGGAATACGCTGGCGCCTTTTCAATTTCGGTCTGGTCCACCAGTCCAATGGGCGTGGGCTGCCCCTGTCACGCGGCTGGAACAGGATCTACAGCCAATTTGGCCTGGAACGTGATCATTTCGCCCTGTTTCTGCGCCCATGGCTCCGCCTGCCCGACAGCAAAGAACGGGACGACAACCCGGATATCACCCGCTACATGGGCGATGGCGATCTATTGATGAACTACAGAAGTGGTGAGAACATATACTCACTCCTGACGCGCTACAGTTTCGCAGGGGGACATGGTGCGGTGCAATTCAGCTGGGCGTTCCCGATCGCACAGAATCTGAAGGGATACGTGGAAATCTTCAGCGGCTATGGTGAGAGCCTCATAGATTACAATATCAACCAGACCAGCATCGGGCTGGGTCTTTCCTTGATGGATTGGTGGTAGGCCTTTTCCTCACTCAACACCGTGATTCTTGTTTTGACCCGCTTCTGGCACCTGCCCGGTCTCACATCAAGAAATCACATGGCACTTCCACAACACTTGGGATAAATTTAAGACAAATTGAAAAGCTACAAACACAGAGTCTCAGCCACAGGAGATCATCAGGATATGGAGAACAAAAAGAAAGAACAACATGACGCACGGGAAGGCTATTGCCCCATGCTCGGCCATTGGCTCAACTTCAGCTACTGCCGGACCATGAACAAGAACCTGCCCTGCTTCAAGGTCCTGAACTGCTGGTATGAACATTTTCCTGTTCAACAGTTCATCGCCGAGCAGTACAGTGCTGAGGAGCAGCAGCAGATCTTCACTCCACCCAAGGCCAAACTCCCCACCCTGATCGAACTCATTGAACAGGCCCAACAACGAGCCGGCAAGACCTGATCACTGCACTGACCGGTCAGGTAACCACATATCCCTTGCCGGCAGGCGCTCTTTCCCGCCACCATCCCCGGGCATGAATCCCTGAACAAGAAAAAGAATCTTATACCTATTCAGCACGTTACTCATATTTCTGCGTCGTTTCTGAATAGTTGCAGAATCTCCCGGGTCTTTTCAGGAATACTCGGAATAATGTTGTTTCATGCAGTCAGGGCAGACACTGTGGCTGATATCGGCCTCGGAATAATTGTGGATGTAGACGTCAACCTGCTCCCAGTCCCCCTGTTTATTACGAATCTTTTTGCAAAAGGAACAAAGAGGCAGGATGCCTTTCAGGGTCTTGATCTCTTCCAGAGATTTCTGCAGACTCACCGTCCTCTCAACGACTTTCTTCTCCAGATCCTCTTTATAGACATTCACTTCGCTCTCAAGTTGTTTCCGCCGGGAGATATCTTCGACAATGGAGATGAAATAGTCAGGTTTCTCGTGGGCATCAAGAGACAAGGAGACCGTCAGATTTGCCCAGACAATCTCTCCATCCGGCCGGAAATATCTTTTTTCCATACTGTAGGTCTGAATCGTTCCGGCCAACATTTGAGCAACAGAGGCCAGATCTGCTGCAAGGTCATCAGGATGGGTGATCTCCTGAAAGGTTAATTTAAGGAGCTGCTCCCCTGAATAGCCAAGAAGATCACAGAGCCTCTGGTTGACCAGGAGGAACTTGCCATCCGGGGCCACATGGGCAACACCAACCGCTGCCTGTTCAAATGTCCCCCGGAACCGGGCCTCGCTCTCCAAAAGGAACTGTTGCGCCTGAATACGTTCAGCAATGGTCGCCTGCAACTGCCGGTTGAGCCGCAGGACCCCCCTGTACCGCCACAGCGACATAAAAACAACCACAACGACGAGGATGGCCAGCATGGCCCAGATGGTTCTTTCGATGGTCCAGAAGGGCTCTGGCTGGCCATACCACCTGGCATAGTCTTTTAAATAGGCATCCGAGTGCGTGTACTCACTTAAGGCCGCGTTCAATTCTGCTACCCGTTCCGTATCGTTCTTCCGCAGGAGCAAACCACGTTTCAGCTCCATCAGGGGTTTGCCGACAACCTTGATCTTGTCTTCAATGCCCAGGAGCCGAACTTTCTGCCAGAGGACCGGTTCGGGAAAGACAAAGGCATCGACATCACCGGACAACAGGGGAATAAGGGCGGCCTCTATACTGGAAAACGGAATCAGGATACTATCACCCTGCTTTTTCAATCTGGTTTCCGCCGCACTCTGTCCAATGACCGCAACACGCCGCCCTGAAAGTGACTCGATTCCTTTGATGCTGAAATTTTTATACCGGACAAAGCAGGAGACAGGAATGGTCTCAATCTTTTCAGTAAAGAGAAATTCAGCCGAACGCGCTGGACTGATGCCGATCCCCGGAATCAGGTCCGCCTCACCTGTACGGACTGACTCCATGGCCTCGGCCCAGTTCTGGACCACAAGGTACCGCACGTTCACATTGAGCGCTTTGGCGAGATGGTTAAGGATATCAATGGCAAACCCGGCAGGCCTGCCAGACTCATCAAGGGAGTATAACGGCGGGAAATCATCCAGAACAACAGCGGTTATTTCCTTGGCTGGGGACGGCGCATTGACCGCTTGGACCGTGAATGCTGAACGTGCTGTGACCAAAGACAATATCATGACCATCAGACAACATGATAATGCCGGCCATCCAACAATTACTGATCCAGATTTCATTTTCAGCATCTGTCTATAGCCCCGACCAGCTGACAACAAAAGATTTTTGTATCTGTTCAGCGCCACCCCATCTTCGCCCATTCTGACCACCTCACATACACAAATATGCTTCAAAATCCAGAAAGAACGAACCTGGCGCACCGATGACCAGTTACAGTTCGCAGTTTATGGCTATTTCTGGCCATTACGGTGAATAGCGGCTCACCGCACTTGCACGGCATGAAAAACACAAAAGCCACCCTGACAAAATATCTTACTCCACCTACAGATAATCAAAGAACCAGTCGAGTTGCAAGGTTTTCCGCTTATAACGGGAGCTAAATTGCTCACAACGCCCATGACGGGTTACCAACCGACATATCCCAATGCCTTATACTTTACTGACATCCAGAGACTGCCCCCTGCATACCCCAGAGAGATGACCGGGACTGCGTGTCATTACGCCCTATCCATTTGTGCAACATTGTGGTATCAATAAGTTCCTACAGATTCTTACAGGGCTTCCTGCCCCTCAGGCATGATCGCCTGTCAGGGAAACTCCACTGAAAACGACGCCTACCAGTCTTGCTTCTTTCGTTCAGAAGTGACTCAACGTCAACTGAAACGACAATGGCCCCCTTGCAGAAGAGCACAGCAAATAAATGAATAAAAGACCAAGCCATGAAGAATGGAACACCACCCTCATCGCTGCAATCACAGATGCCATTTTCGTGCATGAGGTGCGGCCTGACGGAACTTCCGGCAAATTTATCGAGGTCAACGAGGTGGCCTGTGAACGACTGGGCTATACTCGCCAGGAACTCCTCCAACTGACCCCAAAAGATATTGATGCCCCTGATGGCACTGATTCCACAGACATCATCAAGGTCCTGGCGACAGGTCAAAATATCACATTTGAACAGATCCATGTTACAAAGGACGGCCGTCGCATTCCAGTTGAAATCGCGGCAAATGCCTTCACATTGGCGGGTAAACCAGCTGTCCTTTCAATGGTGCGGGATATCAGCGAACGCAAACAGGCCGAAACTGAGATCAAGGCCCATCAGGATTTTTTACAAAACGCCCTGGATGCCCTGACCCATCCCTTTTATGTCATTGATGCCAACAACT
>CALENA010000152.1 GCA_937910875.1 uncultured Desulfobulbaceae bacterium | reverse complement strand
GGCAGCGTTCGCTGAACCCACCGGTTTCAGGTCTGTCAGCCGAATTTCTGCAAGCCGTGGCTTCCGGCATGTCTGCGCCTCAGGCCAGGAGCACTTCGTCGGGCAGTTCGTTGGTGTCGCCCGGCCGGATGGGGAAATGGTCGGCCAGCAGGATGCCCACCTTGTTTATGGCCTTGCATAACGCTTCAGTTGCCTGGCCTTTTTTGATTCCTGAGGCGATGTCAGCCGCGTATTCCTGCAGGGTTTTCTGGGAAATTTTTTCGTAGATTCCCTTGTCGGCCAGGACCCAGACTCGGTGCTCGAACAGGGAAATGAAGAAGAGCACCCCGCTGGAATCCCTGGTGTTGTGGAGTCCCTTTTTATAAAAAGCCTGAATGGCCTCCTCACGGACCATGGACTCGCGCCGGGTTGAGGGGATAAAAAAGCGTTTGACCCCGGGCAGAGAGTCGACTGTCCAGCCGATCAGGAGCGCGAGGCTGATAAAGAGGGGCAGAAAGGTCCAGAGAGAGGCGGAGAACCAGAGATCGGTGATGACCAGAGCCAGGATGCCACCGAACAGAATGCCGCAGAGGATACGGCTTTCCGGGTAGGTGTCACTTTGGTCCACGACCATGACCGCCAGCTCGCCTGAGGTCCTGGCCTCGACTCCGGCAATGGTCCTGGTAATGGTTGTTTTCTGCTCCGGGTTGAAAAAGGTCTTTGCCTGCATGGTTCACCAGCCTCCCGAGGCGCCGCCGCCTCCAAATCCACCGCCACCAAATCCGCCAAATCCACCGCCGCCCAGGCCGCCGCCAAATCCCCCATGCCCCAATCGACCACCGTAAAAGCCACCGGCCATGGGTGAACTGGCCCTGGCGTGGAGGATACCGGCGAGCAGGAGAGGGAGCAGTAAACCGGCCAGGGCCCCGGCCGGCAGAAGCAGCAGGAGTGGCAGCCAGCCCCAGGAGAAGGGCAGTCCCATGAAGACGGCGGCGGGGAGAAGGACTGTGCCGGTCAGGATGCCAAGTCCTTTGGAACTGCTGCCCAAAAGGGCGACCAGGAGACTGGTGAAAAACAGATAGGTGAGCAGGGGCGGGGGTTCCTGCCGGGTGTGGCGAGGGCTGCTGTCGGCCGTGAATTCCCCTTTGACCGCCTGCATGATGGCCGTCACGCCAGACTCAAATCCGTCGTCAAGGTCGCCTGCCCTGAAGCGCGGCGAGATCACGGTGTCGATGATCCGGCCAGCCAGCAGGTCGGTGAGTACGCCTTCCAGACCGTATCCCGCCTCGATCCGGATGGCACGCTCCTGCTTTGCCACCAGGAGCAGGGCCCCGTTGTCCTTGTTTTTCTGGCCGATTTTCCAGCTGTCTGCCACCCGGATGGAGAAGTCTTCCAGCGGTTCACCTTCAAGAGAGTCGATGGTCAGGATGGCGATCTGGGTGGAGTCGGAGCGGTCAAAGGCCAGGAGGGTGTTTTCCAGACTGGCCGCCCTGCCCGGGCTGATCATGCCCGCGTAGTCATTGACGTATCCCTTAAATGGTGGGATCTCCCGGCCCCAGGAGAGGGATGAGAAAAGAAGGATCAGCAGGGCGGTCAGCAGAAGACGTGTTCGGCCGCCTGTCCATGCGGGTCCTGGGCGAGTTGATGTCAATCTGGGGCAGGGCATCAGGAGGTCCGGTTAGAATTTCACTGTGGGTGCTTTTTCTGCACCTGCCTCTGCCTTGAAGGGTTCTTTACGATCCAGCTTGAGCAGGAAATTGTTGGTGAGATTGTTGGGAAAGGTACGGATGGAGGTGTTGAAGATCTGTACCGCTTCGTTGTAACGGACCCGGGCGACGTTGATCCGGTTTTCCGTGCCTTCCAGCTGGTGCTGCAGGTCAAGGAAATTCTGATTGGCCTTGAGATCGGGGTAACGCTCCACCACCACCATCAGTCGCGACAGGGCCGAGCTCAGGCCGCCCTGCGCCGCCTGAAATTGCTGCATGACCTCAGGGTTGCCGAGTTGGACGGGATCTATGGTCATCTGGCTCGCCTTGGACCGCGCTTCAACCACTGCGGTGAGGGTCTCTTTTTCATGGGCGGCATACGCCTTGACGGTCTCCACCAGATTGGGGATGAGATCATTGCGGCGCTGGTAGGCGGCCTCGACATTTCCCCAGGCAGCAATCACTGCTTCGTCGTTTTTCTGGATTGTATTGTAGCCGCAACCGGTAAGGGACGGGACAATGAGGGCGGTGAACAGCAGGAGCATGAGTGCGCGCATGGGGAACTCCTCGGGCAGAAAGGAAGACAGATTTTGTAACGCTTTGAACATCACCCATCACAATAATACATTGTCAGAGACTGTCAACGGACAAGGCCAGGTGCCCTCGGGCGGTAGCAAAAGGGCGAGTCTGTGGTTGTTCTCTGTTTCGCAGGTGCCGTTGGAGTGTCTATTTTCCAAGGGACGGAGAAGACGGGTCTCAACCGCCACAGCACTGGCCTGGCGCGCCCTTCCTGACCCTGGCAATCCAGCTGTTGATGATATAAGCGGCGCAGCCGCAGCCATTGTCAGGATTGACATAGATGGCCGCCGCCGGACAGTTCCTGGCACAGGCCCCGCATTCCATACATCCATTGGCGTCAACGATCTCGGCCTTTTTGTGGCGCAGGGTAAAGACACGGTGCGGACAGACCGTCGCGCACATTCCGCAGCCAATGCACGCCTCCTGGTTAAATTTGAGGATGGCGGCGCCGTCAATGTACCTGAAGTTTTTCATCGTCTTGATCTCCTAACCCGCAAATGGTGCCCCGATCCACAGGAGCCCGGCCAGCAGTACTCCGCTAACCTGCAGGGGCAGTCCTCTGCGCATCTCTTTCTCAACTCCGGAAAGTGAGGTGTAGGGCGTGGCCCCGGTAAAGTTCATGGCCAGGTATGAGGCAATCACGGCAACCCAGACCCACAGGGCCATGTCCTCCAGGCTGGTGGTCCGGCCGCTTGAGAACAGAGGGGCTGCAAGACCGGTCAAGGCGCCGACCAGCAGACCCTTGAGCCAGAACTGCCGCCCGGGTATCCAGGGGAGCAGAAGTGGACTCACCAGGGCCCCGGCCAGAATGGCCAGCAATGTTGCCATGGCTGCCACTTTCCCCCGACCCCAGGCAGCGGTCAGGGAATAGATGTCCGGGCCGATGCCGGAAAGGATGAAGATGGTCAGCAGGACAATCAGACACGCCTTCCACAGCAGGCAGATTTCTACCGGAACAAGCACCAGCCGTTCACCCAGGGTAAAGGTCACCGCACGCATGCTCTCATCGGCCTGTTTGTTGTTTTTCAGAAAGTTTGAGATCTGGGCGGCCAGGATTGGTCCGAAGATGCCTTTGAAACCGCATTGTCTCTTCAGCAGATGGCTGGCAACTCCGGTGGCCGCCAACTGCGGCAGGATGAGTTCACGATGGGAGACCAGCTCGGCCAGCCGCGTTCGCTTGACCTGGTAGGTGACCTCCTCCGTGGAAAATGTCCCTTTACCGGCAGCGCACCAGACATTGATGCCACGGGTGTCGACCACCAGAATCCAGACATCAAGGTTGGTTAGCTCCTTTCTCAGGGCATCAACGCTGAGCTTGTAGTTGGCGGTCACCAGAACCGGTGAATCGGGTCCGGGTGTCCCCACGCAATACAATCCCGGGGTCACCTTGTAGTTGGTTCGGGCAATGCCGGTTCTGGCCTTGACTGTGCCGAAATGATCGTGAGTGTTCAGGACTGTCTGGATTCGTGGCACAAGTCCGACAGGTGTTTTGACAAAGTCATCGACAAAGTGATTGAGGGTGTAACCGGGTCGTTCATGAACCCCGGTCCGGGGTTCGGTCTTGGGGCCTCAGCAGGGGGCATTGTCTTCGCCTGGTGGAACGGCAGGGTTTGAACTGCATCCGCAGCCATCCAGTTGAACGGATGCTGGCTCAATCGTTTTCAGAGAGATCTGACTGTCCATGGTGTTCTCCAATTGTTTTCAGGATTCTTTGAAAGAGAGTGTAGCACTCCTGCGCTCCTGCGTCACCTCCATTTCAGGTCTTGCTGGTCGTCCGTGTTGATCGTTTCGGAAGGAAAAATGCAGTGGGGTCTGCTGCGGCGTTCAGGGTCTGCCAAGCACACCTGCAGCGGCCAGACAGGTCGATTATGGCTGATCCAAGATTAATAGTGCAAGATGAAAAATTGTACGATACCATTGAATCTGTATTCCCTTGGGATGCAACTGGCCTGGCAAGGTCTTTTTTCGTCGTTTAAAGGAATTGGGGTGAGTG
>CALENA010000151.1 GCA_937910875.1 uncultured Desulfobulbaceae bacterium | reverse complement strand
TCGTCATATTCCACCAGGGGAAAGTCGGTGACCCAGATAAAGTTGAAGGTTCCGGGCTTGAGCAGACCCAGCCGCCGGGCCAGTTCCACCCGCAACTCACCCAGGGCCTGGAAGACCACGGAGGGTTTGTCCGCCCCGAAGAAGAGGAGATCTCCCTCCACGGCATCAAGGGCCAGGGTCATGGCGGCCCGTTCCTCGTCACTGAAGAATTTGGCAATGGGGGACTGCCATTCGCCATCCGCCTTCATCTTGACCCAGGCCAGACCCTTGGCGCCGAACTGGGCCACGTAATCGGTGAGGCCGTCCAGGTCCTTGCGTGAGAAGGTGGCGCACCCCTTGGCGTTGATGGCCCTGACGGTGCCTCCGCTGTCGGCCGTATCCCGGAAGACTTTGAAGGAGCAGGTGCGGGCAATGTCGCTCAGGTCACAGATCTCGAAACCAAACCGGGTGTCGGGCCGGTCGGTGCCGAAGCGATTCATGGCCTCGTGATAGGTGATCCGTTTAAAGGGCGGGGCCACATCCAGAGAGAGGGTGGCCTGGAACAGGTTCTGGATCATGCCCTCGTTGATCTCGATCACCTGCTCCTCATCGACGAAGGCCAGCTCCATATCGATCTGGGTGAACTCGGGCTGGCGGTCGGCGCGCAGGTCCTCGTCCCGGAAACATTTGACGATCTGGTAATAGCGGTCCATGCCGGCGATCATCAGCAGCTGTTTGAACAGCTGGGGCGACTGGGGCAGGGCATAGAACTTACCGGCACTGACCCGGCTGGGCACCAGGTAATCGCGTGCCCCTTCCGGGGTCGAGCGGGTGAGCATCGGGGTCTCGATCTCCAGAAAATCCTTGTCATTGAGATAGGTGCGGATGGCCTGGGTGGCCTTGTGCCGCAGCACCAGGTTGCGGGCCATCTCCGGCCGGCGCAGATCCAGGTAGCGATACTGGAGGCGCAGGTTTTCGGAGACCTCGGTCTCTTCATCCAGAGGAAAGGGCGGAGTGGCGCTGGGGTTGAGGATGCGCAGTTCGTTGACCATGATCTCGATCTCGCCGGTGGCAAGTTTGGGGTTGGCCATGCCCTCAAGGCGGGCAACCACGGTGCCGCGGACGGCCAGGACCCATTCACTGCGCACCTGGTGGGCCTTGGCGTGGACCTCACTGTTGGTCTCGGGATTGAAGACGATCTGGGTCAGGCCATGGCGGTCGCGCAGGTCGATGAAGATGACCCCGCCGTGATCCCGCCGCCTGAGGACCCATCCCATGAGAATGATTTCTTCGCCGATATTGCTCGAGTTCAGATCGTTGCAGGAGTGAGTCCTGCGCATTGTCCCCAGTACGTCCATGAGAGTTGTTTCCGTATGCGTGAAGGTTGATGGCTGCTTGTTGTGTCAGCCGTTGATGATTGTGAGCAGGGCGTCGATGGTGGTTTGTCGGTCCTGGATCTGGCCTGGCAGCGTGATCATCTGCTGTTCCTGACTGACCATGTTTCTGAGGATGGCCTGGCCTTTTTCCAGCTCTTCTTCGCCGATGATCAGGACGTGGCCGGCCCCGGCCCTGTTGGCCTGTTTCATCTGGTTTTTAAGGCCCCGGTCTTCAAGGTCCATGAGGACGTGCAGATGATTGCGGCGCAAGGTGTGGACCAGGCTGAAGGCCAGGCTCGAGGCCGCCTGGCCCAGGCCCGCAATAAACAGATCGCAGTGGCTGGTCAGGGTGGTTTCATTTTTCTGCTGCAGGAGCAGGATCAGCCGTTCCAGGCCCAAGGCAAAGCCGATCCCGGGGATAGCCGGGCCACCCAGCCGCTCGATGAGTCCGTCATAGCGGCCGCCGGCGCCGACCGCGGCCTGGGCTCCAAGATCGCTGGTGATGAATTCAAAGGTGGTGCGGGTGTAGTAATCAAGCCCGCGCACCATGAATTTGTTCAGTGAGTAGTCGACATTCAACTGTTGCAGGCCCTGTTGGACCGCCTGAAAATGATCTGCACACTCCTGGCAGAGGTGCTCCTGGATCGAGGGCGCTTCTTCGACCTGGTGCCTGCAGTTCCGGTTCTTGCAGTCCAGGACCCGCAGGGGGTTTGTGGCGCTGCGCCGTTGGCAGTCGTCGCAGAGGGCCTCGTGTCGCGCGTCAATAAAGGCGAGAAGCTTTTCCCGGAAGGCGGGACGGCAGGCGGGGCATCCCAGGGAGTTAAGCTCCAGGGTGACGGAGAGCCCCAGTTGATCCAGGAACATGGAGCCCATGGACATGAGTTCAACGTCCACCAGGGGGCTTTCAGCACCCAGCACCTCGGCATCCATCTGGTGAAACTGCCTCAGGCGGCCCTTTTGCGGTCGTTCGTGGCGAAACATGGGGCCGATGGTGAACAGTCGCTGGACCGGTTTCTGGACATGGAGTCCGTGTTCGAGATAGGCGCGCAGCAGGGAGGCCGTGGCCTCGGGGCGCATGGTGATCTGCTTGTCGCTGAAGGTGTACATCTCTTTTTCAACGATATCGGTGGCTTCTCCGATGGAGCGGGCAAAGAGCTCCGTCTTTTCCAGAATCGGCATCCGGATCTCGGAAAAGCCGAAGCGGGTAAAGATCTGCCGAGCCATGGTCTCCACGCCCTGCCACAGTTCCACCTCTCCGGGGAGGATATCTTTAAAGCCGTTCAGGGCCTTGAGCTTCACAATTGTCGTCTCCACTGCTGATCATGTATCTTGGGCAAAAAGAATTAAAAATAAACTCAAAGCATGAAAAAAGTCAAGGGCGGTGGTTCCTGATCACAAAAAAACACATTATCTCCGGGGGAAGCATGGCGGCTGCCGGGTCTGTTTCTTCTCATTATGGCGTTTCGGCCCAGGAGGTTGAAATGATGACTGATACCATCATGCTTGACAAAAACCGGTAAGCAGGTCATTATTTTCTTTTGCTGTTGATAAAATAACCCATTTTCAAGACGAAGCAACAGGAGTTAAACAAAACAAGATGAAATTGCCGCCGTTAAAAATTGCAGGTCTGACCGCTCCTATCCCCTTGATTCAGGGCGGCATGTCCATTCGTGTATCCACGGCGGCATTGGCTGCACCCGTTGCCAATTGCGGCGGTATTGGAGTCATTGGCGGCTCTGCGATTCCTGTGGAAGAGCTGAAAGCCGATATCCTCAAGGCCAAGGCAAACACAACGGGAGTTGTTGGCGTGAATATCATGTACGCCATGAAAAATTTCTACAACACCGTCATGGCTGCCATGGAAGTTGGGGTAGATCTGATTATCACCGGTGCTGGTTTTTCCCGGGATATCTTTAAACTGGGGCGCGAGCACAACACCCCCATCATCATGATCGTCTCCACGCCGGGTATGGCCAAGTTGGCCGAACGTCTCGGCGCCGCGGCAGTGATTGTCGAGGCCACCGAGGCCGGTGGACATCTTGGCACTGACCGGCCTCTGCGTGAGATCTTCCCGGCGATCCGCGATGTAGTCAAGAATGTCCCGCTGATTGCCGCAGGTGGAATCACCAATGGCTATGAAATGGCTGAAATGATGGATCAGTACGGTGCCGACGGCATTCAGATTGCCTCCCGTTTTGTCCTGAGTGAGGAATGCGATGTGGACGACAACTTCAAGCAGGCCTTTCTGAACGCCAAAAAGGAGGATATCGTCCTGACCTCCTCGCCTGTGGGCATGCCGGGCCGGGCCATCAATACCCCCTTTATTCGGGCCATGGCCGCGGGTGAGGACGTGAGCACCAAGCGGTGTGATTATAAATGTCTTAAAAAATGCGATCACCATTACTGTATCAGCGAACGACTCCGGGCCGCCAGAGATGGGGATATCGAGCATGGCCTGGTCTTTGCCGGGGCCAATACCTACAAGATGAAGGAGATTCTGCCGGTGGCCGAGATCTTCCGCCGTTTCGTCTCTGAGGCCGAATCGGTTTATAAAGAGGGGCACGGTTTTGCCCCCCGTGCGGTCTGAGGGACAACGATCCAGAAGATGACTGATTCGCCGAAACAGGTCGCAGGCCATAAGACAGTGCCCGGTTCCCTCCCTCGGGTGCTTCCATCCTCTGAACACCCCATTACCCTGGAGCAGATTGACCGCGATGCCCTGACGGTTCTGCGCCGTCTGGGTGAGGCCGGTTTTGCCGCCTATCTGGTGGGCGGGGGCGTTCGTGATCTCTATCTCGGGACCGTCCCCAAGGACTTTGACATCAGCACAGATGCCCGGCCAGGGCAGATCCGCAAGCTGTTCCGCAACAGCCGCACCATCGGCAGCCGTTTTCGTCTGGTGCAGGTCTTTTTTCATAACAACAAGGTGATTGAGGTCTCGACCCTGCGTTCGCTGAGCGAGCATGACCTGGACGGACCCCAGGCGGTCCTGGCCCCCAACAACACCTTCGGTACCCTGGACCAGGACGCCCAGCGTCGTGATCTGACCATCAACTCCCTCTTTTTTGAGATTGATAACAAGACCATCATTGATCACGTGGGTGGGATTGACGATCTTGATCATTCCTTGATCAGGATCGTTGGTGACCCGGACCGGCGGATCAACAATGATCCGGTGCGCATGCTCAGGGCCATCCGTCATGCAGCCCGCAACAACTTCCGGATTGAGGAGAAAAGCTGGCAGACCATCTGTGAGCACCATCACAAATTGCTCCTTTGTCCACCATCGCGTCTGCGCGATGAACTGTTCAGGGATCTGCATGGTGGTTATTTTGAGACCTGGCTGAAACTGGCCCTGGATTCGGGTCTGTTATTTGATATCCTGCCTCTTTATGAGCGAACGTTGTGTGAGAAGGCCTGTGGTGATGAGTCCTGTTGTGAGCAGTTGCGCCGGGTGGTGGCAGTCATTGATCGGCTGACCAGGAAGGCTAAAGAGAGTGGCGGTCAGCCGCTCCACAATGATTTCCTGCTTGCTTTTCTCCTGATTCCCTGGGCTAATGTCCGTTTTGATCTGGTGGGTCAGCGTCTCAAAGGGGCGGCAGCCTTTCAGTTTTCCAAACAGTTGCGTGAGGCTTTGGACGAGGAGATCGGTGTTCAGCTGAACCTGCGCCGCTCCATTCGTCAGGAGATGGTGACCCTGCTTTCCAACCTCCCCTATTTTATCCAGCATTATCAAGATGGAAGTGGCGGATGGCCCAAGTGGCTGAAGAAGAAGAGTTATTTTGAAAAATGTTCACTTTTTTTTGCCTGCTGGCAGGATGCTCTCGGCGAACAGTCAATCCCTGAGCAACTTCTGGATGTTGCCAGAGCGCCGGTGCCTGCTGAGGAGCAGGGGCGTCAATCCAATAAGCATGGTCGCAGGGGGCAGTCCAGCGGCGGTATACGACCGGCATTCAGCAGCAAGCACCAGGAAGGCATCTTCGGTCTCAAAAATCGATCATCCCATGGTAAAAAGAAGAACAGGTAACTGCTACTTCGTGGGAGTTTTCGTCAATTTACACATTTTTTTCTGAAATTTTTATTTTTCTCAGGCCCCGCCGCGGTTGTTTTAACCTGCCGCATTCAGAACGCTTTTGTCTGCCCCTCCTGCTTCTGTTCTTTTTTGTCCTGATTTTCCCGGCAATTTCCGTTTGACAAAGGTCTTTTTGCGGACATAAGATTGAAACAGGGAAAAAAATCTTTTCCCTAAAAAATCTTATCTGGGCTTTTTGTTCGTGCTTTGTTGAATCGGGCTGATCGAAGGGCCTTTGTTTTTTGAATTCTGTTGCTAGACCTGGTTGGACATGGAGAGGAGCGTTACGGCCCCCCCGTGTTCTCGGATACTGATGGTGAAGAGTCTTCATCAAGGAGGTTACGATGGCAGACAGTGACAAGGGAAATAATCTAGGCCTGAGTCTGAACCGACGTGGTTTTATCAAAGGGTGTACCATGGTGGCTGCGGCCATGGGGCTCTCCGAGGCCATGATCCCCCGGATGGTTGAGGCGGCGGCATCGGCAAAGCGGCCACCGGTGATCTGGCTCCATTTCCAGGAATGCACCGGCTGTACCGAGTCCCTGCTCCGGTCCTCGCATCCGGATATCGGCCGTCTGATCCTGGAGATCATCTCTCTTGATTATCACGAGACAGTGATGGCTGCGGCCGGGTATCAGGCCGAAAAGAGTCTTCACGACACCCTGGATCAATATGCGGGAAAATTCCTGTGTGTGGTTGAGGGGGCCATTCCCACCAAGGATAAGGGCATTTATTGCCAGATTGGTGGACGTCCGGCCATGGAGATCCTGGCCGAGGTGGCTCCCAAGGCCGCCGCAGTGATTGCCATTGGCAGCTGCGCCTCGTATGGCGGGGTGCAGGCCGCAGCCCCAAATCCCACCGGGGCTGTTGGTGTTCGTGATCTGGTCTCCACCACTCCGATCATCAATATTCCCGGTTGCCCGCCCAACCCGGTCTCATTCATGGGCACGGTCCTCCATTATCTGACCTTTAAACGCCTGCCGCCCACTGACAAGCTCGGTCGGCCGCTTTTCGCCTATGGTCGCCGGAATCATGATCATTGTGAGCGTCGCGCCCATTTTGACGAGGGCCGTTATGTTGAACAGTTTGGAGATCACGGCCATCGCAACGGGTACTGTCTTTACAAGGTCGGCTGCAAGGGACCGGGGACCTTTGCCAACTGCCCGACAGCCCGTTTCAATGATGTGGATGTCTGGCCGGTCAGCGTTGGCCATGGTTGTATCGGTTGTACAGAACCGAATTTCTGGGACACCATGACCCCCTTTTATGAGCGATTGCCCGGGGTCAAGTTGCCGGGCAGTCCGGTGACAAATGTGGACAGTGCCGGTAAAACAGTCCTGGGTCTGGCCGCGGCCGCTGTTGGTGTGCATGCGGTGGTTGGGGCGGTCAAACGGATCGCTCAATGCAAATGTTCCAGCAACAGTTCCGAGGAGGAGGTGTAAACCATGGCACAGCGAATCACCATAGATCCCATTACCCGGATTGAAGGCCATCTGCGTATTGATGTTGAGGTCGATCAGGGCCTGGTGACCAAGGCCTGGTCTTCGGGACAGATGTGGCGTGGGATTGAGGTTATCCTCCAGGGCCGTGATCCGCGCGACGCCTGGGCCTTTACCCAGCGGATCTGCGGAGTCTGTACCACGGTTCACGCCTTGGCCTCTGTGCGCTGCGTGGAGAATGCACTTGGCCTTGAAATCCCCATGAATGCCCAGTATCTCCGGAATCTGGTCATGTCATTGCATGCCCTGCAGGATCATATCGTTCATTTCTATGTCCTTTCTGCCCTGGACTGGGTTGATGTGGTCTCGGCCTTGCAGGCGGACCCGGTCAAAACAGCGGCCCTGGCCTCCAGTCTGTCCGAGTGGCCGGGGAACAGTGCCAAGCGTTTCAAGGCAGTCCAGGCCCAGGTCCAGGGGATCGTTGACAGTGGTCAGCTCGGTCCCTTTGCCAACGGCTATTGGGGCCATCCGGCCATGAAGTTGCCGCCCGAGGCTAATCTGATGGCCGTGGCCCATTATCTGGAGGCCCTGGACTATCAGCGCAAGGCCTCTCAGGCCCTGGCCATTATTTCCGGCAAGAACCCGCATATCCAGAATGTGGTGGTGGGCGGGGTAACCACAGCCCTCAATCCGGACAGTTCCACGGCCCTGAACATGGAGCGTCTCTATTGGATCAAGCAATTGACTGAAGAGGTCAGAGGATTCATCCAGCAGGTCTATCTGCCCGATGTGGCGGCTGTGGGAGCCTTGTATGCCGACTGGCTGCCCTATGGCGCCGGGGTGACCAATTATCTGGCCGTGCCGGATATGGTCCTCGACACCAAGGCCACCAAATTTGATCTGCCCGGCGGGACCATTGTTGATGGCGATCTGAGTACGGTGACATCCATCAGCAGTTTCAACGATGCCGCGTTTCGTGATGGCGTGGCCGAGAATATCAGCCGTGCCTGGTATAAGGGCGACTGGACCCGTCACCCCTATGAAGAGGATACGGTTCCAAATTACAGCGAGTTTGACGCGGAGGGCAGGTACAGCTGGCTCAAGGCTCCGCGCTTTAATGGTCGGCCCATGCAGGTGGGTCCTCTGGCCCAGCTGCTGGTGGGATATGCTCAGGGTCATCCTGAAATCATCAGGAACGTGGACCAGGCGTTGGCCCTGGTGGGCTCGGTGGCTGGAGTCAAGCTCGGTCCGGGAATCCTTCATTCCACCCTGGGCCGTCATGTGGCCCGGGCGGTTAGAGCCTCAATGCTGGCGGATCTGGCGCTCAAGCATTGGCAGCTCTTAGTGGACAATATCGGTCGCGGGGACCTGGATATCTTTGAACCACCGGTCTTCCCCAAGGGTGAACAGCGTGGTTTCGGCTTCCACGAAGCACCACGAGGGGCCCTCTCACATTGGATTGTTATCCAGGATGGTAAGATCAAGAATTATCAATGCGTGGTTCCCTCGACCTGGAACGCCGGACCACGAGACGAGAACGATCAGCCCGGGCCCTATGAGGCCTCGCTGGTCGGGAACCCCATTGCTGATGCCGAAAAACCCCTGGAGGTGTTGCGGACCATTCATTCGTTTGACCCGTGCATTGCCTGTGCCGTGCACCTGCTTGATCCAGAGGGTCGGGAGACCATCCGGGTCAAGGCGGTTTAGAAGAGGGGTGCCGGCGGGTGTCGAGTCAGTCGCTGTCCGCTCTGGTTCCTTGCGTGCTCCTGAAACGGCCGTGCTCCGGCCAAGGAGGATGACATGAGTTATGAGACCATCCGTGTCTGGGGCGTCTTGCTCCGGTTGTATCATTGGGCCCTGGTCATTTCGATCAGCGCCCTGGCGGTCACGGGCCTGTATATCAACAGTCCGTGGACCGGCACCACCCTTGAGGGCGTGGCGGCTATGCCCATGCTGGCCATGCGCAACTGGCACTTTCTGGCCGCCTGTCTGTTCAGCGGTGCGGTTCTGGTCAGGATCTATCTGCTTCTGTTCGGCAATCGTT
The DNA here is from genome assembly GCA_937910875.1 of uncultured Desulfobulbaceae bacterium. Lineage (GTDB taxonomy): Bacteria > Desulfobacterota > Desulfobulbia > Desulfobulbales > Desulfocapsaceae > Desulfatifera. The sequence continues at coordinate 57,586 of CALENA010000151.1, read as the reverse complement.
ATGAGCGGTTGGGGGATCTTCTGCCGGTGACTGGCCGTAATCTGCGGAACCTGTTTTCAACGCTGCTCTATTATCTGTATCTGAACCCGAACAAGGAAGAACGCATGGGTCATAATGTCCTGGCCGGGATGACCTATCTGCTCACTCTGCTGGTTGCCCTGTTTCAGGTGGCCAGCGGTTTTTTCCTCCGCTATGCCGAAAGTGCCTTCTGGCAGGGGCTTGGCGGGGCAATCTTCGGCAGTCAGCAGCAGGCCCGTTTTGTCCATCATCTCCTGATGTGGTATTTCCTGCTCTTTGCCCTGATCCATATTTATCTGGTGGTCTGGAACGAAGTCAAGGCACCGGAAGGAATAATCTCGTCAATCTTCAGTGGTCGGAAGTTCAAGGAACGCCAGCATTAATGCGGGCAGAGGGGCTGGCCATCACCGTCCGGGGCACAGTCCAGGGCGTGGGCTTCCGGCCCTTTGTCTATCGATTGGCCCGGCGTCTGGGTGTCGCCGGGACCATCACCAATACAGGGGAGGGGGTTCTGATCCAGGCCGAAGCTCCTCAAGAGCGCCTCGAAGCCTTTGTCTCGGCACTGACGACCGAGGCCCCTCCCCTATCTCGGATTCTTTCTTTGCAGCAGACCCCCTTTGTGGCGCTTCAGCCCCGGCTGGATTTCTCCATTCTGACCAGCAGCGGGACTGGTTCGTCCCAGGCCCTGATCCCACCCGATGTGGCCCTGTGTGTGGATTGCAGCCGGGAATTGTTTGATCCCGCTGACCGCCGCCACGGCTATCCCTTCATCAACTGCACCAATTGCGGTCCGCGCTTCTCGATCGTGGCGACCATTCCCTATGACCGGCCCGAGACCTCCATGCGTTCCTTTCCCCTTTGCGCGGATTGCCGGGCCGAGTATGATGACCCTTGTGATCGGCGGTTTCATGCCCAGCCCAATGCCTGTCCGGTCTGTGGGCCCTCCCTGTCCTGGCATGATTCCTCGGGGTCTGTTCTGACAACACCTGAGGTTCTGGCTGCCGCGGTTGCGGTGTTGGTCTCAGGCGGGATTGTGGCCCTGCGCGGTCTGGGTGGTTTCCATCTGGCAGTCGATGCGGCATCCACTGAGGCTGTGACCCGTCTGCGCCGGCGTAAGAAACGGCCGAGCAAATCTCTGGCCGTGATGGGTGTGGATCTCGCCTGCCTGCGTGAGGTCTGTGACCTGGATTCCTTGAGTGAGGAACTGCTCCTGGGTTTGCAGCGCCCCATTGTCCTGGCCCCCGGCAAACGAGACAGGGGCCTGGCATCAAACCTGGCGCCGGGAGTGAGCGAATTGGGAGTGATGCTGCCCTATACGCCGCTCCACGAATTGCTCTTCCGGACTTCAGGCTGTCCCGAGATCCTGGTGATGACCAGCGGCAATCGCAGTGGAGAGCCGATCTGTGCCGGGAATGATGAGGCGAGAGTGCGGCTGGCTGGAATTGCCGATGGCTTTCTTCTTCATGACCGGGAGATCGTCAACCGGGTTGATGATTCAGTGGTCCGGGTCATGAACGGCAGAGCGCATCTCATTCGCCGGGCCCGGGGATATGTTCCGGAGCCCGTGGTCCTGCCCTGGAATTTGCCGCCTCTGCTGGCCTGCGGTGGTGGCCTCAAATCCACATTCTGTCTGGCGGCAGGACAGGCGGCCCAGGTCAGTCAGCATATCGGCGATCTGGACTGTCTTGAGGTGCTGGATTTTTATCAGGAGTCCATTGCCCATCAGCAGCGTCTGCTCAGGATCGAGCCTGAGTGTGTGGTCTGTGATCTCCATCCCGACTATCTGAGCAGTCGTTATGGTCAGGACTTGGGTCTGCCGCTGTACCGGGTGCAGCATCATCATGCCCATGTGGTGGCGGTCATGGCCGAACATGGCCTGGATCGGACAGTTGTGGGCGTGGCCCTGGACGGCACCGGGTATGGGCCGGACAAAACCATCTGGGGTGGTGAAATTCTTTTGACCAATCCTGGTGACTATCAGCGGCTGGCCAGTTTTGATCTGCTGTCCCTGCCCGGTGGTGATGCGGCAGTGACCGCGCCCTGGCGCATGGGACTGGCCGCGCTGATCCATGCCTTTGGCCCCGGCGGTATGGATGCGGCCTTGGTTCCGGCCCTGCAGCAGGTCGAGAACGACCAGCTGCGGGTGGTGGAAACCATGATTGCTCAGGGCCTGAATACGCCGCTCACGTCGAGTTGTGGCCGTCTCTTTGATGCGGTGGCCGCCCTGCTGGGACTGCGCCTGTTTGTTGATTACGAGGGTCAGGCGGCCATGGAACTGGAGGCCCTGGCCCGGCAGGCGCAGGACAGGGTGGTTGCTGAAGAACTGCCTGTCTGGCCCGTGGACCTGCGTCAGGACGAGGGCCTGTTGCGGATCGGACTTGCTGGAATGATCCGTCAGTTGAGTGAACAGGTGCGGGGTGGAATGGCCCCGGGTCTGCTGGCCCTGGCCTTTCATCAATGGCTGATTGCCAGTGTGGTGCAGGCTGTGCTTGCCGGAATGCCAAGGGATCAGGAGCGGATCGTGGTCCTGGCGGGTGGCTGTCTGCAGAACCGGCTGCTCCTGGAGGGCTTGACTGCCGCCTTGGAGCAGGAAAATTTTCAGGTCTATACCGGCCAGCGGATTCCCGTCAATGACGGGGGGCTTTCGCTGGGCCAGGCCGTCATAGGAGGGTTGCGCCATGTGTCTGGCCGTACCGATGCGGGTGTGTGAAATCAGTGATTGGGCCGCCCTGGTTGAACTGGAGGGCATTCAGCGGGAGGTTCGGCTGGATATTGTGGACCGGCGGCCGCTGGTGGGCGATTATGTGATCATCCATGCCGGGTTTGCCATCCATACCCTGGAACCGGAAGAGGCGGCAACAAATCTCCGGCTGATGCGGGAGATGGCCGATGGCCTGGATCGCCAGGAGGAAAAGCGTTTTTCATGAAATATGTCGATGAGTTCCGTGATCAGGCCCTGGCCCGTGATCTGGCCGCAGCCCTGGACCGGACCATGACCCGGCCTCGGCGGATCATGGAGGTCTGCGGCACCCACACCATGGCCGTTTTCCGCACTGGTCTGCGCTCACTTCTGCCCGAGGGGCTGGAGCTGGTCTCCGGGCCTGGTTGCCCGGTCTGTGTGACCTCGGCCGCCCATGTCGATGCCTTTCTCAGCCTGGCCGGTCGCCCGGGAGTGATTCTGGCTACCTTTGGCGATCTGGTCCGGGTCCCGGGCAGCGACGGGACCTCCCTGGCCCATGCCCGTTCTCAGGGCGCCCGGATCGAGGTGGTCTATTCACCCATGGACGGGCTGGCTCTGGCCCGCAGCCATCCCGCTCAAACCGTGGTATTTCTCGGGGTCGGATTTGAGACCACCACCCCGGGTGTTGCAGCCACTGTCCGTCTGGCTCAGGAAGAGGGGCTGAATAATTTTTTTGTCTTTGTCACCCAGAAATTGATGCCGCCACCACTCATGGCCCTCTTTGGTGATCCGGCCCAGACCATTGACGGCCTCCTCTGTCCCGGTCATGTGAGTGCCATCATCGGGTCGGATGCCTACAGGCCATTGGTCGATCGTTATCACCTGCCCTGCGTGGTCGGTGGCTTTGAACCGGTTGATATCCTCCAGGCCCTGCTCCTTCTGGTCCGTCAGTTTGAAGAGGGCCGGGCCGAGGTTGAGAATGCCTATACCCGGGTGGTCAGTCGGGCCGGTAATTGTCAGGCCCAGGCCCTGGTGGCTGAGGTCTTTGAGCCGGTGGACATGGAGTGGCGGGGTCTGGGTGTTATTCCCGGCAGTGGCCTTCAGTTGCGCACCCCCTATCGGGCCCACGATGCCCAGGAAGCTCTGGCAGTCGAAGTGCCCTTGGCAGAAGAGGTTCGGGGCTGTCTCTGTGGCCGGATTCTTCAGGGCCGGGCCCGCCCCCCTGCATGTCCGCTCTTTGGCCTGCGCTGTACCCCCGCAACCCCGATTGGCCCCTGCATGGTCTCCAGTGAAGGAACCTGCGCTGCCTATTATAACTATTCTCCATCTGCCCTCAATCGAGCCATATGATGTCATCTCCACAAACCATCCTTCTTGATCACGGCAGCGGCGGTCTGGCCAGTCAGCAGCTGATCTCCTCCCTGTTTCTGAAATATCTCGATCACCCTGTCCTGGCGGCCCTGGAAGACAGTGCTGTCATTCCCAATGGCCCGGGGCGTCTGGCCCTGACCACCGACAGTTATGTGGTTGATCCCCTGTTTTTTCCCGGCGGTGATATCGGCTCTCTGGCCGTGCACGGAACCATCAACGACCTGGCCATGCGTGGTGCCCGGCCCCTGGGCCTGACCCTGGGTCTGATCCTGGAAGAGGGGTTGGAGATGGCGGTGCTGGAACGGGTCATTGCCTCAGTTGCCCGGGCCACTCGGGAAAGTGGGGTTCCGATACTCACCGGTGACACCAAGGTTGTGCCTCGAGGCAAGGCCGACAAGCTGTTTATCAACACCTCGGGCGTGGGTCTGGTGGCCGATGAGATTGAGCTGTCGTCGCGCCTGGCCCGTCCGGGAGACCGGATCATTCTTTCCGGGACCATGGGTGATCATGGGCTGACTATTATGGCCTGTCGGGCCGGGCTGGCGCTTGGCGGTTGTCTCAGAAGTGATTCCATGGCCCTGCACCGGATGGTTGCGGCCCTGCTTGCCGGTTTGAAAACCGGTTCTGTCCACGTCCTGCGTGATCCCACCCGGGGTGGTGTGGCCACGGTCCTGGGTGAAATTGGTGCGGCAGCCGGCTGCAGTGTCGAGATCGACGAGAGCGCCCTGCCCTTGCGTCCGGAGGTCCGGGGGGGCTGTGAGCTGTTGGGGCTTGATCCACTCTATCTGGCCAACGAGGGCAAGCTGTTGGCCGTGGTTGCCCCTGAGGTGGCGGATGCGGCCCTTGAGTTGCTTCGGGCCCAGGAGGGCGGTGGCGAGAGCGCCATTATCGGGACCATGGGGCACGGTCGCGCAGCCCAGGTGACCATGCGGACCATGATCGGTGGAACGCGAATCATTACGCCGCTGCACGGTGAACCTCTGCCGCGGATCTGTTGAGGTAAATGTGCAATGAATACACCAAAGACCCAGTATGGAATCCTTGGAATCGGCAATCTACTCCTGTCTGATGAGGGGTTTGGGGTCCATGTCATCCGTTATCTCCAGGAACGGTATCAGTTTCCAGACAGCGTGGAGCTCCTCGATGCCGGGACGGCCGGGATCTATCTGGCCCCTTTTCTGGAAGAACACGATACGGTCCTGGTCATTGATGTCATCGCCCTGTCGGCGGCCCCCGGTTCCATTCATCGGTTTTCAGGAGATGAGTTACGTGCCTCCGGGGCGCGGGGGCGGATGTCACCGCATCAGCTGGGTTTACTCGAGATCCTTGATATCTGCCGCTTGCGCAATGCGGCACCAGCGGAACTGGAGTTTTACTGTGTGGTCCCCGAGGACCTGGAGGGTGGAGTGGAGCTTTCGGCCACGCTTGCTCCTCTGGTTGCTGAGTTGAGTCAACAGATTGTTCGGCGGCTGGAGGCCGACGGCCTCTCTGTTCGGCAGGCGGTGAGACAGGATGCATGAATTTTCTCTGGTCCAGGGATTGATGGCCCAGTTGGAGAAACTGGCAGCGGAGAATGGGGCTGGTCGAATTCTCCGGGTGACCATGGAAATCGGGCCTTTTTCCGGGGTGGTCGTCGATTCGTTCAGTTTTGGTTTTGAGGCCCTGGCCCCGCTGGCCGCTCTGACCCGAGAGGCCGAGCTGGTAATCCTGCGCTCGCCCCAGCGTTATGGTTGTCGGGCCTGCTCCGATGAACAGGATATGGATGGCGATGCCCGGCCCGAGGAGTGCCCCTGCTGTGGTTCGCGCGATATCTTTCCCCTGGGGGGAGATGATGTGATCTTGCGGCAGGTGGAGATGGAGTAGGAGGGGAAGTGTGGACCCCGAGAATGTGCTGTGATGAAGGAAATCGGAATGGTTGCTACGTCATCAATAAAAGTTGAGGTGATACATGTGTGAAGCGTGTGGCTGTGCCCATGAACATGGGCATGGAAAAAGCGGAGTCCGGCAGCGGGTGGATGTCCATGAGAGTCTGTTTGCGGCCAACCGGGCCCTGGCTCGGGAGAACCGCAAACATTTTGACAGCCGCGGGTTGGTGGTCATCAACATGATTTCCAGTCCTGGTTCCGGTAAGACCACCCTCCTGGAAAAGACCATTGAGGCCCTGGATGCTGAGATACGAATCGGGGTTATTGAGGGGGATATAGAGACGGAGCGTGACGCCGATCGGATTCGGGCCAAGGGGGTGCCGGCCGTGCAATTGACGACGGGTGGCGCCTGTCACCTGGATGCAGCCCAGGTTCATCGAGGTCTGCATCTTTTGGAACATGAGGTGGGTGGTTCGGACATCAAGCTCCTCTTTATTGAAAATGTTGGTAATCTGGTCTGTCCGGCCGCCTTTGATCTGGGCGAGCATCAGCGGATGGTGACGGTTTCGGTCCCCGAGGGCTCGGACAAGCCAGCCAAGTACCCCAAGGCCTTCAGTACCTCGCAGCTCTTTTTGATCAGCAAGACCGACCTGCTGCCCTACTTTGATTTTTCTCTGGATGAGGCTCGGCGTGAGGCGTTGCGGATTAATCCGGAGTTGGAGATGATCGAATGTTCGGCTGTAAGTGGAGAGGGTTTTGAGCAGTGGCTGGACTGGTTGCGTCGGCTCTGTGCCGCTCGACCGGTCGTGAGCTGATTTTTTGTGGGAGGGGTATTAGGTTGTCCGTCAGGTCAGGAAGGTATCTGTCCTGCTAAGGCTCCGCCCAGGCCTGCGGCCTGAATACGCAGGTCAGATACCTTCCTGACCTGACTCCAAGCTTCCACCGAGTTAATCTCGTCCAAATTTGGCTGAGTTCAGTCTGTGTCGACCAGGAAAGAAAAAGGCCGGGGAGTGAAGCTCTTTCACCGGCGTATCTGCAACGTTCGCAGAACGGTGCAGGCGAAGCTTAGCCGGAGGAAGAGCTTCGCTCCCCGGCCGAGCAACCTACCTTGAAACCGTTTCCCCTTTCTTTAAAGCGATCCTTTCCTCTATCCTTCAACCTTGCACCTTTCTCATCAACCCTGCGCTTTGCGAATCTCGGCCAGCATCGACCGACCGCCGTTCTTGAGAATATAATCACCCAGGCGTTGGCCGATCAGCTCGGCCTCTTCTCGTGGACCGCTCTCGGTCCTGCTGAGGATGGTGCTGCCGTCAAGGCTGGCCAGTCCGCCGGTCAGGTGCAGCTGATTGCCCTCAAGTACGGCCAGACCAAAGGCTGGGATCGAGCAGCCTCCTTCAAGTTTTCGCAGATAGGCTCGCTCGGCCAGCAGGCAGCTTTCGCTGTCCGGGTTATTGAGGCAGTTGCGCACCTGCTTGAGTTTGTCCGGGGCGAGAGTCCCGGCGGCCTCTATGGCGATGCAGCCCTGACCAACAGGTGGAATGAACAGTTTTTCATCAAAGATTTTGATGATCATATGATCGTATTCCATGCGTTTGACCCCGGCATAGGCCAGCATCAGGGCGTCACAGGCCCCGTCACGCATCTTTTTGATCCGAGTCTGGAGGTTGCCGCGCATCTCTACAGTCTGGACATGGGGGTAGTGGTGCTTGAGCAGAGCCTTGCGGCGGACCGATGAGGTGCCGATGATCAAGGACCGTTTCGGGTCGTCAAGATCGATATCGCCATTCAGACCGACCAGGACGTCATTGACCTTTTCCCGCTCGGTGAAGGCGATCAGCTGAAAACCCTGGGGCAGGATTGACTGCATGTCCTTGGCGCTGTGCACCGCAATGTCGGTAGTGCCGTTGGCCAGTTGCTCTTCCAGCTCTTCGGTGAAAACACCTTTGCTGCCGATCTTGGCGATTGAGACATCAAGGATCTTGTCACCCCGGGTCTCCATGCTGCTGATTTCCGTGGTCAGGCCGCTGGCCTCGAGCATGGCCGCGACCGTATCGGTCTGCCACATGGCAAGCTTGCTTTTACGTGATCCGATCTTGATGATGGTCATGGTGTGGTTCCTTGGCAGAGTACGAGGGAATGGTTGATGTTTTTCGGAACTGTACCACATTGACTGCCGGGAAAAAAGCCCAGGCTTGAGGTGCTGTCTTTTTCTTGCTGTCGGTTGTGTATTTCAGTGGAAACCGGTATTATTTTGTCCATGCGATTCCTCCTCTACAATATCCGTTATGCCACAGGGCGTGGGGCCAACTTTCATCTGCCCTTGCCTTATGCTGGTTTCTTTAAATCCACGGCCGCCAAGCTGGGTCAGATCAGTACGTTTATTCGCTCGGTCGATCCGGATATTGTTGCCCTGGTCGAAGTAGATTCCGGTTCTTATCGTTCCGGATGGAGTTGTCAGGCAGCTTATCTTGCTCGGGATCTTGGCTATTCCCATGTGGTGGAAAGCAAGTATCGGAATGCCTCTCTGGCCCAGCGGGTTCCGGTTCTCAACAAGCAATCCAATGCCCTGCTCAGCCGGACACCCATTATCAGTCATCGTTTCCATTACTTCAGTGAAGGGATCAAGCGGCTGGTGATTGAGGTGGAACTGGAAGATGCTGTCATTTTTATCGTTCATCTCTCTCTCAAATACCGGCATCGTCATCAGCAGCTTGAGTATCTGCATCGGTTGCTCATGGGCAGGAAAAAACCTGTGATCCTGGCCGGAGATTTCAATACCTTTGGCGGGAATCGGGAGTTGGATCTTTTTCTGGCCGCCACGGGTCTGTGTGATGCAAATCCTGAGGCCCGTCCCTCGTATCCCAGTCATGCCCCACATCGGCAGCTTGATTTTATTCTCCACAGTCAGGAACTTGAGGCGGTCAACTGCCAGGTGCCTGATATCCAGCTCTCGGACCATGTGCCGATGATCGTCGAGTTTCGGTCGACAGTCGAGACGTGTGCTGAAAAATAGTTTGTTTAATGAGCCGGTCAGCTGTTCTGTGTCTTGAGTATGGCAGGGCCAGGGCGGGGTTAAAAGACCAGATAGGTTTGTATCTCTTTGAGACGCCAGCTCTTCTGGTCTTTTTGTTTTTGCAGTGCTTGCTGAACCGGGTTGCTCTGTTATCAGCGCAAGGCAATGACAGAGCCGTTGCGGCCAGTGATGCCATTGCTCATGCGGCAGGCACGGCGGTAGGAAAAGTAGTCTGGCGAGCAGGCGGTACAGATTCCTGCCTGATCGATATTTTCCGGCTTTACTCCGGCATCGCTCAGTTGCAGGCGTGAGATCTGCCAGAAGTCGAAATGATTGGTGCGAACCTGGAAGCGGTGAAAGGCTGAGGGAAGTTCTGTGCGGTAATTGATGAACTCGGCACAGCAGGGGCCAAGTGAGGGCGAAATAAAGGCCCTGAGGTGTGCTGGCTTGGTGTGGAAGGCGTCTGTCATAGCCCGAATGGTTCTGGCAATGATATTCAGGACACTGCCCCGCCAGCCGCAATGGATGGCGGCCACGGCCGGGGTGAGCGGGTCGAACAGGAGTATGGCCTGGCAGTCGGCCTGTTGGATCATCAGCCCAAGGCCCGGTTGCCTGGTGATCAGGGCGTCATACCCGTTAAATTCCTGATCAATGCTGAGTGGCTGGTCGAGAGTCAGGATTCGGCCGCCATGGACTTGACGGGTCGAGACCAGTCGTTCAATTCCCAGAGTCTGTTTGACGAGCTCCCGATTGGCACGCACTGTTTGAGGCAGGTCACCCACTCCGAAGCTGATGTTCAGTGAATCATAGGGGGCAGCACCGGTGCCGTTGTGTCGGTCAAGACAGACGGCTGTGACCAGGCTTGGGTCCCATGGGGCATGGAGTTTGTTCAGATCTGTTGTTGGCATGGGAGTAGAATAAAAAAAGGGGGGAAGGTGCTGCATGCAGCACCTTCCCCCCTTTAGGGTGTAACTTCTATTCAGAAAACTGAATTAGAAGGTGGCCTCAAAGGTCACGTAGAACTGATCCTGAGACTCGATCGGTGCAAAGAACTGAGCATTGAAGGGATCGCTGGTCAGATCGTCGAGATCAACCGGGGCACCCAGCCAGCTACCGCTGCCGGTGTAGTCATACTCGTAATGCTGATATCCGAAGCGGATGAAGGCGCTGCCAAACTTGGAAACGGCAGGTCCGGCCGGGATGTCATAGATACCGTACAACTCAACAACATTACCACGGGTGGCCAGTTTGGAGTTGTAAAGGTCATCATGTCCGGGAGACATGGAAACCCAGTACTCGGAACCCTGGTTGTACTCAGCGCCCAGTTTCAGGCCCATATTGTCGATGTCATAACGGGCGCCGACCTGGATCATGTAACCATCCTGATCTTCTTCAGGGGCCCACCAGGAACCAAGCAGAGAGTTACCAACTTCGTCATAACCCTTAGGCATGGTGCGACTCCAGGCAGCAGAACCGTAGTAGTTGATGTTGCCGATCTTGTCGTGATACACAGCAGATGTGTGCATGATGTCACCAAGATTGGCCTTGTCAAGGATTCCGTTGCCTTCAAAAATTCCAGCCATTTCAAAGGGGTTCTGGAAGGTGACGCCATCGGGGGTGTTGACCAGGTTGTAGGCCATAAAGGACTGGACGTTCAGGAAGCGGTTGCCCTTTTTCATGACATCCCAGCTCAGACCGGCAAAATCCATGTCGTTGAGACCGGTACCATCGGTTTCGACCCCAGCGTCAAATCCACGACCGTAGCAGAAACGGATACGACCGGTGCCCATGTCCTCATTGCCCCAACGGTAGGCATACCCAACGGAAATACCGTCAAATGGGTAATCCATGACAGAAACAGGGGTGGCCAGACGGGTGCTTGAACCCATGCGGATGTGGGCCGGAGGACCGTCTGTGGTCGGGCGACGACCAATGGAGAACCATACGGGGTTTCCACCGATATTGTTCCAGTTCAGGAAGGCGCGATCGACATAGAGGGCGCTTGTACCGGGCTGACGGGTCGTGTTGCCGTCCCAGCTGAAGCTGTCCATGGTGTAGGGTCCACCTGCCTCAGCGGTGGGGTTGCTCTGCATACCCCAGGCCTTGTACATGGCCAGACGGGCTTTGAACTCGATGCCTTCAGTGGCCTGGACTCGCATGTTCAGGCGGAAACGGTTGGTGAAGACGGTGTCGTTGTTAAAATCAGAGGCGGCAGTCGGAGTTACACCTAACATGGCAAACATGCCTGCACGTTCTGCTGCAGTAGGAGCCATTGCATAGACATTGGCCATGGCTCCCTGAAGCTCGGCAGTGGTGATCGGGAGGGTCATGCCAAAGCCGTAAGGGGAAGGAGCTGTTAATGCTGTTACCATGCCACCTGCAACATCACCGGCGCTGTAAGCGCTGGCTGATTTGGCATCAAGGCTGTCAAGACGGGCGCGGAAATCGCCGTAAAAGCTGAAGCGGGAAGACAGGTCCCAGGCTTCTGAACGCTCGTCCAGGCTCTCGACCGTGTCGGCGAGGTCAGTGAAGTCGCTTTTGGAGACAGTGTTCTCGCCTTGTTTAGCCATTGCTGATTTGAGCTGGTCGAGCTGAAGGCTCAACTCTTCGATCTTGCGCTCAAGGTCATTGGCGTTGGGGCCTGCGCTGGCTGATGCCAGTGCGGGCAGAGCGATGAGGCCGGCCAGAGCCAGCATGGAAAATCTTTTAACCATTGTTCCCTCCTACAAAATTTAATTTTTACGGCGTCCGCTTCTGTTTGAGAATCGGAAGTCATACACAGCAACTTGAGTTGCCTAAAGCCAGTGCTTGTAGAGTTTCCATGAGAGGAGATTCTCTTTGAGCAAATCAACTTCAATTATTTGTACTATCGCATTTGTGGCCCCATGTCAATGAATTATCTTTGCTTTTTCCAGGCTTGCTGACAGGCCTTGGTTCAAAAATTTAATCATCCCGCGACGATGGCTTGCGGACTCACTTTCCTACCCTGTGGTATTTTTTTAAAAAAAAAGAGCGTGACAGTTCAAGATCATCTAAACTCAGGATGACATTGATTGTTTTGTCTGGACTGTTCAGCATAATGATCAAGAATAACAGTAAGATTAGAACGGTAACGGGTCATCAGTGTTGCAGGTTCGTTCATTCTGGACTTCCCCAGACATGTCTCTGTGTATGTAAGAAGGCCAGACTGGGTGAAGATGGGGTACTGTTGAAGAGTTATGTTTTGTCCTTTAAATCAGTGAGGTACTCTATTGAAGCTGACGCCTATTGTCATGGCTGCCTATGGGAGCACAACCGCTTCCCGAGTTGTTTATGATCATTTTGAGCGGGTGGTCAGGGGTCACTTTGCTGGTCATCCGCTGTATTGGGTCGGGACCTCGGAGCGGGTCCGGGAGCTTATTCGGGCCCAGGGGCAGAATTGTTTTCCCGCACCGGAGCTGGTCGTGGAGCAGCTTGTTGACCAGGGCGTGAAGCAGGTCGTGGTTCAGTCGCTTCACATTCTGCCTGCGGCCGGCTATGTCCGCCTCCGTCACCTGGGTTCCCGTGCCACGCTGGCTACGGCTATCGGAGCACCTCTGCTTTACAGCCCCGAGGATTACCGGGCGGTGGCCCATTGTCTTGCGCCCCTGATCGAATCCAGGCTCGGGCAGGCCATTCTTCTGGTCGGCCATGGGACCAGCCATCCGGCCTGGACCGCCTTTCCGGCGCTGGAGTCATTTCTCCGTCGCAGATTCGGCAATCGGGTCTTTGTCGGGGTGGTTGAAAAGTTTCCCGGTGGAGCATCCGAGGTGGTGGCAGAGATTGTAGCGGGGAGGTACCAGCAGGTCTGTCTTGTCCCTTTTCTGTTGACCGCGGGAATGCACTTTCATCGTGATCTCGTCGGTGAGGGAGCTGAGTCGTGGCAGAGTCGGCTGGATCGGTCAGGAGTGGATGTTGAAGTGATCAGCGAGGGAATTGGCCTGCTGCCGGGGATTGCGGAGATTTTCTGTGGCCATATTCGCCACGCCCTGGAGCAATTGGCAATGAGCGAGTAAGAGGCAGTCAGTTGTTATGACGCCATCATCAGTCAGCGCCCTGGCTTTTGTGGAGTTCGTAGGGGGCATCCGGCGGCAGATGAATGTCCTTGCTGGCGGCCACTGCCAGTTGGTCGCAGCGTTCGTTAAGCGGGTTGCCCGAGTGTCCTTTGACCCAGCGGAATTCGATGCTGAGCGGTGCAATCAGTTCCAGGATTTCCTGCCAGAGATCCGGGTTGAGGGCTGGTTTGTGGTCAGACTTGACCCAGCCTCGCCGTTGCCAGGATCTGGCCCAGCCTTTGTTGATGGCGTTGACCACATAGCTGGAATCTGAATAGAGGATGATGGACCGGGCACACCCCTTCAAGGAACGGAGGGCGGCAACGCAGGCCATCATCTCCATGCGGTTGTTGGTGGTCAGACGGAAACCGCCACTCAACTCTTTCTCCTGGCCTTGATCGCGGATGATTGCCCCGTAGCCACCCGGGCCGGGGTTGCCCGAACAGCCCCCGTCTGTGTAGATGAGTATCCCGCGGCTCTCTTCAGTGCTCTCGTGTTCGGTTGTGGCTTGAGGCGCTCGGCGCGGGATTGGTTTTTGTCGAACGGGCCGACTGTTAACCGCTCTTCCTCCACCTTGGCTTTGCTCCTGGAGCCAGCCTTCCGCTTCCAGCCGACTTGCAAAACCCTTGAATCTTGCCCCGGCAAATCCTTTGACCTGGGCCTCGGCTTCAGGCCAGCTGGTAAATAGACCGATCTTGCGGCCGCAGGCCACGGCATATGTTTTTTTCTTGGTCATTTTTCTGTATTCTGGAAATAAAAACGGTAACTTTTCACTTACTGCCCAACCCTGAATCTATCTATCTGGTCAGGAATGGGAAGAGGTGGAATGAGGAAGGTCCCTGACCGGTGTATCTGAAACATGGGCGACGGATAAGTCGTTCATGTTTCGGGCGGAGCGAGCCGGCCAGGGACCTTCCTCATTCCACCGGGCCCAGCTCACCACCACAAACCTGTATTTTAAACTATTCGCTGAAGAGTTACCTGAACCGGATTGTCACCACAGATTCTGCTGACGGGCCAAAAAACAAAACCGCCAGGAGTCAGAACTCCGGGCGGTAGGTGATCCTGTAATCTGTGCAGGTTAATTTATCGCGCCGATGATAAACAGTGAGATGATGACTGCGATAAAAAAGATTCCGACCTTGATGGTGACTGAGTGGTCTTCCTCGGGGGCTGCGTGTCCGTGATCTTCCATGGTGTTCTCCTGGTGCAAATGGATGGGATGGTAAGAGCGATGTCTCTGGGGAACGATTTGGGTATATGAACAATTTTTGCCGTTCTTGTCGACAGCTTTTTATGTATGTATCTGTTTTTGCATGACTCGCCATCATTTTTTACAGGCGGCCACAATTCCCGGTTCAGATTGGGCCAGGCAGTCAGCAAGCCTGGCCTGGTCTTCGGCGCTGATCGTGGCGCCGCGGCGAATCATGACCCGGATGGTCGCCTGCCAGCCGCGTCTGCTCTTCTTGCCGAGCTTGCTGCAAACCCGGGGCAGATAATGACAGCTCTGGCATTGGTTTTCCAGGAGAGGGCCACATTCGGGCGGGGGCGGCTCCACTGGTGGCTGAGCCAGGGCCAGGGCCTGGGGCAAGAAAAGGGTCAAGGCCAGGGTCAGGAATAATCGGGACGGGCGGAATCCGGTGAACATGGACATCTCCTGAATTGGTGGGGATCGGTCTGGAAGAGAAAAGTTATAGGTGTTGATGGTGTCGTCATAAGGCCGTCTGGATTGTTGCAACGTTCTCTTAAGGAACAATACTTATTCTGCCTCGTTGTTTTATTTGTCCTGTTCTGGGCCACGAAGCTTTTTCATGAGATCAGCGAAAGGGGTGTGGGTGGATACGGTTTTTTTGTCTTGATCTGAATCGTGGGTCGGCAGCCATTCGGCATCCAGGGAGCGCGAATGCTCGTTGTCGTGGCAGTAGAGGCATAACAGTTCCCAGTTGCTGCCATCGGGTGGATTGTTCTTGTAGTTATGATCCTTGTGATGGACGGTCAGTTCGCGCAGTTTTTTACCGGAAAAATCACGGCCGCAGCTGGCGCAGACCCAGGGCAGAATCTTCAGGGCCTGGTCTCGGTATTCTACTTTTTTCATTGGTATTGCATGGTCCTGGTTTGCTATCCAGCCCTCTTTGGGGCGTTTTTTATGAATCAGACGTCCCCAAAGGAGCCAGGCTGGGGGGCTGGAAGTTTTATAATTCCGATATGTTCTGTTGTGGCCGGCTGCCCTTCAGATCATCTTGAAGGGGCTGAAGTCCTCTTTGTTGAGATCGGTCTGCCGCTGCGCCCAGAGTGGACACTGCTTGCGGATGCATTCACGGTTGTGCAGGTACTGATCGCAGTGAATCTGTTTTTGAGCAGGCAGTTCAATTCCCAAGATTTCCTCTGACATGCGGGCTGTCTCACGCAGAGCGATGAAGCTTTCACGCTGACAGCAGCGGCCGCCGCGATACTGGCTGACCCTGGTCAGGATCTGTCCACTGAGACGCTGGGCCAGCTGCCGTGGTCCCGGGGTCAGCGGTGTGGCCTCGAGCAGGGCCGCCACTCCGATCCCCGCCCCGATGGCCGCGCCACAGGTTCCCCAGAAACCACAGACGCCACCGGGCACAGAGGCCCCGCGTTCAATGGCCCCCATCAGGGTCTCGTCATCCACCCGGCCACCGCAGTTGCGAAAACTTGCAATGATGATACCCGGAATCAGGGCGTGATGCTCGGGGCCATGGGTGGGCAGGGCCGGGTGGCTGCGAATGGCCTGGAGCAGACCGAGCAGGTCTCGTTCCTGGCTGGTTCTGCACGCCGACTTGATGACGGCAAGGCCGCTTTCCTGATGACAGTGATCACAGACAAAATGGCTGCTGGTGCAGCACGCGTCGGCCAGGGAGAGGGTGCCGCAGTAGCTGCAACCCATCTCTACTGGTTCGTGAAAATAACAGACATCTGCGCCGCAGACCATGCATCCGGATTTCAGTCGGGGCCGGGATGAGGGTCGGTCGGCTGCCGGCTGACTGGCAACGGAGTCGACTGGTTGGACGAGGCTCTGGGGCGTGCAGCAGCAGTCCTTCATAAGCAGGTTCGTGACTTCACCCTGTTGGCCCAGGATAAAGACCGAATCATCCAGCTGGTCAATCTCGCCAGCCTTGATGGTCGTTCGGCACCCCTTGAGGAGCAGGGTGCCCGCTTCGCTGTAGATCCCCCCGTGCGGGCCACGGTAGATGACCTCCAGCTGTTTGTCGTCTCTGATCGTCCGGGGTTTTCGCGCCTCGTAGGTGAGTGAGAAAAAATCCATGCCTTCGACCCGGCGGTAAGGGAAACGCTTGAGCTGACGGATGGTGGTCAGTCCGGCACTCTCCATCATCAGGAGCAGCTCTTCCTGCTGCATGGCCCCCCCCAGACATTCATCGCGATAGCGGATATTGTTGCGGATTCGTGGTGGAATTGAGCTGTCGGTGACGATGTCTGAGACCACAAGTCGACCGCCTGGCTTGAGGACCCGGACAATTTCCTGGTAGGTCATGCGCTTGTCCGGGCTGAGATTGATGACACAGTTGGAGATGATCGCATCGGCCGTGTTATCGGCCAGCGGTATTTCCTCGAGCAGGCCTTTGCGGAACTCGACAATGTCATACCCAAGGCGGGCCGCCACCTCGCCTTGGGCCTCGCGGGCCAGAATCAGCATCTCGTCGGTCATGTCAATACCGATCACCCGGCCTTGATCACCTACGGCATCTGCTGCCATGAAGCATTCAACTCCGGAGCCGGAACCGAGATCGACCACGGTCTCTCCAGGCCGGGGGACGGCATCGGTAACCGGACTGCCGCAGCCATAGGAGCGTTTGCGCGATTCGGTGGGAATAAAGTCGGCCCTGGCCTGGGCCGGGGCCAGGGGATTGACGATCTCGTCGTTGGCCGTCAGGGCCGCCTGGCTGTAGAACTCCCGGACCTGACCGTGGCCGTCATTGTGACTGATGGAGATCACACAATTACAGTGGGTGAGCGCCACAGTCTGCTCGCCTGAGTCTTCATTCAGGCAGTCCTGGCGGACATCGCCCATGCGCAGACGGATCAGTCCCTGGTTGTGGTTGCTGTACTGCCGGGTTTGCCGGCTGATCAGTTCCAGAGCGATCAGGTTGTAGAGTTCCATGTAGGGGTCGTGTCCGGTCCAGGTTCCGCCATGCAGGAAGCTGTGGTCGATGTCTCCCCCCCCAATGAGAAATTTCAGGGGATTGGTCTGGGTTGTCCGGCTGTCCACGAGCGAGGAGGCCCGCAGGTCGTTCATGACCGAGCTGAAACGCCAGACCTGCTCCAGGCCATCGGAGAGTGGGCCGCAGGCGGTTTCTTTAAGCCCCACCAGGGCCGGTGAGGGATAGATGACCCCGTCTGGTCCCACGGCCAGGGATTCCCAGCCGGTATTGGACAGATCGTACCGGGTCCCGGGGCTGGCAAAGACCTGGCTGCGGATGGTCTCGATGTTGTCGATGACGATCCCCAATTCATCGGCCCGTTGCCAGGCGGCCAGGAGTTTTGGAAAGATTTCGTCTGGCCTGACGAACTGTTCGGCGCTCCCCTTGCCGCGGATGAAGTGATAGAGCAGATGGATGTTCAAAGCTCCATTTGCGGCGGCAAGCTCCATGAGTTGGGGCAGATCCGCAATGTTTTCCCGGCTCACGGCCACGGACAGGGTTGTCTGGCACCCGGCCTGCTGCAGAACGGCCAGGTTGTCCATCAGGGCCTTGAAACTGCCCCGGCCGCGGAGAAGATCGTGGCTCTTTTCCAGGCCGTCCAGGCTGACCTGGAGGTGAAGGCGTTCCAGGTCATGGAACTTCGGGAGAAGTTCTGCCAGGAGCAGGCCGTTGGTGAGGATGACCGCGTGGACCTCCGGGTTGCGGGCCAGAAGGTGGCGCAGGTACTCGAACAGGCCGGGATAGAGCAGAGGCTCGCCCCCGGTAAAGTAGAAGATGCGGCAGCCCAGGGCCAGGGCCTGGTCCGTGGCCGCCCGCAGGTCTTGCAGGGGCAGATATCTTTTTTTGGCCGGGGAGGCTGAAAACAGGCAGTGGCAGCAGCTGAGATTGCACTGGTCAGTGAGATGAAACCAGCATTCGCGCAGGGCGTCCAGGTGCAGTTCGTCTCTGCGGCCGAGATAGGGGGCCGGAGGATGGCTGTTCAGACTGTGTTGCAGGCGATTGAGGTCGTAGAAGAGCTGGCTTGCGCTTTCACCTGGTCGTCCGGGAGACAGGGCGGCGGCAGCGGCTGGATCGGGGTGGATAAGGAGAGTTTGCAGGAGACGGTCGCCGCGCCTGGTGGGGACCAGCCAGTCCGGGCCCTCGGGCTGGACATAGATGGGGGTCTGGTTATGTTCCAGCCGCCGCCAGGATTGTGATGGTTGCCCTGCCCGCCCAAAGACGGTCGGCTGGAAGAGTTCTGCTTTGATATTCATGAGATAACTGATCTGTTTCCGGCAAGCCTGTTGGGCTGCCAAAGGGAGGACATGTCTGCGGTAGCAGTGGGTCGGGTTCTCTGTACTGTGATGTTCAGGGTGAAGTTCATGGAGTGGTGGTTTGAGTTGGATCCGTCAGGGCGATGAGATCAAAGAAAGAGCTGGTCAAGTAATTCCTGAATGGTGCTGATGCCGAGTAATTTCATGGAAAAATGGGTGGTCAGTCGCTCGTGGTTGCTGCGGGGCATGATAAAGCGTTTGAACCCCAGGCGTTCGGCCTCTCTGATTCGGGATTCGATCTGACCCACGGCCCGCACTTCCCCGGCCAGGCCGATCTCACCGCAGACCACGGTGGTCGAGGGAATGGGTCGGTCCAGAAGACTTGAGGCCAAAGCGGAGATCACGCCCAGGTCCAGGGCCGGTTCATCGATACGGATGCCACCGGCGATATTGAGAAAGATGTCGTGGCCATAGAGGTTGAGATCCGCTTTTTTCTCCAGAACGGCACAGAGCAGGGATAATCGTTGGGGGTCGGCGCCGATGGCCGTGCGTCTGGCCGTGCCCAGGTTGCTGGGGCTGACCAGGGCCTGGACTTCGACCAGGATCGGCCGGGTGCCCTCTAGGCTTGGCAGGACCACGGAGCCCGCGGTATTGAGAGGCCGTTCGGCCAGGAAGATCTCTGAGGGATTGCTGACCTCCACCAGTCCTTCCTCTTTCATCTCAAAGACCCCGATCTCGTTGGTGGAGCCATAACGGTTTTTGGTCGCCCGCAGGATACGGAAGGCATGGCTGCGCTCGCCTTCAAAAGAGAGGACCGTGTCGACCATGTGTTCCAGGATCTTGGGACCGGCCAGACCGCCATCCTTGGTGACATGGCCGATGAGGATCAGGGGGATGTTTTCCCGTTTGGCCAGTTGCAGGAGGCGGGCCGCAGATTCCCGGACCTGGGTGACCGAGCCTGGAGCCGAACCGATGTCAGCGCAGGACAGGGTCTGAATCGAATCCACGGCCAGAAGACCGGGGCGCATGGCCAGAGTCATGGCCGTGATTGCCTCGACCTGGTTTTCACAGGCCAGGTAGACGGCCGGATGCAGGGCCCCCAGGCGCTTTGCCCGCATCTTGATCTGGCTGGCCGATTCTTCACCCGTGACATAGAGGACCTGCCGGTCATCACGAGCCACAGCGGCCAAAAGGTGGAGGAGGAGAGTTGATTTGCCGATCCCGGGATCGCCGCCGATCAGGATCACCGAGCCCGGAACAATGCCGCCTCCCAAGGCCCGGTCGAGTTCGGCAATGTTAGTGGTAATCCGTTCTTCTTCGTTGTCAGGGGCCAGATGCAGAGGCTGGGGTGCCCCCGAGACCGCGATGCCTGGCGTGGCGGTTGGAGGGAGCACGATCTCTTCCACCAGGCTTTCCCACTCACCGCATTGGGAACAGCGGCCCAGCCATTTGCGGCTCTGAAAGCCACATTCCCGGCAAGCATAGGTGATTTTTGTTTTTTTACTGCTGTTCATGTGGTTGGGCAGAGTGAAGAGTGTTGAGAATACCGTGATTGATTTGTAGGAGATTGTATCAGCCAACCTCGCAGTCATGACCGCGAGGGCTGTGTCACGATTCTGATCAGCCAGGGAGCAGTGCCTGGTGCGGACAAGGGCTTACGGTCGGTATGTCCCTGCCGGCAAAAGGTCCCGCAGGACTGTGGGTCTGAATTGTCTTGAGGGCATCTTGAAAAATATTTCCTATTCCTGTAAGAGAATACCGAGAGTCGGCTGAAATTGCCAGCGTTGCGCGGCGATTCCGGTTGTTTTTTTCTCCGAAAGTTCCGTTTTTAAAATTATACTGAGGTCTGAATTATGCCCCGTTCCCCTGCCCTGCCATCATCCGTCAACCCTTGGGTCTCTTTGGGGCAGGCAGCCCGGTTTCTGTTGACCAGTGGCCGGATCATGGGCTGGAGCCTGCTTCTGGTGGCCGTGACCCTGGGATTGACCTGGGGTGGGTATCTGTTGACCACAACCCTGATGGATCAATTGACCGGAAATTTTTTCCAGCAGGGCCCGGAGGCGGTCGGGATCTGGGGCTGGATTAAGTTTCAGGGCTGGCAGATTCTGAAATGGCTTTTTCTGGTCTTGAGTCGGCTGATTGCCTTTTATCTCGCCTTTTTTCTTGCCTATACCCTGACCACCCCCGGGTATGTCTTTCTCAGTACCGCTGTTGAGAAGAAAAAGGCGGGCCGGGAGTTTGAAGCAGACGCCCCCCTTACCTGGATTGGCGTTCTCGTTGATCTCCGTGAAGGATTGAAGATTGCCCTGGTGGGAGTGCTGCTGTCGGTACTGGCCTTTGGCCTCAACTTTATTCCTCTTATCGGCCAGGTCCTGGTTGTGCTCATCTACAGCTGGTGTTCGGCCCTGATGTTTATCGACTATCCCACTGCCCGCCGTCGCTGGACTCTGGGCCGCAAGATGGCCTGGCTCAGAGGGCACTGGCTGGCCGCCCTGCGTCTGGGGCTGCTGGCGGCCCTGCTGGGGATGATTCCGGTGCTCAATATCTTTGTTATTGCTCTGCTTTTCCCCTTGTTTACGGTGCACGCCACCCTCAACTTTCTGGCCCTTGAAGGACCGACTGAACAGGGTCTGTCGGAATAGAATCCTGTTGACCCTGCTCAGACCAGTTCGGCCATGACCTGGTTGGCAAAAATCAGACCGTGGGTGGTCAGGCGCAGCCGCTCCTGGTTGAGGTGCAGCAATCCCTGGTTGATCAGGTGCTCAAGGGTCTTACCGTAATAGATGCGGGGATCGAGCCCGAAGCGGCTTTGCAGGTCGTTGAGATCGATACCCCGGGTCAGGCGCAGGCCCATGATCATGGTTTCCCGGAAAGAGGCCTCCATATCCAATTCTTCCTCCTCCACAATAACGGAATTCCCTGTCTCCAGAAGCTCGCAGTAGCGCCGGGGATTGCTGGTCCGTCGTGACCGCCGCTGGTTGTCGTATGAGACCGCCCCGGCCCCCAAGGCGAGATAGGGGAGATTGTGCCAGTAGTTGAGGTTGTGCCGGCATTTTTTGTCCGGTCGGGCAAAATTGGAGATTTCATACCGTTCAAGCCCGGCCTCAGAACACAGGGACAGGGTCAACTCGTCCATGGCCGCGATTGCCTCTTCCTGGGGCAGGATCAGACAGCCCTGATCCTGAAGGCGGGCAAAGGGGGTGTCCTCTTCAATGGTCAGCTGGTAGCAGGAGAGGTGTTCCGGCCTGAGGTCCAGAGCCTGTTCCAGAGTCTGGCGCCAGGAGACCGGGGACTGGCCGGGCAGGCCTGACATCAGGTCCAGGCTGAGATTGTCAAACCCGGCCTTTCGGGCGTTTTTGACTGCATCCAGGGCCTGCGCCCGGGTGTGGGCACGACCCAGGGCCTGCAGTTCGCGGTCGTCGAAGCTCTGGATTCCCACGGACAGACGGTTAACTCCTGCCCGTCGCAGTTTGGCCAGGCCATCCTCGTCGATCGTTCCAGGATTGGCCTCGAGCGAGAGCTCGATTGTCGGGCTGAACGTGAACAGTTGGCGGCAGCGGTCAATGATCCGGCTGATCAATGCAGCTGGTAAGAGACTGGGGGTGCCACCGCCAAAGAACAGGGTTTCGAGCGGGGCAATCGTCTCTAAAGCCCTGCCGGCTTGAACTGCGGTCTGCCCAGCTTCCCGGCAGAGGGCCTCGACATAGCGGTCAAAGAGTTTTTCCTGGCCGCTGAAGGAGACAAAGGAGCAGTAGGCGCATTTCTGCAGGCAGAACGGGATGTGGATGTAGAGGCAGGTCACCTTGGTGTTCAGCGCAGGGTCTCGGCTGCCCGGACCGCATCCTGCCGCAGGTCCTCCATCAGGCCTTGATCGGCCATGGAGTAGCAGCCGTCGCCGATGATCAGGTGGTCGAGGATCTGGATGTGCATGAATGAGCCGATCAGGCAGAGGCTGCGGGTCAGCTGGAGGTCCTGGGAAGAGGGCTGGAGATTGCCCGAGGGGTGGTTGTGGGCCAGGATCAGGGCGGCGGCGTTCAGCTCCAGGGCCTGGTGCAGGAGTTCGCGCGGGTAGATGGTGTTGACGTTGATGGTCCCCTCGGCCACGGTCCTGGTGTCGATGATGGCGTGGGCCGTATCGAGGAAGATGACCTGAAAGACCTCCTTTTTCAGGCCGCGCAGGGAGTGGACGAGAAAATCACGGACATCGCCGGATGAGTGGAGGTAGCGTTTGCCTTTCAGCCGTGCGGCCAGGTAGCGGCGGGCCGTGGCCTGGACAAAGTGGATGGCAAAACCGTTTTTGGGGCCGATGCCCTTGATCTTCTGCAGGGCCGGGAGCGGGGCTTCAAGGACTGCGGCCAGAGAGTCGAACTCCTTCAGGGCTGTCCGGGCCGCCTCTTTGCAGTCGCTGCGCGGGGTGCCAAAGGTGAGGAGCAGTTCCAGGACCTCGGCGTCGGTAAAGTTTTCCAGGCCGCGCTCAAGGAAGCGGTCCCGCAGCCGTTGCCGATGGCCCTGGCCTTTTTCCTGCCACTGTTCTTTCTCCATGGGGTTTGACTCCATCTCATCAGCATTGCTGGATCAAATTCGCCAGCTACAGCAAAATATGAAAGTACGTCACTCAGGCGTGGTCACTTATGGCCTGCAACGGATGTTTGGTTCCATTGCGGGAGAAAAGGAAGCGGCGGCAAGGTGACGCTGGTCAGAGAATTCGGCGTGCCGTCCAGGACGCCAATTCTTGTGTGAACAAGTCATTGGCCATCTTGGGATTGGCCTTGCCCTTGGTCTTTTGCATCAACTGGCCGACAAAGAAGCCCATGAGCTTGGTCTTGCCACCCTTGAATTCCACCACCTGGTCGAGGTTTGCGGCAATGATCTCGCGCACCATGGCCAGGATCTCGCCCTCATCCGAGACCTGGATCAGGTTCTTTTCCCTGACCACACGCTCGGGGTCCTTGCCGCTGGCCATCATTTCCTGGAAGACGGTTTTGGCGATCTTGCCGTTGATAGTCCCCTCTTCGACCATGTTCAGCAGAGCGCCCAGCTGTTCAGGTTTGATGGGACAGCTGGAAATTTCCTCGCCCTTGAGTTCGCGCAGCAACTCGGACATGATCCAGTTGGAGGCCTTTTTGGCCTGGGCCCCGGCCTGGACCGTGGCCTCAAAATAGTCGGCCAGCTCGCGGGAGGCGGTGAGCAGACCGGCATCGTATTCGGGCAGTTCGTAGGCGCTGATAAAACGGTCCTTGCGCTGGTCCGGCAGTTCCGGCAGGGTGGCGCGCACCCGCTCGATCCACTCTTCGTCGATCTGGACAGGAACCAGGTCCGGGCAGGGGAAGTAGCGGTAATCATGGGCCTCTTCCTTGCTGCGCATGGACTCGGTCCGGTTGCGGTCGGCGTCCCAGAGCAGGGTCGCCTGGGTGATTGTGCCGCCGTCCAGGAGGATGTCGCGCTGGCGGCGGACCTCATATTCGAGAGCATTCTGAACATTGCGGAAGGAGTTCATGTTCTTGAGCTCCGTCCGTGTCCCCAGTGCTTCCTGGCCCACAGGTCTGAGGGAGATGTTGGCATCACAGCGGAAACTGCCCTCCTGCATGTTGCCGTCGCAGATGTCCAGATAGCGGAGGATAGCGTGGATCTTGCGCAGATAGGCGTAAGCCTCTTCGGGAGAGCGCAGGTCAGGTTCGGAGACGATCTCCAGGAGCGGGGTGCCGGTGCGGTTGAGATCGACATAGGAGAGTGGTTCGCGCTCATCGTGGATCAGCTTGCCGGCATCCTCTTCCATGTGCATGCGGGTGATACCGATGGTCCTGCTCTTTCCGTCGACCTCGATTTCCACCTGGCCGCGTTCGATGATCGGCAGATCGAACTGCGAGGTCTGGTAGCCCTTGGGCAGGTCGGGATAGAAATAATTCTTGCGGGCGAACTGATTGAAACGGTTGATGTGCGAGTCGGTGGCCAGTCCCATTTTGATGGCAAATTCGACTACTTGCCTGTTCAGAACCGGCAGGGTGCCAGGCAGACCCAGGCAGACCGGGCAGGTCTGGGTGTTGGGTGCCTTTCCAAAGGTGGTGGCGCAACCGCAGAAGATCTTGGTGTTGGTCTTGAGTTGGGCATGAATCTCAAGCCCGATAACTGTTTCAAATTTCATAACAATACCATTGCGTTGCTTGTTTCATGAAATGCGCTTTCAGGTGGCGCTGGTGCGTTTGACCCAGGCCCTGATTTTGAGCAGTTCGTCGTGCCATTGGTCGCTGACCCGGATGGTCAGGAAGAGGCGGAACAGG
This sequence comes from uncultured Desulfobulbaceae bacterium, assembly GCA_937910875.1. Taxonomy (GTDB): domain Bacteria; phylum Desulfobacterota; class Desulfobulbia; order Desulfobulbales; family Desulfocapsaceae; genus Desulfatifera. The sequence continues at coordinate 32,854 of CALENA010000151.1, read as the reverse complement.
TCATTGACCAGACGAACCAGCTCCTCAAAGAGGAAGATCCGTTCAAGGACCATGCCTTCAAGTTCCTCGGGATTGTTGCCGCCCTGCTCGGTGTCCCCGGTCTTGGGCAGGCGGACGCTGCGGAATTCCATGAGGGTGGCGGTCAGGGTCACGTTCCATTCATGATCGTTCTGGGCCAGGCGAACTCGGGCCTGTTCCAGCTTCTTGCCCATGGTCAAACCGGTACGTGCCTCCTGGAGTTCGGTTTGCAGACCGCGGCAGATCAGTTTTTCATTGGCCTCGCCTTCGCCGTATTCCAGGAGCATGTGTTTTTCAAACACCACCAGGATATCGCCCTGGCCCGGCAGTTCGACCCCGCCGCCGCGTTCTTCGCTTTTCCACCACAGCCAGGTGAGAAACTCCTGGCCGAGAAATCGTTTTTCAATGATCAGGTCGACAAGATCCATGATGTTGGGGTCCGTATGTTAAATGAGGATAGCAGGAATGAAGGCGGGGGTTCAGACAAAGATCGCAGGGCTGATCCGGGCCAGGTGTGTTGTGCCTGCTTCGTCCAGGAGGTGCTCGGCCGTGTTGTAGGGGATCTGCTGGATCAGGGTCAGGCCAAAGGTCTCCTTGAACAGATCTTCGAGCAGGGTGTGGGCCTTGCTGCTGGTGCTGAAGAAGATCAGGGTTGAGTCGGCCACATTCCAGTACAGTTCATAGACCGCTGGGAGCGGGATGGCGCGGCGCATCAGTTCGACCCGTATCCGCTCCTTGATCTCGGTGCGCATGGTTCGGCTGATTTTGGGGATTTGTTTTTCTTTTTTGATCCGTTCCTCTTCCTTGTCCACAAACTTTTTGAGGATGGCCGGCGAGACTTTGCGTTCGTCGATACGCAGAGCCAGGGTCACATAGTCCCCGTTGGCGTATGATGCGAAGTTGAACTGGGAATCGAACATGTTATGGATCGAGACCCAGCCGATGGAAAATTCGTCATAGGTGTCGTCAATATCCTTAAAGGAAAAGGCTGTTACCCGTTCGGCCACGAAATCCCAGAACGGCTTGGGTAACTCACCCTCAATTGCGAAGCGAACAAAACCCGCTGTACCCTTTAAAAATCCCATTTGCCCATCCTTGATCTCAACGTTAACCTGTGAAAAGCAGACGGCCCCACCCGTGGGGCACGTTTAAGAACGAATATATAGCATTCCTGCCCTGGCCTCACAACTGATTTCAGCCCCCTGGCCTGCCTCTCTTTGTCCTCTGCGGATAGTGAGAGGAAAACGGGGAGCATGCTGTTTCCTGCTTGACGGCCTCAAATCCAAATGATAAATTGCCGACAATCTTTATTTCGGCTTGACACTACGGCTTAGAATCGGTATAAAAATCCGTTTCAGGGGGTCGTTAACTCAGTCGGTAGAGTATCTGCCTTTTAAGCAGAGAGTCGTGCGTTCGAGTCGCACACGACCCACCAGCACATACCCGTCCCCATCGTCTAGTCGGGTCCAGGACACCGGCCTTTCACGCCGGCAACACCGGTTCAAATCCGGTTGGGGACGCCATCAATATAAAACGGGCAATCAGGTTTATCCTGGTTGCCCGTTTTGTTTTACCAGATGGGGGAAATGGATAGTGTTCCTTCAGTCTGAGTATTCCGGATAATGTTTTTTCATGCAATTCGGGCAGATCGTATGGCTGAAATCCACACCTGAGTGTTTGTGGATATACATCTCTATCTGTGTATACTCCCCTTCCTCATCTCGTATTTTTTTACAGAATGAACAGATTGGCAGTATGCCGCGCAATGTCTTGACTTCTGCCATGGCCTGTTCGAGATCAGCTTGCGATGCGCGCAGAGATTTTTCTATTTGCAGCTGCTCCTCATAAGACTTGCGAAGCCTTAACCGGCTCTGATAGAGGATCACAAAAGAACCACTGACGATGATGGTCAGCAGGACCGAGAGCGCAATGAAAATGTCTGCCCGATTCTGTTGATAAAATGTTGGCGGCCGGTTGATGATGATACTCTCAGGCGGCAGTTGTTTGTCTTTAATCTCAAACCGTTGCAGCTCCAGGTCATCAAACATGAACTGATTCGGGCTGGGTGAGAGTTTGGGCAGGGAATCAGGATTATGTTCAGTCAAGATCTCTACGGCCAGGCTCCCGGCCAAGGTTCCATGTTCGAAGAGATTGATCAGCTTGCCTCCGATAATGCCATGGCCCAGATTGAATTCCCAGCCGCCAAAGATGGGCACAGGGCTGTGGGCCGCCAGATTTTTCAGGGCATCTCCACTGCTGTACACATGGCCTTTGTGATCCATGATAAAGGAGGCAAAATAAAAGACTGCGGTATCAGAAGAGAGCGTCTGGATGCGGTCCAGCAGGTCTTCCTCCAGTAAACCGGCCAGATATTCAAATTCGATCTTCTGGGTAAATCCAGCTGCCTCAAGACGAAACGTAGCGCTGTTGATCTGGCCGACCAGGGAATCATCATGAATGACGACAATACGCCTGGTTTGTGGTCGGAGTTGGGTGATGAGTTCGATGGTTTCCTTAAAACTGGGACGTTCGTCAACGCCGACGAAATCAGCCTTGCCTGTCAGTCGTTTTAAGTCAAATGCATTGGTGCCACAAAAGACAACGGGAGTGGACGCGAATAATTCATCGTAGTATTTTTCAACAATATTGAAGGCATAATCATCGGTGGCAACAATCAGTTCAAAATGATTTTCCCGGTATTTTGTCCGCAGCAGTTCAACCAGCTTTTTGTTGTAAACTTCTCCGGAGTTATTCTTGGAGTCGAGATACTCTGTTTTGATAGAGACATCAGGCAGGGAGGTGTTCAGGATAGAACGAAAGCCGGCCACGATATCATCCGTTCCCTTGTAGCCCTCGTGGTAAGAGTTGACCAGAAGGATTTCCGGGGGTGGAGAGGTGGCCTGAGATGGCTGGGGCAAGGCCAGGAGAAAACCTGCGAGCAGGAAAAAAAGGATGGCAAAACTCTGTCGGTGAAGAGAATGATATCTCATAATCTTTTTTTGTCGCAATTTTTACTCTTTGTTTGACTCCCCGCTTCAGTAAGAAGAGTACAGGAACCTGGTTGTCGCATCAAATTGTTTCTGTGATTGTTGAGAATATTTATTCGCAGAACAGTCAACCCGGAGTCTTTTGAGTCTGTTGGGGATGTGTGGCAGTGCTCATTCTTGTCCCCGACAGGGGGAGGCCAGGTGCCGTGGGTCCTGGGTGTATTGAGGGTGAGGAGGATCAGTCAGTGGATATGTCTGGCCGGTCACTGAAATTTGGAATCCACTGTACGGCCACCAGCGAGATCAGGCTCATGGCTGCCCCGGCAATGAAGGGGATACGGTGGTCGATCATCCAGGCCAGACCGCCCAGAACCGGCAGGACCACGGCGGCAATGTGGTTGATGGTGAAACCCATGGCCATACTTGGGGCAATGTCCTGGGGGTCAGCCACCTTCTGAAAATAGGTGCGGATGGCGATGGCGAAGTTGAACAGGCCGTGGTCAAGGATATACATCCCGATGACCACGGCCTTGGACTGGGTCAGGGCGTAGGTGAGAAAGACCAGGATCAGGCCGGCGTATTCCAGGCTCAGCACTTTGCGTTCACCAAAACGGACGATGGCCCGGCCGATGAGAGGGCTGAGGAAGTAATTCACCACGTTGTTGAGCACGAACAGGATGGCCACCTCGCGCAGGGAAAAGTGGAATATCTTGACCAGGAGGAGCACGGAAAAGGCGATGAAGATCTGGCGCCTGGCCCCGGCCATAAAGGTGAGAAAGTAGTACAGTCCATAACGGCGGCGGAAGATCATCTTGCGATGCTGGGGCACGATTTCGGTGTGTGACGGGTCCTGGAACAGGGCCCAGATGCCGGCTGCCGTCACCAGGCTGCCCATCCCCAGATACATGGCCTTGTAATCGAGAAAAAAGCCCAGGGTGAAGAGGAGCACGGCGGCCACGATATTGGCCGCAGCACCCAGGCTCCGCAGGCGTCCGAAGACCAGGGGCGCGGTGGCCTTGTCAAAGTACTGCAGGGTCAGGGACTGGTTACAGGTCTCGAAATAGTGGAAGCCAAAGCTCATGATCAGGGTGGTGCAGATCAGGCCTCCCATGGAAGGGAAATAACCGGCAAACAAGGTGCCCAGTCCCAAAAGGATCACGGACAGGGCGGCCAGGCGGTGCTCGCTGATGAGCAGCATCGCATAGATGGCCAGGAGTGCCAGAAGCCCGGGGATCTCCCGGATCGACTGGAGTAGCCCCACCTGGCTGCCATCCAGCCCTGCGATTTCAACAGCAAAGTTGTTGAACAGGATCATCCAGGTCTGCAGGCCGATGACGGCGGCCATGGTCATGACCATGAGAAAGCGGAACATGGGTTTTTGCTGTTCGTTGATCATCGGTGCGACCTGAACGGCCGGCCCATTTCCGGTCAAGCAGGGAAAAGGGCCGATCCGGGGGAAGAGGGTGGCGTAAATATTGGTGTCTGATCTGCTGATCCCTGGAGAGCGGGGAAACGGTGTGTCCGTAATCCTGGTCAGCCGATGGTGTCGATGCCGGCAAACTCGGGTTCGTGCAGAGGCAGGATTATGTCGGCCAGATCCCTCACCTTCAGGAGCAGGTCGTAGGCCTCATAGGTGTTGATACTGGTACCGGGCGGGATCACTTCCATCTCCATGGCCCGGATTGCGGCCGGTGGCTCAAAGTTCTCCCTGATCACACAGAACCCGGTGATGGCCGCCCTGCCCTGTTCGGTCTCGATGAAGATTGTGAGCCCGCCCGGAGTATGGGCCGGGGTGTGCATGACCGAAATTCCGGGAACGATCTCACAGTCCTGCTTGATCACCTGGATCTGCCCGTTCTGCTCGATTTCGTAGATATAGTCTTCCACATAGCGGTAGTCCAGAGGGTGGCAGTTGCGAATGGTGGCCAGTTCCTGTTCATGGATGTAAAAGACCGCGTTTTCGCATTTGTAGTCATTTTCGCAATGATCGGCGTGCAAATGGGTGTGGATGACCAGATCAATGTCGGTTGGGATCAGGCCCCACTGGGCCAGCCCTTCTTCAAAGGTGTAGATCTTGCCGCCGATGTTTGTTTCCCGGTCGGCTGACTGGATCGGACGCAACTCGCCGGTGTCGACCAGGATCTTCTTGTCGCCACCTTCGATATACCAGCAGTAGATGGGGATGGTGTAGGGGGTGCCGTAGTCGTGTTGATAGGTCATCATGCCTTTGTCAAAGACCTTGGTGCCCATGACAATGGGGTGAATTTTGTACGTGTTCATGGTGAATTCCTGCAAAGAGATTGTGGAAGGCTGTTTGTTTTCCTGTTGTGTAACTATTCAGAATCGCTTGACTTGATTGAAAAATTCCTGCGAGTTGGAGTCCGCTGATGACAGCAGGTCGATGACAACGACAGATGCGCTGCTGCTTCGATAGTGACGATATTTTTACGGCGGCCGTTCAGGGGCGTCAAGCGTTATTTTGTGCATTATTTCAAATTGCCGGGCGGTTTTCTTTGGGTGGCCGGGCAATATTTTGTTTGCAATCTCAGAGCGACAATCTTAAAAGAAAGTCTGGCTGTTTGTCGAGTTTCCTGAAATTCATCCCCTTCTGCGCCGTATTTCGGCCGTGAGATCACTGATCGATGCATAAATCAATAACGGCCACACTTATGCTCCTGGGCATCCTTCTTTTTGGTGCCTTTGGTTATATGTTTCTGGAGCACAGCACCTTTGTCGATGGTCTCTATATGACCCTGATCACCATCAGTACGGTCGGTTATGGCGAGGTGGTTCATCTCAGTCCAGGTGGGCGACTCTTCACCATGGTTCTGATCCTGGTCGGGGTGGGTTTTGTCATGTTCGTGTTCAGCAAGATTACCGAGGCGGTGGTCGAAGGGGAGTTACGTGCGGTATACGGGAGGATGCATATGAAGAAGAAGGTTCAGGGGTTGCATGACCACTATATTGTCTGCGGCTTCGGCCGGATCGGTCGGGTCATCTGCCGGTTGCTGCATGAGGCCGGCAAGCCCTTTGTGGTCATTGAGAGCGACCCGAAGGTCCTTCTGGCCCTGAATGACCTTAATTACCTCTTCCTTGAGGGGGAGGCCTCAAACGATGACATGCTTCTCAAGGCCGGGGTCAAGCAGGCCAAGGGGTTGATTGCCGTGGTCTCGTCGGATGCCAACAATGTCTATATCACCCTTTCGGCCCGGGGTCTCAACTCCAGTCTCTATATCATGGCCCGCTCCAGCGGGGCTGAGGGCGGAGAGACCAAGCTCATCCGGGCCGGGGCCGACAAGGTGATCTCTCCCTATTATATCGGGGCCTGTCGTATGGCCCATCACGTCCTCAAGCCCACGGTCACCGATTTTATCGATCTGACTGTCAGCGGCGGCGAGCTTGGTCTGCGGCTTGAGGAACTGGGTGTCTCCGATGGCAGCCGCATGGTCAATCAGACCCTGATGGATTCCAGTATCCGTCGCGATTTTGATCTGATTGTTGTGGCCATCAAGCGCAGCCTGGGCGAGATGCAGTTTAACCCCAATCCCAGCACCATTATTCTCAAAGGGGATACTCTGGTGGTCCTGGGTGAGTATGAGCAGATCAAAAAGCTGGAGAAAATTATCTGATTGCGGGCTGTTTGGCCTCAGCGCAGGGGATGCACAGACGCTTATCATTCAAACCAGGTGGTGATCTCTTCTGCCGGTGCGCGGCTGGTGGTCAGTTTGTTGACTGAGGATTCCATGTCCGGGTAGCCGACACTCAGTCCCAGGACCAGCCGTTTCGTGGCCGGAATTCCCAGATATTCTTTGACCTCGGCGGAATAGTCGGTGATAAAGGCCTGGGGGACACTGCCCAATCCTTTCCCGTGGGCGGCCAGCATCAGGGATTGGGCAAAGAGGCCCAGATCAAAGAGTGACCATTCCGAAAGAGAGCTTTCCTGGTAGAGATAGACGGCCAGGGGAGCCCCATAAAAAGAGAAATTGGCCCTCTTGGCCTTCTTGATGATGGCCGGGGCGCTGAGATCAATGCCGGTGGCCTCAAGGCGCATCTGGAACAGTTCTTTGATCCTGGCCTGTTCGGGGGCAGGCCAGGAGGTCGGGGCGGCCAGGTCCGGGGTGGCGGCCGTGTCTGTTGCCAGAAGATCGATCATCAGCCGGCTCAAGCCTTCCTTTTTGTCCCCACTGACCACAGCCACTTCCCAGGGCTGGCTGTTCTTGTAAGATGGGCTCTGCTGTGCCGTGCGAATCACGTCCATGATCAGTTCTCTGCTGACCGGCTGGTCAGTGAATTTGCGAATGCTTTTGCGGGTGGTAATGCAGTCGATTGCTTCCATGGTCGTTCCTTGTGGCTGGTCTTTCAGTTCACGGTCTGCCGGGGTCCTGGTGGTGTCCGGGGCTCTGGCTGCTCCTTTGATCCTGATATACTACCCGAGGATGGTTGGCCGCGAAAGCTGAAAAGTCTCAGCTGAAAAATCTTTGCCAACAGCTGAAAAATGGCCTGCGATCTCCAATGATCCCTGGTTGACCAAGGGGACTGGGCCTGCGTGGTCGGTCAGGTGGGCCTGTTAGTCCGAGGTCGTCCCCTTGCGGCCCATAAGGGCCATGATGGTGTCGATGGGCAGGGGAAAGACGATGGTGGTGCTGTTTTCGTTGGAGATATCATTCAAGGTCTGCAGATACCGGAGTTGCAGAGCCTGGGGGTTGCGGGAGAGAACATCGGCCGCGGCCACCAGTTTTTCAGAGGCCTGGAGCTCGCCCTCGGCATGGATGATCTTGGCCCGCCGCTCACGCTCGGCCTCGGCCTGTTTGGCAATCGCCCGGATCATGGACTCGTTGAGATCCACGTGCTTGATCTCCACATTGCTGACCTTGATGCCCCAGGCGTCGGTCTGCAGGTCGATGATCTTCTGCAGGTCGCGGTTCATTTTTTCCCGTTCTGAGAGCATCTCGTCCAGTTCATGCTGACCCAGGACCGAGCGCAGGGTGGTCTGGGCCAGCTGGCTGGTGGCGTTGTAGTAGTCTTCCACCTGAATGATTGCCCGTTCCGGATCCACGACCCGAAAGTAGAGGACCGCATTGACCCGGACCGTGACATTGTCGCGTGAGATTACATCCTGACTGGGCACGTCCATGGTGATCACCCTGAGATCGACCCGCACCGCCTGTTGAACGCCGGGAATGACCATGCGCAGGCCCGGTTTCTTGACCACCTGGAAGCGGCCGAGAAAGAAGACCACCAGTCGTTCGTACTCCGGCACGATTTTGAGGGAGATGGCGATCACGCCGATGAGCAGAATGACGGGTAACAGATAGGGGATGGTGATCATGTCAGGACTCCTTGTTGAGGGGTTCTTTGAGAGGTTCAACCTGCAGGCGCAGACCGTCTCGGCCGACAATGCGCATCTGCTGGCCTTTATGGACCGGGGTGCCGCAATCCGCCTGCCACGATTCGCCACGAACCAGGACCCAGCCTGAATCTGAAAAATTGTCGCTGGCTGTGGCAATCAGGCTCAGAAGCTCTTCACTGCCGCAGCGCACTGCCTGACGGCGGAGACGGTAGATTCGGCTGGTCAGCCAGAAGAGAAAGGCGGCCGAGCTCAGGGCCGTGGCTGTGATCAGATGGAGGGAGATGCGCAGCTCTTCGTCTTCCACCAGAATGATCGAGCCGAAGACAAAGGACGCGATCCCGCCCAAACCGAGGACGCCGAAGCTGGGGGCAAAGGCCTCGGCGATCATCAGGGCCAGGCCCAGAATGAGCAGTCCCAGGCCGGCGTAGTTGACCGGCAGGATCTGGAAGGTGTAGAGGGCCAGGATCAGGGCGATGGCACCGGCGATCCCGGGCAGGAGGGCGCCTGGGTGGGTGGCCTCGAAAATCAGGCCGTAGAGACCGACCAGGAGCAGGATATAGGCGATATTGGGATCACTGACGGCAGCCAGGAGCCGGTCGCGCCAGTCCGGGTCATGGCGGATGATCTGCAGGCCGAGGGTCTGCAGGGTCAGCGGCCCGGAATCGAGCCTGACTGTCCGGCCGTGGATCTGCCGGAGCAGGTCATCCAGATCGGCGGCGATCAGATCGATCACCCCCAGTTGCAGGGCCTTGGTCGCAGTGAGGCTGACGCTCTCGCGTACGGCCTGTTCGGCCCACTCCTGGTTGCGGTTGTGCCGGACGGCCAGAGATTTGATATAGGCTGCGGCATCGTTGATGATCTTGGCCTTCATGGGATCAGTGGCTGGCGGAGGTGGGGCGCCCTCCCCTTCCTGCCCGGTCTCGGGTGCTGGCTCGGGCAGGTGCGGCAGACCGCCGATGCTCACGGGGGTAGCGGCGCCCAGATTAGTGGCCGGGGCCATGGCCGCCACATGGGAGGCGTAAAGGATATAGGTGCCGGCGCTGGCCGCCCGTGAACCTTCGGGCCAGACATGGGAGACAACCGGAACCGGCGAGGTCAGGATTGCCTTGATAATGGTCCGCATGGAGCTGTCGAGACCACCGGGCGTATCCATCTGCAGGATGACCAGCGCATAATTCTCAGTGGCGGCCCGTTCCAGTCCCTTGCGTATATAATCGCTGACGGCCGGGCCAATTCCGCCGTTGATGGTCAGGATGAGGGCTTCGGGGGCGGGTGAACTTCCCAGGGTCGGGAACGGAAGGGTGAGTCCAAAGAGGACCAGAAGCAGGCTCTGGAGGATGGGCAGAGTTCGGCGCTGGGGTCGGGAGCCAATTGGACGGTCTTGGGGAAAGTGCATCTCCATAACAGTTCCGTGGTTCTGTTGTGGCAGTGCAGGATGCACAGCCGTGGTGATGTCTGACAACCTGTTTTCAAGTTTCCTTTGGAAACGACGAGTTCCCTTTGTCATCCCTCGGCGAGATTTTACAATACAGGTTTATGGTGGTGAGCTTGAGCCGCCTCGACCCATTCCGTTCAAGAGATTGACCGTTCGACCGTTCGACCGTTCGACCAGTTCGTAGAGGGTTGTCGTCGGTGAATCGTTGCCTGGTCTTTTATCTGAAAGATCATCATTGACCATACCGGAGTAACGAACTTTCATGGTTGGTTGTGGCTGGCCAATCTGGTCCAGCCTTGCTGATAGTATATGGCCTTCGGCAAAAAAAGTGAATGGTCGTTTGAAAATAAACTGGGAGGCAGGGAGGCTGCTGTTTGGACGGTGGACCCGGGCCTTGGGTGTGCTATAATCACCCTGTGGTGGCGGTATCGTTGATTCGGGTCGCGGAGGTATAAAGGCTATGGAAAAGATTGTCAGGAGTGAGCCGAAGCCGATCAAGCTGTGGTTGGATGACATGGAAGAAGGGGCCATGGCCCAGGCCCGTAACCTGGCCAATCTGCCCTTTATTCACTCCCATGTGGCGATCATGCCCGATGCTCATCTGGGCTATGGCATGCCCATAGGCGGGGTTCTGGCCACGAAGGACGTGGTCATTCCCACTGATTATGTGATCAGTCTGGTTGTTGTGGGAGTTGGTCCAGGGTGATGAGCAGGATTTCGCCGGGGCAGTTGAAGCGCAGCGGGACCGATGAGGCACCGGTGCCGCGACTGGTGATCCCGGTCATCTGCTGGTACTGCCAGCGACCGGCCGCCGTGTGGCGTGGGGCGCTGCTGTTGGTGATCAGTGGGCGCTGGTTGGGCAGGCAGATCTGGCCGCCATGGGTGTGGCCGCAGAGGTAGAGGGCGGCGTTGTGCGCGGACGCGGCCTCATAGGCTTCGGGTGAGTGGGCCAGAAAAATGGAAAAGACATCCTCGGGCACGCGGCGGTAGGCCTCGTCCGCATTGGCCATTTTATAATAATGGGGATCGTCAACCCCGACAATCCAGAGGCTGTCTCCGTTTTTTTTGATCTCCCAGGAGTCGTTGATGAGCATGGTGATCCCGGCCTCTTCCAGGTCCGGGACCATCTCGATGGAGTCGTGGTTCCCGAGTATGCCCAGGACCCCGTACGGACAGTTGATGGCCGGGACCAGATGGCGCAAGTGGCGCAGGCAGGGAGCGGTCGGACCATAAATTTCCATGCGGATATCTCCGCCGATCAGACAGAGATCATAATCGAGTTCTTTGATCTTGTTGACGATATGCTCGGTTAACTGGCTCAGGCTGTCGAGGTGAAGGTCGGTCAGGAGCAGGATGCGGAATCCGGCAAAGGCAGGCGGCAAGTTGGCAAAATGTAAATGATGGCGGCGGATCTGCATGTTGAGGGTGTTGTTGATCCCCCGCTCATAGAGACCGGTCAGGGTGAAAAACCAGGTAAACAGGAAGCGGTTGGAGAGAAAGCTGGTCAGGTTGAGCAGGGTCTTCCAGCGCGCCAGGGGGACATGGCAGGCCCGCCATTCATGGCGGCGAACCGTGGAGCGGACTGTCGTCGGATAGTCGCGCGCGGTCGGTTTGAAGAGGATATAGTGCCAGAAGCGGGAGCTTAAATAGGCCAGGACGACAAAGACCAGGAGGGTGTCCAGCATATGGGCTGTGGAAAGCCCCAGGCGGCTTTTGAGCAAGAGCAGGGGAAGGAGTCCTTCGAATACCTGGTCGACGAAAAAGACGTCTTCGCCGCTCTTTCGTTTGAAGCGCCGCTTGCAGAAGCTGGAGACCAGATCGCCCGTCATGGCCAGGGCTGCAATAAGGGTGCCGTCCCACCAGTGCAGACCCAGCAGGGGCGCGGCCAGGGTTCCGCCGATCAGGCTGGCCAGGATGCCCCGGACCGTCTTGTTGGCCCCGAAGATGGGGGAGCCGTCAATCCAGGTTTGGTTGTTGTCGAGGGGGCGTTTTCCCCAAGAACCGAAGATCAGGGCCGCCAGGGGCGGCATCAGGTTGAGCCAGAGAAGAAAAAGGAGGATTGTAATGACTGTCTTCATTCATCTCCTTTAGCGGAGTTGAGGTGTTAACTGGTTACTTTTTGTCCAGTTGGCGCAGGGTCCGGCCAAAAACACGGCCATAATCCAGGGCTGCCAAGAGGCTGACGGCGATGGTCGGGATCAGGGCCGGCAGTGCCATCTGCGGCCACACGGCGACAGAGGCCAGGAACAGTAATTGGACTGCGGTGGCCAGTTTTCCTGTCAACCGGGAGCCCATGTTGTAGAATGAATGCCATGAACGATTGCAGGCGGCGTAGGCGGCGACTGCGGCCACGGTCAGATCGCGGCTCAAGAGCAGGGGAATCCAGCCGTAGGCAAATTTGCCGGCCGCGGCAAAGGTGAGCATGGCCACGAGCACGAAGAGTTTGTCGGTGATCGCATCCAGGAGCCCACCCTGCCAGGTCTGGCTGTTCCAGCGCCGGGCCAGAAAGCCGTCCAGCAGGTCGCTGAAGGCGCTGGCCATGATGATCCACAGCCACAGGTATTCCGGGGCCAGGGGGAACCACCAAGCCAGGACCAGGCGACTGGACGAAATCAGATTGGGGATGAGCAGGGTATAACGCATTCGTTTTTTTTAACAGCTTTCTTCCACGTTGTCTTCTTCTCTGCACTCGCACTCGCTGCTTTTTTTGAATTCCTGGATATCAGAGGCAAATCGGAACAGGGTCTCTTCGATAAGCTGGTTGAGGGAGCCTTCGGGATAGTTGCCCTCCGAATCACGCTTTCCGGCCTGAAGACCAGTCAGCAGCTCAATGGCCTCGTCTACGTGTTCCACCCCGTAAAGACTGAAGGTCCCGGCTGCAATGGCATCGACCACTTCCTGCTTGAGCATCAGATGGCGGATATTGGTGGCTGGGATGATCACCCCCTGCTCTTCACTGAAACCCCGTCTCTGGCAGAGATCAAAAAAGCCCTCGATCTTCTCATTGACCCCGCCGATGGCCTGGATATTGCCCAACTGACTGATAGAGCCTGTGATGGCCAGGCCCTGTTTGATCGGGATCTGGGCCAGGGATGAGAGCAGGGCGCAGAGTTCGGCGCAGGAGGCGCTGTCGCCGTCGACCTCGCCATAGGATTGTTCAAAGACCACGCTGGCGTGCAGACTCAATGGGATGGAACGGGCATAATGGGAACCCAGGAAGGCGCCAAGGATCAGTACTCCTTTGGAGTGAGCTGGGCCGCCCAGTTCCACTTCCCGTTCGATATCGACGATTTCACCGTCACCGGGCCGGGTCGTGGCCGTGATCTGGGTTGGGCAGCCGAACATGTCGTTGCCGAGATCGATGAATGACAGGCCGTTGACCTGACCGATTCTGGCGCCGCTGGTCTCGATCCGGTGGATTTCCAGGTCAATGGTTTCGGCGATCCGGTCGCGTATTCGGCCCGCGCGACGACGGGTGGCCGTCAGGGCCTCGTTGATCTCCATGGCGCTGATGACGGAGTGCAGTTTATTCCGGGTCAGGTGGTCGGCCTCCTGGATCAGATCGGCCAGTTCGCGGATATGGAGAGAGAGCTTGTCGTGGTCCCCTGCCCTGCGCCCGGCCTCATCAATGACCCGGGCCACAGCCGTGCGATGCAGGGGAAGCAGTTCCTGGTCCCGGGCGATGGTGCCGATCAGGCTGCCGAACAGTTGCAGGCTGTTCGTGGTGCGATTCATATCTTCCTCAAATTCGGCCTGGACCTTGAACAGTGCCGGGAACTCAGGATCGTGATGGTTGAGCAGATAGTAGACCCATGGATCGCCGACCAGGATGACCTTGATGTCGAGGGGGATGGGTTGTGGTTCCAGGGTGACCGTGCTCATCAGGCCCTGCAATCGCTCCACCGGTTCGATACGGATCTGACCGGAGCGCAGGGTCCGCTTGAGTCCTTCATAGGCAAAGGGCTGGCTGAGGAGACGGGCGGCATCAATGATCAGATAGCCACCGTTGGCCCGATGCAGTGCCCCTGGCTTGATCAGTGAGAAATGGGTACTGAGGACGCCCATGGTTGCCTGCTGTTCGATGCGGCCGTGCAGGTTTGGATAGTTGGGCAGGTCTTCATAAATCACCGGTGCCCCTGGCTCCTGGTTTGAAACCAGGACGTTGACCTTGTACTGGTCAAAGGAGGGGGGCTGCGAGACCAGCTGAATGATGGGATTTTCACTTTCGGGCTGACGAAAAAAGCTGTCTACCTGTTCGATGATCTGCTGCTCCACCTCCTGGAGATATTGGAGGGTTGGTTTGTTGAGTCCGTACTTGTGTTTCAGGGTATCGATCAACGGGAAAACCGTGTCTCTAGCCGCGTTCTGTTTGAGCTGCTGTTTGTCCTCTTCTGCTTTTCGCTTGAGTATGCTGATCGTCTGGATGGCCTGCTGAAGCTCTTCCTGATATTTTTCAATCAGGGTCTCGAACCGTTTACGTGTCTGGTCGTCAAGTTTGAGGAATTCATTGAGATTTAAGGCAGTTTCCTGTTTGTCCATGGCTGTGAACAAGATGCCGTCTTCGGTCTTGACCACGGCTATTTTTTCGTTCTTTGCCCGGTTTTCAACCTCGGTATAGAGCCTTTCAATATTTTGCTGCAGAGTGTGGTTGATTCTGTTGTTTCGGGTCAGATAGGCTTCGCCTTCAAAGACTCGTGGCAGAGTGGTCTTAAGGGTGCTGATCAATTCATCGATATCGTGTTTGAAGACGTGGCCCATGCCGGACTCAAATTTCAGGGCCAGTGGACTGTGTGGCTGTTTGAACTGTTGGACATAGCACCAGTCGCTGGGTAGACTGTCCTCCTGGGCACGGCTGGCTATGAATGACTGAATGACGCTGTGTCGGCCACTCCCTTCAGGTCCGATGACAAAGAGGTTAAAGCCGGGACGGCGGATGCTGATCCCAAAATCCAAGGCCTCCAGGGCCCGTTCCTGGCCGATTATTTGGGTCAGTTTTTCGAGTTCTGCGGTATTCTCGAAACTGAAGTCGTCGGGGTTACAGCGTCGACTGGCCTCTGACGCCTCAATCTGGTGGATCGTCATGCCTGTGGTCTCTTTAACGTGGATGCGCTAAGTTGCCTGATCTGCCAGTTCTTGCCCTGGTCGGTCTTGCAAAAACGGGTATCATGGAGGAACTCATCTTTTTGTGTCTGAAAATCAATGAGATAATGGAGCCCTCTTGATTCCTTCCGCGCCAGTGCCGCCTGGATAATCAAAAGGGAAATAAGTGTAATATTGCGAAGTTCAATCATGTTGGGGCTGATCAGATAGTTCCAGTAATGCTGCTCGATCTCCTGCTCGATCTCCTGCATTCTGCTACGGGCCAGTTCCAGGCGCTGGACCCGGCGGACAATTCCCACATAGTTCCACATGATCCGTCGAATCAGGTCCCAGTTGTGATTAATAAGGATCTCTTCGTCCATCGACTCGGCTTCACCTGCCTTCCAGGGCTCGACCTCGGGCAAATTTTTGCGACTCAGAACGGGCCAGATCTGGTGACTGTAGTCCGCGGCCCGCTTGGCGTAGACGATTCCTTCCAGCAGGGAGTTGCTGGCCAGCCGATTGCCGCCATGCAGTCCTGTACAGGCGGTCTCGCCCAGGGCCAGGAGATTTTTGATTGAAGTCTTTCCTGAGAGGTCTGTCTCGACCCCACCGCACATGTAATGGGCGGCCGGAACCACAGGGATGGGTTCCTTGCTGATATCAATGCCCAGTTCCAGGCAGCGATTGAAAATGGTAGGGAACCTTTTTTCAAGGAATTCCCGGCTCTTATGCGTAATATCCAGAAAGACGCAGTCGGCCCCGCTGCTCTTGAGTTCCTGGTCGATGGCACGAGCTACGGTGTCACGGGTGGCCAGGTCCTGACGGGGGTCATATTTGACCATAAAGGCCACCCCTTTGTGATCCTTGATAATGCCACCCTCCCCTCTAACAGCCTCAGATATAAGGAAATTCTTGGCTTTTGGGTGGTACAGGCAGGTTGGGTGGAACTGAACAAACTCCAGGTTGGCCAGGACTGCCCCGGCCCGGAAGGCCATGGCCAGACCATCGCCGGTGGCGATGTCCGGGTTGGTGGTGTAGAGATAGACCTTGCCGGTGCCTCCGGTACAGAGGGTGGTCAGTCGAGCCCGGTAGACCTTGACCTGATGGGCCTTCTCGTCCAGGACATAGGCCCCGGCGCAGAATTGTTCACCCTGATCGTCAGTGGCCATGAGCAGGTCGATGGCGCTGTGATTTTCCTGGAGAGTAATACCAGGATGGGACTTGATCTGACTGAGCAGGGCCTGTTCAATTTCATGGCCAGTGAGGTCGTAGGCATGAGCGACCCTGCGGCGACTGTGCCCCCCTTCCCTGCCCAGGTCAAGACCTGACGAGTCCTGACCATTTTCGACAAAGTTGACCCCCAGTTCCATCAGCTCTCTGACCCGGTCTGGTCCTTCGTCGACCACCATCCTGACCACGTCCGGTTTGCAGAGCCCGGCGCCGGCTTCATGGGTGTCCTGCTCGTGCAGTTCCTTGGAGTCATCGGCGCTGAGGACCGCGGCTATCCCACCTTGGGCGAGATTGGTGGCGGTGTCAGCCTTTTTTTTCTTGGTGATCAAGGTGACCGTGCCCAGATCAGCTACACGCAGGGCAAATGAAAGTCCGGCAATGCCGGTGCCGATGATAAGAAAGTCGCTGTCCATTTTGGTTGATACGCTAGATTGTTTCACGTGAAACAGAGGGCAAGGCCAAGTCCCCTGACAAGGGTAAAGTGTGGGGTATTGTATCGGCAGGATTGCAAAAAAGCAAGCAGTGAGGGCTCGGGGGAGTTAATCCCTGCTACGATCAAAAGAGTTTAGTGGGGACGTGTTGCGGGAGTGTTTGTGGCAGAGGTGAACGCCGGGGAAGGTGTCAACGATAAGGAATGATTTGGACGGGTGTGTAGGGCCGTTACGTGGAGGGATTGTTTAATCGTATGGGTCAGAAAGTTGTGGGCCGTGAGAGATTTTTTTACTGTTTCTGTTGGATGTATTGACGGTAATTGCAGGAAGGGCGGATTGTTGTTTCGGCCTGTTTTGTTTTTGTAGATTTATTGAAGTTGTTTGTGGGTTGTGAGGGTTGGATTGAGTGGAAAGTTTGAAAATTATGCAATTGTTGTTGTTTGTGGATGCGTTATGGGATACAAACAGAAGCAGTGATTTTTTTCGTGATTTTAAAATACAGGTGCATGGCGGTGGCATTGCCCGGCAGGAGCAGGAAGGTCCCTGCCCAGCTACGCTTCGCCCAAAACATGAACGACTTATCCGTCGCCCATGTTTTAGATACGCCGGTCAGGGACCTTCCTGCTCCTGCCTCTTTCCGTTCCTGGCCAGATCTAAGGTCAAGTCGTCAGTGAGTCAGTGGAGGAGGAATTGGTCAGCCGTGCTGGGGCTGCTTTTGTTGTAGCCCTGTTCAGAGAGGGTGGGCGGTTTATGGTTTGCAGGTCTTTTTTGCGCATCTGTGGGGTGTTTGACAGGTACGGTTCGGGACAGAGTGCTCTGCTTTTTGCCTTTATTTTGAAGTGTTGCGGTGGAAAATGGTGTCTGTCCTTTGGGTTATGGAGCATGATGTATGGGTGAGTCTCAAATGGCAAAAATTGTAGCGGTTGCCAATCAGAAGGGTGGGGTTGGCAAGACCACCTCAGCTGTCAGTCTGGCCGCGGCCTTGGCGAAAAAGAAAAAAAAGGTACTGCTGCTTGACTCAGACCCCCAGGGAAACGGGTCCAGCGGCCTTGGGATTCGTGTGCGAGAGTTGAAGCGCCATCTCTATCACAGTTATACGGGTGGGGTACCTTTGGCCGATATCATGGTGACCACGGATGTGCCTTATTTGAGTGTGATTCCTGCCAGTATTGATCTGGCGGCGGCAGAAGTTGAACTGGTGGGGGTTGACCAGCGGGAACGCTGTCTGGAGAGGCTGCTGGCTCCTGTGGTGGACCAGTTTGACTTTATCTTGATCGACTGTCCTCCGTCGCTTGGCCTGTTGACGGTCAATGCCCTGACCTGTGCCCATTCGGCTCTGATTCCCATGCAGTGTGAGTATTATGCCCTGGAGGGCCTGGCTCAACTGGTCAATACCATTCGTTCGGTCAAAAAACGACTTAATCCAGACTTGTTTATTGAGGGGTTGTTGTTGACCATGTATGATCGTCGGAACAAACTGACCTTTCAGGTGGCGGACGAGGTCGCCCGTCATTTTGGCAAGCAGGTCTTTAAGACCATTATTCCGCGGAATGTCCGGCTCAGTGAGTGTCCCAGTCATGGCCAGACCATTATTGATTATGACCTGCGCTCTTCCGGGGCCCAGGCCTATCTGCAGCTGGCAACTGAGTTTCTCAGAAATCAGAAGAAGTAGGGAGAGGAGATGGTAAAGAAAACAGGCTTGGGGCAGGGCGTCGGCCTGCTTTTTTCCCAGGAGGAAGAACAGGAGAAATATTTTGAGTGCGATGTGGACTGCATCGTTCCCAACAAGCATCAGCCTCGTACGGTCTTCGATGAGGAAGGTCTTGATGAGCTGACCCGCTCCATTGAGGAAAATGGAATCATCCAGCCCTTGATTGTGGTTGCGGTGGCCAATAATCAGTATGAGCTGGTCGCAGGTGAACGGCGTCTGCGGGCGGCCAGGCGGGCAGGGTTGACACGGGTGCCGGTTGTGGTCCGTGATGATGTGAATGATGATGATTTTCTGGAGTTGGCCGTGATCGAAAATGTCCAACGCAAGGATCTCAATGCGGTGGAAGAGGCGGAGGCCTATGAAAAGCTGATCGAAAAATTTGGCTACACCCAGGATCAGGCGGCCAAGAAGGTAGGAAAGAGTCGATCTGCAGTCGCTAACCTACTGAGATTATTGCAACTCCCTGGTTTTGTCAAAAGCGATCTCCAGGCTGGAGTTCTGTCCGAGGGGCATGCGCGGTCCCTGTTGCGGCTCATGGATGATCCGGCTTTGATGAAAGAGGTCCGGGACCAGATTGTTGACAAGAAGTTGTCTGTTCGGCAGGCTGAACGATTAATTCGTAAGGCTCTGAATGCCGACCGACAGGTGAGAAGCAAGCCATCCGCGGTAAGCGGGGCAATTCCGGCCTCCTATTCCCAGGCCCTGTCCAACCAGCTCACCAACCGACTGCATTCCAAGGTGGCCATTGTCCAGAATGGCGGTCGAGGCAAACTTGAAATCGAATATTATTCTCTCGATGACCTGGAGCGTCTGATTGCGTTGATCCAGGGATAACAATGATTTTCGACAGAATGTGTTCCATTGTTCTTTGTATTTTGAGTCCAGGTGGGAAGAGAAGGGAAGAATTTTCCACAACGCTTGGCACTCGCTTGCCTGGAGCGAAACGACCTCAAGAGTCGGTGGTGGCTGACCATTCTGGTTTAGCCATGTTGGTCAGTTGACCTGTGAGTGAGGGGGAACAGACTCTACGGTGAATGAGAGAAAATGTGTCGCGCAAAATTGGATCGGAATGATTCCGACGCCATTCATTTGAACTGAGGAGTAATTGTAATGGCCTTGATGCAACTGACCGTGATTCCCATGGGAACCAGCGAGCCGGGGGTAGGTGACTATGTCCTTGCCATTCAAAAAAAACTGGAAGAAAAGGGGGCCGTGTTCCGGCTCAATGATATGGGAACCCTGGTGGAGGGTGAACCCAAATATCTTCTGCATCTGGCCGCCTCCATTTATGAGACGCCTTTTGAGCAGGGGGCCATTCGGGTGGTGACCCAGATCTCCATCGATGACCGTCGTGACAAGGATGTTCATATCGGAGACAAGATTCTCTCGGTAATCCGCCGTGACCCCTGATGGGGCGACGAAGTGTCAGGTGCTCAACGCCCTGGTTTTCCTTTTTTTATGACCCTCTTGGTCTGAAATCATGAAAAAAAACAAAAAGGCCAGCCGTCAGTGGCTTATTCCTCTAACGGTCTCTCTGATCTTGTTTCTGATCGGCATCAATGTCAATGAACCGCAGCGGGTCCTGGAGCAGGCCTGGAATATCTGTCTGTCGTGTATCGGGATCGGGTGAGATGACATGGAGACGGTACGCAAACTGATCCAGACCCTGGCGGCCCTGCTCTCGAACGGTTACTGGATGTTCCCGTTCACCCGCAATATCTATCAGGGCCCGATGAAAATCCTCTGTTCACCGGGTCTGAACTGCTACTCCTGCCCGGCTTCCACCACCTACTGCCCCATCGGTGCCATCCAGCAGCTGCTCTTGAGTGTCCGCTTTTCCCTGGAGACAGGGTCGTTCTATGTCGGTTCGTATGTCTTCGGCAGTATCGGATTGATCGGATCGCTGGCCGGTCGTCTGCCCTGCGGCTGGCTCTGTCCCTTTGGTCTGGTTCAGGAACTGCTTCATAAGATACCGTCGGTCAAGTTTCCGGCGGTCCCCAAGGCGCTCCGTTACGTGAAGTACGGCATGCTCCTTTTCTTTGTCATTCTTTTCCCCCTTTTTCTGACCAACGAGTGGGCCATGGGCAGCCCCTGGTTCTGCAAGTATGTCTGCCCGGCCGGTACGCTCGAGGCCGGTATCCCCATGCTCCTGCTCCAGCCTGATCTGCGGGCAACCGTTGGCCTGCTCTTCTACAATAAGCTGTTCTGGATGACGATCTTTATGGGGTGGAGTGTGGTGACCAGCAGACCCTTCTGCCGGACCACCTGTCCCTTAGGCGCCTTTTATGGCCTGTTTAACCGGATCAGTCTGATTCAACTGAGGCTCGACAAGGAAAAGTGTACCGATTGCGGGGTGTGCGCCCAGGTCTGTCCCATGGGCATCCAGTTTAACAAAGACTTTGACAGCCCCGAGTGTATCCGGTGCCTGCGCTGCCTGAATGAGGCCTGCGCCTTTGGAGCGATTTCGCTGAAATGTGGTGGTCTTGATCTTCAGGCCCTGAACCGGGCAGGGCTGAGAAAGGCGCAGCAGGTCCAGGCCGCGGCTCAGCTGGATCAGCCCGTTGGACGTTGAGGCGACTTTGCTGAAGAATATTTTATTGGTTCATGCTAGTGTCCAGTCAAGGCTCAGCTGCCGCATATTGCTTGTTGTTTTTTGCGCCTGCTTCGTTGAGGTTTGAGTTACATAGCGCTGCTATGCGCCTGACGCCGCGCCTTGCATGCACCAAAAACACCGGCGCAATATTGCGACATTTCACTCTTGACTGGACACTGGATGGTAAGTGGGGCAGCCGGGAAAGTAGGAAAGAGGCCACAATCAGATCAAAATTGTTCCGAAACCATCATCAACGACGGGTCATACTTTTTCTGGATAGAAAGAGAAATGTGGCTGAATTTCAGTAAGATACGTAAATAATAAAAAAGAGAAAAGGAATGGCCATGGCAGCGACAGTACGGCAGCTCTACCGCAGGATTGATGACACCCGAGCCCTCTGCTTTAACGTGGAGTCTACGCACGCCCTGAGCGATCAGGAACTGGATCGTCTGCGTCTGATCCTGGCGGACGGTTTTCTCATCGACACGGTTTCGCTTTCTCCTGTCCTTGGCGGCGCTCGGGTGGTTGAGGTCGGTCCACGCCTGAATTTTGCCACGGCCTGGTCATCCAATATGGTCTCCATCTGTCGGGCCACCGGGCTGGACAGCATTACCCGGGTCGAGCGTTCGCGCCGCTATCTGGTGCCTAATGACGCTGATCTTGATGACTTTATTGCCGCCCATCACGACCGGATGACCGAGTGTGTCTATGTTGAACCGCTGACCACCTTTGAGACCGGGATCAGCCCCGAGCCGGTCTATGATGTCGATCTGAAGGGTGGTGGTCCGGATGCCCTGCTCAAGATCCCCGGAATCTCCATGGACGAGTGGGACCGCAATTTTTACTACGACTATTTTGTCAAACGCCACGACCGGAATCCGACCATTGTCGAGATCATGGACCTCAACAACGCCAACTCGGAACACTCGCGCCATGGTTTTTTTAAAGGGCGGCAGATCATTGATGGTGAGGAGATCGAGGGCACCCTTTTTGAAGTGGTTACGGAGACCTTGACGGCCAATCCCAAGGGATCGCTGATTGCCTTCAAGGATAATTCAAGTGTGGTGGCAGGATATGATGTGTCGACCATCTATCCCCAGACCCCTGGCCAACCGGCGCCTTTTGTCCCGGCTTCTGTCCGCTGTCATATCCTGCTCACCGCCGAGACCCATAACTTCCCGACCGGCGTGGCTCCCTTTCCCGGGGCTGAGACCGGAACCGGAGGGCGCATTCGCGATGTTCAGGGGACCGGTCGTGGCGGCTTTGTGATTGCCGGGACCACGGGCTATTGCGTGGCCAATCTCCATATCCCGGGCTACGATCTTGCCTGGGAGGAGCACTATCCTTGTCCGGACAATCTGGCCTCGGCCCTGCAGATCGAGATTGAGGCCAGTAACGGGGCCTCGGATTACGGCAATAAGTTTGGTGAGCCCCTGATCCAGGGGTTTACCCGTTCCTTTGACCTGCGTCTGTCTGGGGGTGAACGCTGGGGCTTCCTGAAGCCGGTGATGTTCACCGCAGGCATGGGTCAGATCGATGACCGCCATATTGAAAAGAACCGGGAAGAAAAGGGAATGCTCATCGTTCAGGTAGGCGGGCCCGCCTACCGGGTGGGTTTCGGCGGCGGTGCGGCCTCATCCATGCTTCAGGGCGAGAACGCCTCTGAGCTTGATTTCAACGCGGTTCAGCGCGGCGATGCCGAGATGGAGCAGAAGATGAACCGGGTCATCCGTGCCTGCAACGAGATGGGCGACAAGACCCTGATCGATGTGATCCATGACCAGGGCGCAGGGGGGCCGGCCAATGTCCTGAAGGAATTGGTGGAACGTTCCGGTGGCCGGGTCGAGGTTCGCAGGATGCGGGTCGGTGATCCGACCATGTCGGTGCTTGAGATCTATGTGGCCGAGTATCAGGAGCGGAATGGCTTCTTGATCCGGGCCGAGAATATTGCGCGCTTCCAGGGGATCTGTGAACGGGAAAAGGTGGCCTGCGAGGTCCTGGGCGAGGTCACGGGTGATCTGCGCTTTGTCCTCCATGATGAGCTGGATGACTCCACACCGGTGGATATCGAGCTTGATGTCCTGCTGGGCAGTATCCCCCAGAAGACCTTTACGGATCAGCGGGCTCCCAGCGGTGGGAAGCCCCTGGCCCTGCCTGCTGATCTGAGTGTCTCCGTGGCATTGGATCGAGTCTTGCGCCTGGTCTCGGTGGGGTCGAAGCGTTTTCTCACCAATAAGGTCGATCGGGCGGTCACCGGATTGATCGCGCGCCAGCAATGCTGTGGCCCCCTGCAGCTCACGGTTGCCGATGTGGCCGTGGTTGCCCAGAGCCATTTCGGACTCACCGGCGGGGCCATGGCCATTGGTGAACAGCCGATCAAGATGCTGGTCGATCCGGCGGCCGGGGCCCGGATGGCCGTGGGCGAATCCTTGACCAATCTGGTCTGGGCCCGAATCGAGGATCTGGAGCAGGTCAAGTGCTCGGCCAACTGGATGTGGGCCCCCAAGCTGGCCGGGGAGGGCGCGGCCATGGTCGACGCGGCTCTGGCCATGCGGGATGCCATGATCGGCGTGGGCATGGCCGTGGACGGCGGTAAGGACTCGCTTTCCATGGCCACCATGGTTGGCAAAGAAACGGTCAAGTCGCCGCGTCAGCTGGTGATCTCGGCCTATGCGGCCATGCCGGATATCCGCAAGGTGGTGACGCCGGATATCAAGCAGCCGGGGAGTTGGCTGCTCCTGATCGATCTGGCCCCGGGCAAGGCCCGCCTTGGTGGTTCAGCCCTGGCCCAGGTCTATGGCCAGATCGGTGATCAATCCCCTGACCTTGATGATACGGCTCTGCTGAAAAAGGCCTTTCTGACCGTTCAGGATCTCATTGATCAGGATATGATTCTGGCCGGGCATGATCGCAGTGATGGTGGTCTGATCACCACGGTTCTCGAGATGGCCTTCAGTGGAAACTGCGGCCTGGAACTGGAGATGGAGACCACAGCTTCAGCTCTGGCCGCCCTTTTTTCTGAGGAGCTGGGGCTGGTTATTGAGTGTCGCCCAGAGGCCCTGGATCAGCTGACTGGCCTGCTGGCAGATCAGGAGATCCCCTGTCAGGTCCTGGGACGGAGCACGGCTGAAAAACA
Organism: uncultured Desulfobulbaceae bacterium; assembly: GCA_937910875.1. Classification (GTDB taxonomy): domain Bacteria; phylum Desulfobacterota; class Desulfobulbia; order Desulfobulbales; family Desulfocapsaceae; genus Desulfatifera. The sequence goes on along the minus strand of CALENA010000151.1, from coordinate 8,881 downwards.
GATCCGTATCCGCTGCAACCACGAGCTGGTCCTTGACCTGGCCATGATCGAGTTGCGCCGGGTGTGGGAGGAGACCAGTCATCAGCTTGATCGCCTGCAGTGTGATCCGGTCTGTGCCGATGAAGAAAAGGGGACCATCTATGACCGAACCGGCCCGGCCTATAATATAAGTTTTGTGCCGGAGCAAACCGATCCTGAGATCCTGCAGCGCAGCGACAAGCCCAGGGTGGCCATTCTGCGCGATGAGGGCTCCAATTCCGATCGTGAGATGACCTCGGCCTTCCATGCCGCGGGTTTTGAGCCCTGGGACGTGTGCATGGCCGATCTGCTGGCCGGAACCATTGATCTTGCTGACTTCCGGGGGTTGGCCGCAGTTGGCGGTTTTTCCTATGCCGATGTCCCGGAATCGGCCAAGGGCTGGGCCGCGACCATCCTCTTCAACGAACGTCTGAAGGTGATGTTTGATGATTTTTACAATCGGCCCGACACTTTCAGTCTGGGGGTCTGCAACGGTTGCCAGCTCTTCGGCCTCCTGGGTTGGGTGCCGTGGCGCGGAATCACACCCGAGCAGCAGCCCCGCTTCATCCACAATCGTTCAGGTCGCTTTGAATCACGCTGGACCACGGTTCGTGTCGAGCAGAGCCCGGCGATCATGCTCCAGGGCATGGATGAACTGGTCTTTGGTATCCATGTTGATCATGGTGAAGGTCTGCTCCATTTTCCGGATCAGGATCTGCGTGATCAGGTCCTGGACGCGAACCTGGCCCCCATCCGTTATGCGAACGACTTTGGCGCGCCCACCGAGGCCTATCCTTTTAACCCCAATGGCTCGCCTGATGGTCTGGCCGGGCTCTGCTCATCCGATGGCCGTCACCTGGCCATGATGCCGCACCCCGAACGCTGTTTCCTGGGCTGGCAGGCCCATTATCTGCCCTTTGAAATGCGGGATATGACGGTCAGCCCCTGGATGCGCATGTTTCAGAATGCCTATGAGTGGTGCATGAAATAAGACGGCCCATGTGTCAGATGAGGGGTACCTGGACCTTGGCTGTCCATGAGCATCTTTTGGATTGCGAAAGCCATTCCAGCGGTCTGTTCTGGCTGCACAAGTCCTGGAACGTGTTGAAAAAGAAGGGGAGAGGGAATGGCGGAAGACGATTTTGATCAGTTGCTGCTGGAGATCAGAGACGGCTTTGCAAGTCTGCCGGATAAGCCGGAGGAGACGCCCGAGAGCATCTTGAAGGCCCTGTGGATGATGGCGGCCGGAGAAGCAAAATCGGCCGAGCTGGCGGTGCACTGTGAGCTGCCAAAGCTCTCAACTCCTGCCCAGGATCATCTGCAGGACTTGATTGGTGCGTGGCGTACAGGCACGCCTCTGGCTCATCTAACCGGGCGGCAGAATTTTTGTGGAATGGAATTGCTGGCTGGCCCTGATGCCCTTATTCCCAGGAAGGAAACCGAGATTCTGGCCACTGCCGCCCTGGACTTGATCGCCCGGTGTCAAACCGAGCATCCCGTGATCATAGATGTCTGTACCGGGTGTGGAAATTTGGCCCTGCTCTATGCCAGCCGCTTCCCCAGGGCCTTGGTGTACGGGGCTGACCTGTCGGAGGCGGCGGTCGCCCTGGCCACCCGCAATGGTGAGTTTACAGGTCTTGCCGACCGGGTTGAGTTCCGGCAGGGCAATCTTCTGGAACCTTTTGCCGATGGCCAGTTTGACCAACGGGTCGATGTGTTGAGCTGTAATCCGCCGTATATATCGAGCAAGAAGGTCTCTCTGATGCCGGAGGAAATTTCAGGTCATGAGCCGGCCATGGCCTTTGATGGCGGGGGGTTCGGGATCTCGATTCTGCAAAAATTAATCACCGAGGCGGTCAGATATATCAGGCCTGGTGGCTACCTGGTCTTTGAACTGGGCCTGGGGCAGGGGCCGTCAATCATCAAAAAAATGGAACGGAATGACAGGTACAGTCATGTTCAGGGACGGGACGATGAACAGGGAAATGTCCGAACCATTGTGGCCCGCATTGCTCCTTGATGGCGCCCGGAACTCGTCTCTGGTCTGACCTGTATTTACAGGGCAGTGGCCCGATGCGCTTTGCCAGGTCCTTTCTCATGCCTGTGTCCCTTCCCAGATGAGCATGGCCCGTTTGCGGAGGGGGCCCCAGCGGTAGTTGTGGATCTGCCCTGACTTTTTGATGACCCGGTGGCAGGGAATGAGCCAGGCAATGGGATTGCGGGCCACAGCCCCGGCCACGGCCCGAACGCTGCTGGGACGGCCAAGGAGATACGCCAGATCCTGGTAACTGATCAGGGTTGCGGGCGGCAGGCTCAGCAGGGCCTGCCAGACCTGGATCTGAAAGTTGCTGCCTCGGAGCAGGAGATGAAGGGGGCGGTCGGGTCCTGTCTTGTCCGTTGCGAAAATCGTTTCAATCAGTTGTTGTCCTGTCTTGTCGTCCTCAATCAGTATCGCTTCGGGCCATCGGCTCTGCAGTTCATGGCGCGAACGTTCTCGCTCATCATCATCCCAAAAACTCAGGTGGCAGATCCCGCGCTCGGTCCGCGCCAGCAGGCAGGTCCCGAAAGGGCAGGGGGCCAGGCTGGAGCGGATGTGTATCCCTTTGCCCTGTTGTCTGGACTCACCCGCTGTCATGGCCTCAAAGGTGATGGACAGGTTGTGGGGACGGCCGGGACCAGAGAGTCCCGCACGGGAGGCCGTTTTCAGTAATGACCGGGAATGGATCAACTGTTTCCGGGCGTATTCCAGGGTCAGGAAGCGGACAAACTGGCCGGGTGTGATCCCGGCCCATTCCATAAAGAGTCGTTCCAGGTGAAAACGGCTGAGACCCGCAACTGCGGCCATCTGATCCAGCCCCGGCTGGTCCCGAAAGTGTTCTCCGATCAGGGCAATCACCGCTTCGATCTGCTGGTAGGTCCCTGTTTGTTGCTGGTTCATGGATGTTGGCATGATTCGATTATACCGAAGACCATTTCTGAAAACGACCTGAATCGTGCTGCGTTAAAGGACGTTGGCAAAAATAAAACTTTTGTTGAAAAAAATGGATAGTGAAAAGTCTTTTCAAATATCAACTTGATATTACAAAGATAAATTTGACAGTCGCAAGGCTGTCATTGGATGGGGAGAGAATTCTTTCGAGGACTTGGGAAATCGGGGGCCCGAGAGGGAAGCGGCCCCGAAAAAGATTGTTTGCGGCCGTGATAGTTGCTATTCTTTTAACGGGTTGATCCTCTGGAGAAGAAGGCAGGGGAGTTTCATCCGTTCAAAAACCAGGGCACTGATGCCGGCAGGAGACACTTGTGAAGGCCTATACCATCAAGATCATCGGCCGCCTGATCGTCAAAAAGCTGTGGGGGGCCCTGACTGATCTGCTGCCGATCATCCTGGTTATTGCCTTTTTTCAGCTCATTGTTCTCCGACAGCCCCTGCCGCAGGTGGGCGATGTCATCGTCGGCGCCTTGCTGGTGGTGGCCGGCCTCGCTCTTTTTATCCAGGGGCTTGAGATGGGTCTCTTTCCCATCGGTGAGGCCATGGCCACGGCACTGGCCCGGAAGGGCAGTCTGTCCTGGCTCCTGATTTTCTCCTTTGCCCTGGGCTTTTCCACCACCGTGGCCGAACCGGCTTTGATTGCCGTGGTTGGTGAGGCCGCTGATATCGCTTCAGCCGGTGGCCTGATCCAGGATGATGAACAGGCGCGGACCAGCTATGCCTTTGGTCTGAGGATCACGGTGGCGATCTCGGTGGGCCTGGCCATTCTGATCGGTGTCCTGCGGATTCTGAGGGGCTGGCCGATTCATGTGTTGATCATCAGCGGATATGTCATGGTCATGTGCATGACCTTTTTTGCCCCGGCCGAGATTATCGGCATTGCCTACGACGCCGGCGGGGTGACGACCTCGACCATCACCGTGCCCCTGGTGGCGGCCCTGGGTGTGGGCCTGGCCTCGATCATCCGTGGCCGCAGTCCCCTGGTTGATGGCTTTGGTCTGATTGCCTTTGCCTCCCTGCTGCCCATGATCTTTGTCATGGGGTACGGCATTCTGGTCTTCTCCTGAAGGCGCTGCCCATGACCTTTCTTCTTGAATTTGCCGGCATCCTCATCTCGACCTGTCGTGATGTCCTGCCCATTCTTCTGTTGATCGTCTTTTTCCAGTTGGCAGTTCTGCGGCAGCCGATCCCTCATCTTGGTCGTCTGGTGGTGGGCGGTATTTACGTGGTCATCGGGCTGGCGCTCTTTCTGGCCGGGTTGGAAAAGGCCCTTTTCCCCCTGGGGAAAATCATGGCCACCCAGCTTTCTGATCCGCTCTTTCTGTATGGTCCGTCCGGGGCCGAGGTCGAGACGGCCGTCTGGCAGGCGTATGGCTGGGTCTATCTGTTTGCGGCGATGATCGGCTTTGCCACCACCATTGCCGAGCCCTCTCTGATTGCAGTGGCCTATAAGGCCAACGAGGTCTCGGGCGGCAGCATCAGCCAGTGGGGCCTGCGGATCACCGTGGCCGTGGGCGTGGCCCTGGGCATTGCCCTGGGGACCTTTCGTATTGTCACGGGGACTCCGCTCTATCTCTACATCATGATCGGTTACGTGGTAGTCATACTCCAGACCGTGTTCGCGCCCCGGCAGATTATTGCCCTGGCCTACGATTCGGGCGGGGTGACCACCTCCACGGTGACTGTGCCTCTGGTGGCGGCCCTGGGCCTGGGCCTTGCCTCGACCGTCCCCGGCCGCAATCCGGCCCTGGACGGCTTTGGTCTGATTGCCTTTGCCAGCCTGTTTCCCATTATCACCGTCCTCGGTTATGCCCAGTATGTCCAGTGGGCTCAAGGCCGCAGGAATATCAAAATAAAGGAGAAAAACTGATGCGATTCAAGATGATTCTTGCCTCGGTTAAGGCCGGTCTCACCGATGAAATTGTCGATGCGGCCAAGAAGGCCGGGGCCACGGGGGCGACGATTATCCCGGCCCGGGGGACAGGGATTCATGAAGCCAAGACCTTTTTTGGCCTCTCGCTTGAGGCCCAGACCGATATCATTCTCTTGCTGGTCGAGGAACATGTGGTCCGTACCATTCTTGATGCCATTGGTACGGCAGGTCGTTTTGATCAGCCTGGAACCGGTATTGCCATGGTCCTGGCCGTGGACCAGGTGATCGGGCTTGAGAGTCAGATGGAGCGTTTTAAAGAAGAGGTCCGTGATCAATATTTCTAGTGTGGCCAGATCCATTCCGAAAACAGCAGGAAAATAATGAGGATACGATGAGTGTAGAAAAAAAAGAGATCGTGCGGACCCGGGAAGTGATGGACCTGAAACTGGTCTTTATTGATGGGATGGCCACGGTGGCCGAGGCTGTGGCCAAGATGCGCCACGAGCAGGTGCGGTCCCTGCTTGTTGAAAAACGCAATCCCGATGATGTCTGGGGCATTCTCGTGTTGCAGGACATCATTCGTGAGGTTTTGGTGGCCGGTCGCCAGGCCGCTGAGGTCAATGTGTACGAGATCATGAGTAAGCCGGTCATTCCGGTTTCAGCCGAGATGGATATACGCTATGCCGCGCGCCTGCTCCTCCACGCCGGGGTGCGTCGGGCTCCGGTTGAAGACAGGGGCGAACTGGTGGGCATGCTCTCGCTCTCTTCCCTGGCCCTCAATAACCGGCTGTTTTAATTGGCTGCGCCCCGGTCCGGTTCCACCATTCACTACGGCTGGTATGTGGTGGTGGCCGGCAATCTCTGCGTCCTGGCCTGTCTCGGGATTGGTCGGTTTTCCCTGGGAATGCTCCTGCCCTCCATGGGCAAGGCCCTGTCTCTTTCGTATGGCCAGATGGGGCTGATCTCGACCCTGAATTTTGCCGGTTATCTGGCCGCGATCCTGGTCTGTGGCCGTCTGAACAGCCGCTTTGGCAGTCGTCGCCTGATCACTGCGGCCCTGCTGGTGATCGGGCTGTCCATGCTGGCCATTTCCCGGGCCGAGAGCCTGGGGGTGGTGATTGTCCTCTATATTATCACCGGCATGGGCAGTGCCCTGGCCAATATTCCGATCATGGCCACGATCACCGCCTGGTTTACCAAAGCCCGGCGGGGCAGGGCGGCAGGATTGGTGGCCGTGGGCAGTGGATTTGCCATTATCCTGAGCGGCCAGCTGGTCCCCTGGCTGAACCTGAATTATGTCGAGGGCTGGCGACTCAGCTGGCAGGTCCTGGGGGGCCTGGTCCTGCTCATCGGGCTGATCTGTTTTCTCATCCTTCGCGATCATCCCCGGGAACTGGGACTGGACCCGGTGGGCGGGGGCAGCGAGAGTTTGGCTGTTCCGGAACGGGAACACCCTCGTTTGAGTCTTCGTTCCCCACGGGTCCTGCACTGCGGGGCCCTCTATTTTCTCTTTGGTTTCACCTATGTGATCTACGCGACATTTATTGTCACCACCCTGGTCCAGGAGCGGGGGATTGCCGAGAGCACGGCCGGTCAGTTCTGGTCCTGGGTCGGTTTTTTGAGTCTCTTTTCCGGCCCGGTCTTCGGAAGTTTTTCTGACCGCTTCGGGCGCCGGGCCGGGCTGATCCTGGTCTTTTGTATCCAGACCATCGCCTATCTCCTGGCTGGTTTTGACCTGCCTCAGGTCTTTCTCTATCTCTCTATTTTCTGTTTCGGGATTGTGGCCTGGAGCGTTCCGACCATCATGTCCGCCCTGATCGGGGACTATGCCCCCCCGGCGCAGGTGGCTGCCATCTTCGGTTTTGTGACCTTTGTCTTTGGTCTTGGCCAGATCAGCGGTCCCTTTCTGGCCGGGGTCCTGGCCGAGCGTTCGGGCAGTTTCTCCAGCAGTTTCCTGATGGCTGCGGTCATGGCTGCAGGAGCTGTACTCCTGGCCTGGCGACTGCCGGCTGAACCCTCCAGAGACTGAGCCCCAACCCTGCCATGCGCCGTCGCACTCTCCAGTCTCCCCAGTCACTCATCTATCTGGGCGCGATCCTCACCATCTGCTCGCTTTATGCGGCTCAACCGATCCAGCCGGTCTTCCAGCAGGAATTTGGTCTGACCGGTTTTCAGGCCGTCCTCTTCACCACCCTGATGATGCTGCCCTTGGGATTCGCCCCCCTGGCCTACGGTTTTATTCTGGAATCCTTTTCCGCCAAACATCTGCTGCGCGGGGCGGTCCTCTGTCTCGGTCTGCTGGAGTTGGCCTTTTCCGTGACCGACAGTTATCTCTGGCTCCTGCTGATTCGCGGAGCACAGGGTTTTCTCATCCCTGCGATCCTCACTTCGCTGATGAGCTATATCGCCTATATCTCACCCCGTGAGGAGGTGCAGCAGGCGATTGCCTCTTATATCGGGGCCACGATCCTGGGTGGCTTTCTTGGCCGTTTCTTGTCGGGTCTGTTCACCGATCTGCTGGGGTGGCGCTTTTTCTTTGCGGTTCTGGGGGTCGCCCTGCTGATTTTCTTTTTTTTAATGGACAAGCTGGAGAGGGACGTCAATCTCAATTACAGCCGCCCTGATCTGGGCAAACTGCGACGTCTGCTGGCAAATCCCCCCCTGATCTGGCTCTATAGCGCCATATTCTGCATTTTCTATGTCTTTGCCGCAGTGATGAATTTCCTGCCCTTTGAACTCAAGCGCATCGATCCAAATTTTAGTGAGTCTGGCATCGGTCTTTTTTATCTCGGGTATTCCATGGGTCTGCTGGCGGCGGCCAATGCCGGGCGGATGATTCGTTTTTTCGGCTCTGAGGTGCGGGCGGTGCGGGTCGGGCTGCTGATCTTTGGCGCGGCAACCCTGCTCCTCATGGTCGAGGTGCAATGGTTGATGGGGTTGACCATGTTTGCCTTCTGTTTCGGCATGTTCATGGCCCATTCCCTGCTCTCTGGCTATGTCAATCGTCTGGTGGAAGAGAACCGGGGCCTTGCCAACGGACTCTATATCTCCTGCTATTATCTGGGTGGGACTATCGGCTCATTTGCTCCTGGAATCATCTTTCAGTATCTTGGCTGGCGACTGTTTCTGGCCTCCCTGCTGGTCATGCTGGCCCTGGCCTTTGTCTTGATCATGGGCATGAGCCGGGCCATTGCCCGGAACGGTTGATCCGCTGTCCCGGACTTTTTATTGTGTGGCCTGGAGGCAATACCCCGTCCCCTGGTTGTTCCGTTCTGTTCAAGAGACCTCACCACGTACGGTAGGGTGGCATTTTGTGGGCCGCTTGTTTCCGGATCAAGAAGTCGTCGGCCAGAACTCCCGCACATGATTGTGTTCATCCAGGTGGCAGGCTCGGACCTGTGGGTCATGATAGAGGGTGAACCAGGCGTTTTTTGCTCGATACTCGGCCATGAGCTGTTCCTTCTGCTCAATGACCTCGAGGGGGAAATTGTCATAGGCCATGACCCACAGGGGATTGGCATGGGCAGCCATCGGGAACAAATCGCCCAGATGGACCGCCAGCTGCTCCTCTGAGGCTATTTCAACGATCTGGTGACCGCGGGTATGGCCACCGGTGTGGCGCACGCTCACGCCCGGGCAGACCGTCTTGTCGCCGGCGATCAGTTCCAGTTGACCGCTGGCTGCCAAGGTCTCGAAGTTGATGGGCCAATAGGTGGATTGGGCGCGGCGGCAGGGATTCTGAACATCCTGCCACTCGCTCTCCTGCAGGAGGTGACGGGCTCTGGGAAAGGTCAACTCCAGTTGGCCGTTCTGGTCGTGCCTGACCACACCACCCCCGTGATCGAAGTCGAAGTGGGTAAGGATCACCAGATCAATGTCCTGCCGCCGTAGGCCCAGAGCCTCCAGGTCCTCAGTCAGCAGCCAGGGGCTGGAGAGCTGAAAGATGTCCGGTTCATCCGCAGAATCTGTGGGTGACGTCCGGCTCGGGAAGATTCCCAAGT